>JAJRTL010000462.1 GCA_024278315.1 Planctomycetota bacterium | reverse complement strand
GCCGCGACAATGATGAACTCGACCTCGAAGGCACCACGTTGGCGATGAGTCGCCCGACTCTTGGGCTCAAGATCCATGGAAGATCCTCTGCTGGTGATATGCATGATGTAGTCTCCTCCCTTCGAGCCAGGCTTCGACCCGGATGATCCACTCCCCATCTCTCGTGGGAGTGATCTTGAACCTCTGAAGCTCAGGACCGATTCTGGAGTCCGGTATCCACTCTTTCGGATCGGATGGAGGCTGATCTGGAGTGACGGGCACGGCATCCACAAGACGGCGGTAAGTCCTGCCACCATCGGAGGAATAGAGACATCGATAGCGCACACGTTCTTCCAGGGGCTCAAGTCGCTTCACCTTCTGATCTCCCTCAGAGTCAGGCCAGGACAGATCGAACTCGAGCTCGAGCTCCGAACCCGGGAGGACCTTCACACTTTCGATCCGGGGCACTGGCAGAAGTTCCATACGGTTCGCTTGCCCCGTGAGAAGAGCGTCGACTGCCGCAGACAAGATCAGATCGACTCCCGCATCGAGGTCCATTCTCGGATCGAAGCCGTTCAGAAGAAAGCGTGACTCTCCCTCCAGGCCAGGCTGTCGCGATGTGATCAAGGCAAACCCCAGGGCGCCGCGACCCTGTTCCAGGTAGCTCTTCGTCCGTTCCAGGCTCTGTCTTGGGTAGAGGCCTTGCCAAGGCCACTCCGGCCCAACGCTGCCGTGCCAACTCGTCTTCAATCGGAAGGGCAGGGTGACCGTTGGGATTGGACCTGGCTCCAAGGACCATCTGTGGATCAACTCAGAGCCATCAGGCATCCAGCGGTAGTCCTGACTGAGCACACGCTGGTGGTGGAAGGTCGACCAATCCTCACCCGAGTTCATGAGGCTGGTCCCTCCCTCGAAACCGATGCTCCGGGTCTCGGGCGAGAGGCTGGTCCCTCTGGGCAGCCCGGTCCGGATCTCCTGGCGTTGGACCGTTTCGAAATCGGATGCAGGCAGATTGCCTTCCTCCCTCCACTGTGTCGCGTATGCGTCGGGATAGAGTTCACCGAGCCAGGGTTTGGACCACCATGCGCCCTCCTTGGTGCGCTGCAGACCAGGTACACGATCGAGATCCTCTCCGCCCAGGCTGACAGAGAATGCCAGGGGACCCGGTCCCTGGATGAAGATCGCGCGAGACCGACGGAGAGCCTCCCGCAGAAGCAGGAAGTAGTGAGGCAGATCCACTGCGCTGCGCCCCATCCATCCATCCGCGAGCTCGACATGACCGATCGAGGGCCACGCGTCGCGAGCGTCCGTCCGCGACTCGTGCTGGTCGTCGAAGAACCAATTGTATCCACTCGGAAAGCTCTCGCCCGCATCACAGAGGTCCGCATAGGGATTGTGCCGTGGATCCCCCAGGTACTGGAACCTCTCTGTGATCGGAACCAGGGAGAGGTCACCCGTCCACCATGCCCAGGTCCGGCTCTCGTTCCACGCGCCGAGCGTACCACCTGCTTCGATGCTCGTACGGATCTCCACGACCTGTCGATCCCCCATCTGCTTCCGAAGCAGGCTTGCAGGAATCCGGATGCGCCATCGCGCGGTGTTCTTGGGGCCTGCCCCGGAGCTCGCGAGGTCTCTCGAGAAGTCAGCGGCTCGCTCGACGGGAAGCGGAATGTACTCGAGGCCGTAGAGCCTGGATTCTGCACCCAATCCTGCTTCACCAACGCGGGGGCATGATGCAGGCGTGCCGTGAAGACGGATCTCCGTGAACGCCTCCCCTGTCTCCTTGTCAGAAACAAAGACAAGCTCATAGCCGGAATCCCCTCGTCGACCGGACCAAGGGGAGGCCGCCGAAAAAGGAGTGTAGGGCTGGGCGCTCCCATCAGCCTGTATCCCACCTGCCAGGAACTCAATCTGGACCCCTTACTCACCCGAGTCCTTCGAGGCCCGAAGATCCAGATCTGGTATGCGAAGGACGATGGGACGGGCCCCTGTGTCTTGACCCGGCCCAGAGGGATCGTCAGGTTCCGAGCGCCAGGCATAGACTCGCAAGCTGACATCCTCAGCCTGCCCGCCGGCGCGCCCGCTATCGAACCGGAGCTTCTCTGGGTGGCTGACCACCCGCAGGCCTCTATCGAGTTCTGGAATCTTGGCCGCATCCGAGTAGTTGCGCAAAGGGGGCAGGGGCAGGGTTCCACCGTGGAGATTGAGGATCATTGCATCCCGATAGCGCTCTGGACTCGAGTACAAGTCCTCCAAGAGCAACCTCCAACTGGGTTCGTCTGGATCCTCGAGACCCGCCTCTACGCGTCGCTCGAACAGACGCTTCTCATCCTCGAGGCGCAACGCATGATTGCTGGAGTCAGCGAGACTGAAACGCAGTCCGTCATCGTCATCATCACGCAATGCTTCCAGCACGTAACGCCCGGGATAGACGTAGGCGCTCGCGGGATCGGCCTCTTCGCACTCCGACAGCACGGGCCTGTAGAAAGGATCACGCCCATAGGCGAGCTTGGTGATCCAGTGCGTTCGGATTCTTGTTCCCGGATTCCGCGCCTCCAGGTCCAGGAGTCGAGACTCGAGCCGTGCACGGATATCGCTGGGGTCATCCCATGTCATCGGGCTGTTCTGGATGGCGAGAACGTAGAGATCCAGAACCCGGGCAGCATCCTCATAGGTTGGGCCAGCTCCCATGATCTGCCGCCTCTCACGGACGAGGACGTATCCTCGTGTCTTGTCGTAGCGATAGATCTCGAGTCTCGCGAGACGCAGGTCTACCTGACTCTCGCCCGCGAGATTCTCGATGCCTAGTCGACGTGCATAGAGCCACTGATTGCCGACGATCCTGTTTCCGGAGAAGGGGTCATCTGGATCCAGCCAGTCCCCATCATGCTTCTGGAAAGAGAGACTTGGAACCAGGTCGTCTCCATCGTCCCAACCATTGAGGTCATCCACATGAACCGATCTGCGGGCGATCGCCCGAACCTCGAGCATCAAGGTATCGAGCTTCTGGTCGAGAAAGACCTCTGACCTGTCCGAGTCCGCACTCGAATAGGCCCGGGATACGAACCCCATCGCCAGGAGGGTCACCAGGACGCAGAGGGCAGCCGCGATGGGTAGCTCCCAAGGAGTCTTCGCACGTTTGGGTCGACTCTCGGGCTCGACGAATCCAGGGGGTGATAGGGGGCTCTGAGGCTCTCGGGTCATCGCTCCGCCCTCCCTGCCTTGCCATCCTCCGGTTTCTCCAGGACGATCGATGGCCGCTGGGAGAACCGGAGGCCCTCCACGCTCCAAAGGGATCGACGCAGAGATTCCTCATCGAACTGGAGCGTGAGGCCTTGGTCACGGCCCTTCCCCGTAACTCGAAGATCACCCAGGACCAGTGTCATCCCTTCTATCCGCGCGCGTCCCCTCACGAACAGCGAACCAGTAACCAGGAGGATGCCCTGAAACTCGTGGATCTCATCTCCTTCCAGGATCAGATCCCCCTCCACCACGAGGAAGCCGCTCCCCTGAAGAGGGTGCTCTGCATCGAACCGTCGTTCGCCAGAAAGATGGACCAACCCCCACTGCATCTCGACGAATGGTTCTCCGGCTGGTACGTGCCGATCCGCCATCGTTGCCAGATCCTCCCTCGGTATCCCCATGATCCTCTCGAGGCTGAGCCTCTCCTCCGGCAGCTCCATCGCCAAGGAGCCCTCTGGGATCACGGGAGCTTTCTCGCCATCTGCAACGTATGCCAGGGCAGCCTCCCCTTGGCGAGTCAGGAGAACGAGATCGGACTCGATGTGAAGGCCGCTCGGCTCCAAGAGAACCAAGGGTGCCTTGGCGGGTGGCCGAAAGCGGATACGCCCCAAGCCCACCTCTCCTCGGGCTCGAGCCAGCAGGCGATTTGGAAACCCGTCCAATGGCAGATCAGGGTCTACTTGCTCATACACACGAGCTCGGGATCGAAGAACCCCTTTGTTCCGATCCAACTCGACATTGACGGTCCCCCAGAGCTCCTGCCCCATCGCGTAGCTCAAGGACCACGTCCCAGCCGTCGCTCGTTCCAGAGTCCCTCCCACCCGCAGTTCTTGCAGAGCGAGAAACAGACCGGCTTCGCTCAACTGCATGAGGTCGGTCCGATGTGGCTCCCGCTCTTGCGCCATGTCCCTGAGGGCACGAGGACCGGAGAGACTGGTCAGGACAAGACCGAGGGTCAGCAGGGTATAGAAGAGGGAAAGGAGGACGGCAATCCCGTCCTCCCCTTTGCGATTCACCACCTCGAATGCTCCTTCGCATCCAGAAGGGGCAGGATGTGCATAGTCTCCAGCACGATCCCCCCTTCGTTATCGATGGATGTAGACCTTGGCCTGATGGTAGGAATAGTGGAGATTGGACCCTACCCGGTAGCCTTCGATGCGAATGACATACGACCCTTCCGGGTAACCCGCTGATGGCGTCGGCCAGTTGTAGGTTTCGTCACCAACTCCAAAGTCACTGATCCGGTAGGCGCTGGAGCTCGGCCTCACGCCCGGAGTCGCCGCAGAGTCGTCCTGGATGTACAGGAAGTTCTTGCCACCATCCTTGGAATACATGATCACATACTCCAGCGTTGCCTCGTTTCCAGCGTAGCCACTCGAGAAAGAGCCAGAGTACTTCTGACCATCCCACCGCTTCCATTGGGCAGACCACTGGATCGGAATCGTCGTCGGATTCTGGATATCGGTGATCTCGGTCGGACTGTTGATCAGAATGCGCGGTGGAAGCTCATGGTTGTTCGTGATCGATGGGTTGCCTGTCTCGAAGTAGGAGTGCAACAAAGCCAGAACCGAGTATTTCCCAATGAAGGACGAACCAAGTTCGACTGTCTGACTGAGTCCATTCACGACGATGAACGCTGTCTCGTTGTTCGGCGAGGTCAACCCGACAAGGGCCGAACCATAGGTACTACCGCTCTTCTGATAGTAGGACTTGAGAATACTCCCTGTGAACTTGGGGAACTCCGCTTGGTTGTACTCATCACCGATCCAGCCAGAACTGCTGAGGTTGACACCAAAGGGACGGTTCGTCGGAATGGAACTGGGCAACACGAAGTTGTAGTTGCTTTGAAGCTCCAGACCCGCTCCACCGATCGTGGAATTCCCACTTGCGAACTGGTGATGGAACGTCGAGTGAGGGCTGCTGGTACCAATATTGAAAATACTTGTACTGCCTTCCGTCTGCGTTCTCCGGTAGGTATTGATGAAACTGGTTCCTGCAGGGAGATTCGCCGTGATGTTGGATCGCCTGGTTCGGTAGAATCGATTCGTAGCGTTACCGGAGGGGATCGTTCCGGTGGTCACCCAGGTCGCATAGGCACTATCGGGATACAGTTCGCCGAGCCATGCCTGACTCCACCAGGAACTACCACCACCCTCACGAACATACTTGACGTATCGACCGTTGGAACTTCCGGCACTGGCCATGTTGTTCACGGTCAGGGGGGCGCCATACCCATAAGGAGCGCCATCCACCGTGATGGAGTTGGGGTAGTTGTTGGCACCGTCGTATCCGATCTCACCACCAATGCCGACATAGTAGTAGGAGAAGCCGGTCAGCGTGCACCAGAGTGAACCGGACCGCGCCAACGATTCGCGGATCAACTGGGCGTAGCGACCATAATCGATTTCGGTACGTCCACGCCAACCATCGCGGAGACGACCGGCATCGAGTGCTGGCCACCAGGACTGGGCGTTGGTTCCGTTGCTGAGATTGTCATGGTATGGGTTGTATGAGTTGGGGAAACTTGCACCACCATCGAAGCAATCGGCGTAGGGCATGTGTCGCGGATCACCGATGAACTGGGAGCGTTCTGTGAACGGAACGTCCTCGAGGCTGTCCACCCACCAGGTGTAGGTAGTACTCAGGTTCGCGGGATCGATGGCGAGGGGATAGACCTGACCAGTCGTGAGATCCTTGTCGATTCGCGTGCGTACCG
>JAJRTL010000461.1 GCA_024278315.1 Planctomycetota bacterium | reverse complement strand
TGACTGGCCTTCGCCAGCTCCGCGCGAGGCGGCTCGGCCTCCTCGTCGCCAGCATCGTGCAGGAGGGTGAGGCCCGACTCCATCGCCAGGATCTCGAGGCGACCGGGGAAGACGGCTTCCAGGTCCAAGTGGAGGAAGGCCTCCTCGCGCAGTTCGCGGCGGAGTGACTCCAGCAGCGATTGGGATCCAGCCGCGGCCAGTGCCGGGCGCTCAGAGTCTGCCGGTGCCTGATCCTGGATGAAGTACGAGGTCGGCAATCGATAGACGCCTGTCTCGAGGAAGCTCTCGATCAGGGCCCGCGTGTGCTGGAGCTGTCGCAGGTATTCTCCTGCCTCTGCATCCTCACCTGGCTCGACATCGACAAACCCACGGAAACCCTGCCTGGCGAGCGTTTCCTGGACCCTGGCCCATGCGGAGCCATCCAAACAGCCCACGCGGTCCTGCCTCTTCACTGCCGTCACGGGAATCTCGAGGGTGAAGTCCGGCCGTAGCAGGAGATCATCGCTTCGCTTGCCCTCCGGGTGGCCCGCATCAGTCTTCTGCGTCGCCAATGCGATGTCCCGCGATCGCCGCGGTCCGGCATCGTCGACAAGGCAAAAGGCTGCCCGACCCGCCGGGTCGCTCCCGAGCATCACCCAGCGTAGGGATAGCCCTAGCGGCATCGGCCAGTGAAAGAGATCTCCGGCAGTGGGGTCCCGGTCTTCCATGGCATTTCTGGACGCGAGCCGAGCCTCCCACAATGCTTGCGCAGCGTGGAATGCCGACTCGCCTGTCCCCCCTCGGTTGGTAGATGTCATCGAATGTTCCACCCAGACAGGTCGTGCAGCCTCGCTGGCTTGGAAACGGGAGTGGACAGTCTGCTTTCCTGATCAGTTTGCATTTTTCCGTGAATCTCCGGTCAGGATGTCCTGGATGACTTTCTTCAGCAGGTCCAGGTCTTCGTAGGCGCTGCTCTTGGACAGGCTGGCGTGTTGTGCGTGGTCCGTGGCCTCGATGAGTCCACCGTGTTCGTCCCAATGGTCCAGGCAGCGCGTGAGAAGGTCTTGCAGGCGTGTGCGCCGAGGATGGTTGGCTGTGATCTGGTCGATGGCCTGGCGGAGTCTGGTTTCGTGATCGCGCAAGCTGGCAGTGGGTGGCTCGTCCCATTGGCCTTGCGATTCCAGGGTGATCTCATGGTTCTCGATCTGTGTGCAACACTCGGCCTTCACGGCGTCGACCAGGTCGGCCATGCGAAAGCGCAGCGGTGGACCCTGCCAGAGTCCTTGCAACAGCTCGAACAACCGAGCGCTGTGAATCTTGGATCGCGTGGTCAACTTGGGTTTGAGCGCGGACCAATCGGCCTGGCTGATGAGCCTTCCGTGGATCTCGTCGCGGTCCAGGTCCAACATGAGGCCAGGCTTCACGACCGCGTTCGTTCTCTTCGCTGCCTGTGCGGTCGACTCTCGTGTCGTCGTGCAGAGCAGGCTCTGATTGTCGAGTTTGCCGGTCTGCCCACGGAGGTCACGACTCGTGCGCAGATCCAACAGGAGCGCACCCGCCTCGATTGCCAGGGTCACGGCCTGCTCGACGTTTTTGTAGACGGCATGCCCTTCGGGGTCGGCTTCGCGTTGCAGGTCGGTGAATCTCCACTGCACTGCCGTGATGATCAGCCCCGTGACATCGCGTATCTGCGCGTCGCGTTGGTAGTCGGGCAGCTTGGCGACCAGGAATCGCGTATAGAGAATGCCGCAGAGCTCGAGGAGAGCAGCCTGGTCCCATTCCCGGTGATCCCGCAGACCCAGCCATGCGGGTTGGTGCATTCGTCGCGCCCGCAGTTGTCGTCGCAACAACTCGACGAAGGGGCCCGGATCGACATGGGCCGGTCCCTTTGCCGCGAGGGCAAGAATCCATTCGTTGAGTGAGATCGGCGACACGCTGCTCATCAGCCTCGGGGAAGAGCGACCAAGCGACAAGCCCATGCTAGGTCGCGACTTGCTGCGTTCAAGCCGCGAGCCCCCAACCCAGGTACCACCCGCGCATCACCCGCCACCCTTCCGCCACCAACCCGCGGCCCACCTGCGCTCAACCCCAGCCCTATTCTTTTTGTATGACTTGTGGCATGGGCTCCGGTGATTTTCCACGACAATCCGGAATGCCCCGCTCCTCTCCCCGTTTCCCGACTTATGCTTGCCCACCTGTCCCACCCTGCGCGCTTCATCCTGCGCAAGACCCTACGCAAGACCCTACGCAAGACCCTGCGCAAGACCCTGCGCAAGACCCTGCGCAAGACCCTGCGCACAACCAAGAGAACCACCATGCCAATCCCATCGATGGTCCTGGCTGTCCTGCTGACGCTCACGACTGCCAATGCGCAGGCCAGGGGTCAGGTCGAGATCGAGAAGGCACTACGCGCCGGCAAGAGCGAGGCGGCGCTGTCGCTGCTCGACGAACTGCTGGTGCGAAGGCCCGTGGATGCCAGACTTCTCCGTATCCGGATGAACATCCTGTTGGGCATGCGGCGCACCGGTGAGGCTGTGGATTGTGCCCGACTCCTCGTTGAGGCTCTGCCTGATGGGCTCGAGAAGGAGGCCATCCGTGCGTTCTCCCAGTTGCACAAGCTGGGCAAGGGTGAGCTTCAGGCACTGGTCGAAAAGGCGGCGATGTATCGCGCTTCGCGGGATGCGGCCAGGCTGCTACGAGTCTTGAAGAAGCTTGAGAAGATCCGACCTGGAAACCCGATCATCCACTTCAGCCTCGGTGAGATCTATGCGTCAGTGGGACCACAGCAGAGCCTGGCAAAAGCACAGGTCGCCTTCGAGGAGTTCTTGAAACTCACGGCAACCGAGAAATTCCAGGCACGCGCAGCGATCTCCACAGTCGATCTGGAGACATGGCTGGGCAGGCTCTCGGATCGCAAGCAGGGCAACAACATCCAAGAGGTCCGCTTGACGGTGCATCAATACCTGGACCTGATCAAACTCGGACATGGGCTCTATCTGCTGACGCCGACCGAGCTGATCGATCGGAGGCTGCAGAAGGTGGAGAAGGAACTCAGCAAGCGTCAGCGTCTCATTCGATCCGCCGAGTCAGGCATTGCGAGATGCAAGGAATACCTACGGACTCCTCCTCGGCGAGGCCACAACCTCCACAACGTCAAGTGGAAGAAGATTCGCCAACTCGAGAACCAGATCCAGCGTGAGAAACCCAAGGTCGAGCGCCTGAGCACCGAAGCCGACCACCTCCGATCCGCCCTGAAGTAGCCTCCGCGAGCTGTCCTCTGCAGCTGGTCGAGCTGCCGCGCTGAAGATCTGCCGAGCTGCCGCGATGCCGAGCTGCCGCGTTCACGAGAGCTTGCCCGCGATTTGTGCCTCGTCCTCCGGAAAAGCTCGCCGTTGCTCCGTTTCCAAGCCTCCGGACAGCTTCTGCGTACGACAAGGCCCACCCTTGTTTCAGATCTCTGGTCCATTCCTCCACCCGTTTACCAGACTTCTCCCTTTCAGACTGGAGTTCTCATGTCTTCTCTCATTCTCTGCTGCGCGCTCTTCTCCACTGTTCTTCCCCTGCAAGGGGTCCCCTCTCCGTCGGGTGAGAGCTCCGTGACGGAGACTCGCCCCGTCCAAGCACGCTCCGTCCAGGCACGCCCCGTCCAAGCGCGCCCCATCCAGGCGCAACAGGTCCAGCCAGGCTCTGCCCAGATGCAGCAAGGCCCATCGGTCTCAGCCGCCCGCAGCCAGGGGGGTTCGTCAACCGGGATCGGAACCCAGAACCCCGGAACCCAGACCCCCGGATCCCAGACCCCCGGATCCCGGAATCCCGGGTCCCAGAACTCCAAGACCCAGAACATCAAGGACAAGAACGAGGTGCTCCAGATCCTCGACTCGCTCGAGAAGGTCATGGGCGAACTCAAGGACTCCAACCATCGGGTCAAGAACCTCAAGAAGGTCCTCGTCGTTCTCGAAAGTGGCAAGGTCAAGGTGGGCGAAGAAGACAAGGTCAAAGCCAACAAGGCCCTGCGCATCGTCGTCATCACGGGCCTACGCAGCTTGCGCGCCAGTGCGCGGCAGATCGGATCCGAGATCCGCATCACCGTCCTGCCCAAGAAGCGTGGCCTGCTCAGCAAGCTGCGCGCTCGCCGCGAGCTGATCGAGGACAAGTCCAGTCAGGTGCGCTACGACCGCATGATCGGTCAGATGAACCAGGAGATCACCCTCATCGAACAACAGGAGCAGATCCTGCAAACCAATCTCAGGGGTCTCTCTGCCGCCATCTCCCTCATGGAAGGCCAGCTCGACTTCCTCGACATGGTCCAGGAGTCCATTCAGCTCGGGCAGAAGGTCGGCGAACAACTCCGCGAACTCAACAAGGAGCTGGATCAGGTCGTCGACCGCCTCGTTCGCAACCAACTCGGTCAGTAGGGCTTCGCGGCCAGTCGTAGATCCACAGAAGACGCAGTGACCCATCCTCGAGGAAATCGAATCATGAATCCCCGCCCTCTCCCCAGCATGGACAGCTTCCGTCCCCGAAAGCCCACGGCACTCATTCCCTTTGGCCTGTTGGTTTGCATGCTCCTGGCCTCTTGCAGCAGCGTCGACACAACTGACTCCGCGCAAGCGGGCGACCCCTTGGCTGC
>JAJRTL010000460.1 GCA_024278315.1 Planctomycetota bacterium | reverse complement strand
TACCCTTCTGCAGAATCTACGGACTGCAGTCCTCGATCGATGACGATAGAAGCCGATTGCAGGAGAAGGGAGTGGCCCTGGCGGATCGTGAGCTCTTCGAGGCCGTCCGTATCGATGCAGGACAGCCACTCTTTGGTGTCGATGCGGATGAGACGACCATCCCCCTGGAGGTAGGGCTCGACGAAGCCTGCCATCCGACCAAGGGTTGCTACACCGGTCAGGAGATCGTAGCCCGTATCCGGACCTATGGGCATGTCAACCGCGAGCTCATGCGAGTCCGATTCAAGTCCGAAAAGGAACTCGAATCAGGCAGCCTCATCTATGACGAGGGCATGGAAGCTGGGCGTCTGACCTCCGCCTATCTTTCGCCTGAAGACGCGACCTGGCATGGCCTGGCCCTGCTCCCCTTGGCGGTGCGCGAAGAAGAGGACGTGGACCTCCGCATCGGTAGCGAAGCGGGTCCCGTCTTGACGCTCGTCGCCGGATTGGGGAGCACGCGCGAGGCTTCTGACGGGAGTTGTTAGCGAACCAGATGATAGAGCAGCTGATGATTCTCGATCATCTCGGCCAGCAGCGCGGTCATCTTGTGTCGACGGATGGCCTTCCAGAGGTCTTCACCCTGAGGGCCGGCTTTCTCCTCAGAAACCATCAGTAGGCTGAACCCTCCACTCTCCTCGATGACCTTGGGTGAGAACACGCCGCAGGGGCAGTCGAAGGCAGCCTTGGTCAGTTTCTCTGGATACCGGGCGTGGAGCCGGAAGAGAAAGCCCAGGTCTCCTGCGAGCTTCTTGGAGGCGAGATCCTCCGAGTATTCGCGGGCCATGGCCTGGAAGCTCTGCTGGGATTGGATCTTCTTGGCCAGCTCAGCCAGATAGACCTCGGCATCTGCGCGGGTCCGCCTGGGTGGACCTTGGATCCAGAGGCGAAAGGTCCTCCGACTGGGTCCCAGACGGTCTCGCCAGTAGGCGGGGTCTTTCTGGTACTCGGCCCGGATCTGCTCCATCGGATAGAGGCGGTCGCCGATCCTCTGGATCAGGAGATTCGTGCGAAAGACCTCTCCCTGGGTGAGATCCGCGAGCGTTCGGCCTTGTGCGTGGAGGAGGTCCTCCAACTTGACACCCTGCTTGGCGAACTGCGGGCGCTTGGCGAACTCTTCTCGTCGTTGCTCCAGCTGCCTTTCGAGATCCCCCTCCTCGATCTGGATGCCCAACTCGCGCGCCTTCTCCTGCAAGAGCCGATAGGCGGCCATCTCTCTCAGGATGCGCTTCTTGTCTTGGGGTGCCAGGATCCGAGCCATGGATTCACCCAGACGGAACAGAGGAATCTCCCGGCCCTGGATACGGAGGCAGACATCTGGCGGCAGCTTGGTCACATCCGTCACCACGCCGAGCTCCTTCATCTTCTCGCTCATCCAGAGCTGGATTTTGTGCTCGGAAGGACGCGCCTCGCCTTCCAGTCCCAGATCCTTCCTGACCAGGACTCCAGTGTTCAAGGAGAGCTTCACCACCTCGCGAAAGCTCTCCGGCGTCAGGTGCCTTTCCTGGAGAAAGTCTTCCCACTTCTTCTTCCGGCTGGCAAGTCCTTGGCGTACCTGTTGGATCTGGGCCTCGACGGCCAGCTTGTCGGCCTCGATACCACGCTTTCGGGACTCGATGGCCACGATCCGTGTTTCGATCAGATGGGTCATCCCCTTCTTGGCGAAATCCCGCCCTCTGTACCGCCGGGCGATCTCCAGATGGAAATCCTGCCAGGTCACGCCTCCACCGCGGTAGCTCACGGCCAGGCGAGGGTCGATCTTCTGGGTCTTCTTGCTCGCCTGAGCACAACCTGTGCTGGGCAGCAAAAGCGGAATAAGGAGAAAGGTCAGATGTGGCAGGAGGGGGTTCATTGGGATCCTGGAGCAACTTCGGGGCGAGAAGACTGAATCATGCCGCATGGGCCACAAGTGGCAAGAGAGGGGGGTACATGGGAGAAGGATTTGCCGGGAGCCCTTCCGATGGCGATAATCTCCCCTTCAAATTTTCACGCAACGCCTCAAATCTACACGCCCGGCCCAGGAGACCTATGGTCACTCGCGAAGAGGCCCTCTCGTATCATCGAGATGGACGCCCAGGAAAGATCGAGATCCAATCCACGAAACCCTCGTTCACGGCCAGGGATCTGAGCCTGGCCTACTCCCCTGGGGTGGCTGAGCCCTGCCTGGAGATCGAGAAGAACCCAGAGGACTCCTTCAACTACACCGCCCGGGGAAACCTCGTCGGCGTGGTCACCAACGGTACCGCCGTGTTGGGGCTCGGCAACATCGGCGCCGAGGCTTCCAAGCCGGTCATGGAGGGCAAAGCCGTCCTCTTCAAGCGGTTTGCCGATATCGATTGCTTCGATATCGAGATCAACGAAACCGACGTTGATGCCTTCTGCAAGATCGTACGCTCGCTCGAGCCGACCTTCGGCGGAATCAACCTCGAGGACATCAAGGCTCCGGAGTGCTTCCTGATCGAGAAGCGGCTCAACGACGAGATGGACATCCCCGTCTTCCACGACGATCAACACGGTACGGCCATCATCTGTGCGGCAGCGTTCTTGAACGTGATGAAGATCAGCAGCAAGAAGGCCGAAGACGTCAAGGTCGTCTTCAGTGGCGCCGGTGCTGCAGCGATCTCCTGTGCCAAGCTGCTCATCTCCATGGGTGTGCGGGAGGAGAACGTCTTCATCGTGGACAGCAAGGGAGTTCTCACGATGGAACGAAAAGACTCCGTGAACGAGTTCAAGCGCCCCTTCTGCCGGGAGACCGACAAGAAGACCCTGGCCGACGCAATGGTGGGAGCGGATGTTTTCTGCGGACTATCGGTGAAGGACATCGTAAGCCCGGAGATGCTCATGAGCATGGCCAGTGATCCTCTCGTGCTGGCCATGGCCAACCCCGATCCCGAGATCGACTACGATCTGGCCCGAGAGACGCGCCCTGACGCAATCGTCGGCACCGGGAGGTCCGATTTCCCCAACCAGGTCAACAACGTCCTGGGCTTCCCCTTCATCTTCCGCGGTGCCCTGGATGTCCGTGCACGCAAGGTCAATGAGGAGATGAAGATTGCCGCTGTCGAGGCCTTGGCCAAGCTTGCAAGGCAAGAAGTCCCCGAGGCTGTCGCATTGGCATACGGTGGTCGTCACTTCGAGTTCGGACCGGAATACATCATCCCCAAGCCCATGGATCCACGAGTCCTTACGCATGTCGCTCCTGCCGTAGCCAAGGCCGCCTGCGATAGCGGTGTGGCGCGGACGCCCATCGATGACTGGGATGAGTATCGCGAAGCGCTGGACGTCCGGCTCGGCAAGGAGAAGGAAGTGCTTCGCTTCGCCACGCAGAGGGCCAAGGCTCACAAGTCCCGCATCGTCTTCCCCGAGGGGGACTTCGAGCGCATCTTGCGTGCGGCAGCCATCCTTCGCGAGGACGACGTAATCGAACCCGTGCTGATCGGGCCGATGGAATCTATCCAGACCAAGATTCGTGAGATGGATCTCTCGGATCGCTTGGACGGAGTCGAGATCCACGAGCCTCAAAGTTCGCCGTACTACGAGGAGTTCTGGCGCGACTACTACAAGCTTCGTGAGCGCAAGGGCATCACCAACTACTACGCTCGCCGGCGTATGACCTGGCGGCTGCAGTTCGCCTCGATGATGCTGCGCAAGGGCATCGTGGATGCGATGGTCTGCGGAGTCGGGAATACCTACACCGAGATGTTGCGGCCTATCTTCAGCCTTGTCCCGAAGTGCGAGCACAGCAACCATAGCGCAGGCGTCCACCTCGTCCTGAAGAAGAACGAACTCACGTTCTTCGCGGATACGACTGCTGTGATCAGACCCACTGCGGAGCAGATTGCCGAAACCGCGTGGTCGACCGCCGATCTCGCCAAGCGCTTCGACGTGGAGCCTCGCGTGGCCCTGATCTCCTTCTCCACGTTCGGTAGCGTGGACCATCCGGAGGTCGAGAAGGTCCGTGAGGCACTGGCCATCGTGCGCGAACGGCGACCCGATATCATCATCGAAGGCGAGATGCGGGTCGATACGGCGCTCATGCCGGAATTCGTGAAAGAGCACTACCCGTTCAGCAAGCTCGGCGGAAGAGCCAACGTCATGATCTTCCCGGATGTGTCCTCGGGCAACATCGCGTACAAGATCGCGGAGGCCTTTGGTGGCGCGTTGATCCTCGGTCCCTTCCTGACAGGATTGGAACGGCAGGTCAGCATGGTTACACGCTACGCCAGCGTGGACAACATCCTGCACGCATCGGTGATGGCAGCGATGCTGGCGGCTTCGCCACAGCCCTGTGGTATCGCTCCCGAGCCCGCCAGCGATCTCCTCGAGAGGATGGTCAAGTCCTGATCTCCCGGGTTCCCGGGGTGATCCCCGGGAGATCCAGCGGGAAACAACGTCCTTCGGCAAAGGAGTGGAACTCCATTGCGCCCAATACGAGGTGATCGAGAAGGGGGATACCCAGGACGCGGCCGACTTCTCGGAGTCGGTCAGTGACGGCTTCGTCCTCTTCCGATGGCCTGGGATCGCCGCTGGGATGGTTGTGGCCGACAACGATGGCGGCTGCTGCCAGTCGGATGGCTGGACGAAAGACCTCGCGTGGGTGGACGATGCTGCTCTGCAGGCTGCCCACACTGATGAGTCTGTGTCCGATCAGGCAGTGCTTGGCATCCAGGAGGAGGGCATGGAACTCCTCTCGCTTGCCTTCACCAATGCACCCGATGAGGTGAGCCGCAGCGTCGCGCGCATGTCGGAGAGGTTGACCTGCTTCCATGCGGGGACGCCAGACCCTCCTCCCGAGCTCGAAGGCGGCCAGAACCCGGGCACCCTTCGCCTTGCCGAGCCCAGGCAGGCAGGCAAGTTCGCGAAGCTCCATGGCCGAGAGGGACCCCAATCCTCCCGCCTCCTTGATGAGGTCCTGCGAGAGTTGGCAGACTCCCAGCCCGCAGGAACCCGTTCCCAGGACGAGGGCGAGGAGCTCCGCGTCCTCCAGACTCTTGGTTCCTGCAGAGCCGACCCTCTCGCGGAGTTTCGGACGATCCTTGCTGTCAGTGGTTTCCATCACCGATAGATCGCCCGCATGGTTGGGGTGTTTCGTGCGGATTCGACAACTCGGCTTCAGTGGCCCGCTTCAGCGGCCCGGTGTGGCCCAGGATCGGTCCTTCGCGAGCTTCTGGATCCAAGGTTGCAAGCCTCTTCCTTGGACCTCTGTGAGGGCCCTCTCTTCTCGTTGCGCATAGGTACCACCCCCTTGGGCTGCCGAGCCCAGGAGGTCGCGGAGCTTTGCGCTACCACCTCGTGAGAGAAGGTCCTCCATGAGGACCAGCGACTCGAGGTAAAGGATGGCCACTACAGCGGGATCCTTCACTCTCGAGAAGGGCGTCCGAAGTTCCTTGGCGCTTCTTGGGGCGGACTTCCGGAACACGGAGTTCGATCCACGGCTGCGTCTCCCCTGATACCACTGCGCGAAGCCCTCGTGCAACCAGGAGCTGGCTCCTGGAAGCCGGTCCTCGACGAATGCATGGGCGAACTCGTGCCGCATGAGCTCCTGGATCTTCTTCTGCTGTGTTCGCCAGGATTTGAGCGGAATCCTCACTTTGCCATCGTAGAAGGCGCCCATCCAGTCCTGGGTTCCACGTAGGGCTGTAAACTCCTTCTGACTGTAGAGGACGACCTCGATGCGCTGTGCCGGTCCTTGCCCCAGGATGGTCTTGAGTTCGCGGTAGGACCGTTCGAGCTGTGTCAGGATCTGCCTCGTATCCTCGCTCGACTTGGGGAGTCTACCACTGAACCGGATATGGAAGTGCGTGCTTGAGAAGCTCTTGAAATCGCGTGCAAGGACCTCGTCTTCCTTGCACTGTTCCTGGAGGAGCAAGAGGGTGGTGTCGCGTGGTCGGAGCTCTGCTGCCCGTCCCAGATAGCGTCGGGCCTCGGAGATTTCCTCGCCCTCGTAGGCCATCCTGGCGAGTTCCAGGAGCGACTCGAAGTGATCAGGAGCGAGCTTCAGGGTTCGCTTGAAGTTCTTTTCTGCACCCCATCGGTTCTTCAAGGACCGGTTGATGAGCCCCAGTGAATACCAGATGTTTGCTTGCTTGGGATCGAGTGCTGCCGACTGCTCGAGTTCGCGTTTGGCGCGCTGCAGACGGCCAGCCCTCATCTCCTTCCAACCCTGGGCGTAGTGCAAGCTGGCGAGGAGTTGTGTGGCTCCCTGTCTCTTGTGCAGCTGGCTACGCAGGGGCTTCAGCCAGGCGATGCCCATCCTGTAGTTCTTCTTCTCCCACGCACGGTGGGCCTTCTGATAGGCACGTTCCAGAAGCTGGTTCTTGCCCTGCGGCGACTCGGCCAGTGGGCCGGCGGAAGGCGTGCCCAGAAGGAGGGCGCAGGCGAGGCTCAGACGCAGTGGGATGGAAGCGGGCATGCTTCTCTATCGGCACGCGCAACCCTCGTTCGGAAAATCACCATGGCAGGGGGCATTCCTGTCTGCTACCCAGCAGGATCCTCTTCCATGCCCGGACAGAAGCGCAGGGCCGAGCGAAGCATGGGCCCATCCTCGCGAAGCTCCCCCCAGAACGGAAAGGTCCGGCAGTGCCCCGGACGGGCTTCGTAGATGGCACAGGAGGCAAGCCCCTCGTGATGCTCCAGGAAGACGCAAGCGGCGCTCAACCCCATCTTGAGCAGCCAGTCCCCATCCGGACCAGCAACGAGAAACCTCGATCGGAAGGCATCCACGCCAAGATCCAGACATTCCGCGATGGCCGGGATCTCGGTCTCGGTGATGCGGACGCGGCCCTCTGGACGTGCACAGCAGTTGCCGGAGCGCTTGCAGCTGAACCGAAAGGGGTAGTCCGCGCTCATCGTCTCCTTCGCTTGCGCGAGGATGCGGCCTTGCGCGCCCGGCGAGAGCTTCGTCGCACGATGGGAAGCACCGGCCCACTCGGCTTCTTCTCCTCGGGCTCGAGAGCTGCCTGCACGAAGGGCCGGTCGGCGCACTTCTCCTCGAGGTCGGCGATGAGTTCGTCAGGACCCTGGTATCGGATCTCCTTCTCCTTGGCCATCATCTTCTCGATGAAGTAATGCATTTGCCCGGTCAGTCCCAGCTCGCGGATCCTCGCCGAGGAGAGTTCGAGAGCTACCTGTTTGATGAGGATCTCCCTGTTGTTCTGCCCCTCGAAGGGGAGTTCGCCCGTGCACATGTGATAGAGGGAGGCACCCAGGGCGTAGATGTCCGCCCGCGAATCCAACCCGCCTTCTCCCCGCGCCTGTTCCGGAGCAATGTACTGAACCGTGCCGAGCGTAGTTGTGGATTCGTCTTCTTCGCCGAGCCTGGTAGCGAACCCCAGGTCGATGAGGCGCACGCGCCCCTGTCCGTCAC
>JAJRTL010000459.1 GCA_024278315.1 Planctomycetota bacterium | reverse complement strand
TACGACTCACGGATCAAGAGGGCCAAGAAAGAACTCTTGAGCGCGATCAGTGGGATGACGAGTGACGACAAGTTCAACGTCGTCTTCTTCTCCTCGCAGGTGCGCGTCTGGAAGAAGAAACTGGTTGTGGCCAACAAGGGCAACAAGAAGGCCATTGCCGATACGGTCGCCAAGATCAACGCGGATGGCGCCACCGCCCTCTATGACGCGGTGCGGGATGGCCTGGAGATCAAGGCCAAACGCAAGCCCGGTGCTCGCTATGCCAGCGAAGTCGACGAGGTCTTCCTGCTGAGCGACGGTGCCCCTACTGCGGGTGAGATCCTCGACATGCAGCAGATCCTCGACAAGGTCAAGGGATTCAACCGAGGAGCCCGCATTCGCATCAACGCGATCTACCTGGGGACCAAGGAACCAGCGCCGATGACTCCTGCGGGAATGCCGTTGCAGTCCTTGAGTACTGACAGATTCATGAGGCTCCTGGCCGAGCAGAACCGGGGCAAGTTCCGGATGGTGAAGTAGCCTCGCGTTAGCCAGCCCGACAGATTCATGACCTCGATGCTCGCAACGATCTCATGAGTCATCCTTGCTGGAGGGGCATCGACCATGCTGTTCTTGCGCTATGCTGTTGGGTCTTCGTCCCTGCCTCCCCCTTCCTGTCCTTCTCACATGAAACACGGTTTCCTCCTGCCCCTCCTCCTGGCGGCGATGTTCTCTGTGCATCTGCCTGCGCAAGCGAAGTCCTTGGAGACGGGCATTGGTGTCTGGCCCTTCCTGGTCAGCAGCAACATCGACAGCTACCAGAACGAGATCATCCAGAAGGCCAAGAGCACCGGCTTGGACACGATCTATATGCACGTCTTCAGTGTGCGTGGTTCGCAGACCGGGATCCTGCGCATCAAGGATGAGGCCAAGGCCTGGAGCAGCACCTGGGGCAAGGTCGAAGGAAGGATCAGCCTGGCAGGGTTCATCGACAAGGCGCACAAGGCGGGGTTGCAGGTCGTGGGAGTTGTTCAGGTCTTCTACAGCCCCAAGGTCCTCCCCAGCGATCGGCGGCATCAGAAGTACATGACCGAGAAGGTCCTGCGCTACTTCGTGAAGAGCCGGGATCGTTCAGGCAAGCCGATCTACCCTCTGGATGGCATCGCCTTCGACTACATCCGCTGGTTCGGTGGCAAGCACGATCCTAGCGAGATCAATCGCTTTCTCGATGCCGCGCGTCTGGAGATGGGGGCCATGCCGATCCACGCCTACGTCGTGGCAGGTGCCTACGCTTTGGACGGTCCGACCTACGATGCGAAGTTCCGCAGCTACGCCAATCTCCGTTCCTACCTGAACACCAACTATGGCCAGGATTGGGAGGCCATGGCCAAACGGATCGACGTCCTCATGCCCATGGCCTATACCGCCAACGGACACGTCTACAAGAAAGACACGATCAAGATGCAGGCCTACCTCCAGGCGGTGGCGGCCTATGCGAGGATTGCGGTCACCAAGGTCGGTAGCAAGTGCCGTGTGGTCCCAGCCATCCGGACCTGGAACAGCGCCGGAGAGACGACGACCAAGGCCACCGTCACCGCCTGCGCCAAGGGCGCGATGCTGGGCGGAGCGGATGGGTACACGGCCTTTCGATACTTTACCGCGCGTTCGCATGCGGACTGGTTCAAGGCGCTCAGCGACTTTGCCCAGCCGGGTTTCGATCTGCCGATTGCCCGCTGGACAGCAACAATGACGAGCAGCCAGTTTTCCGTGGACGCCAGCGCGTCGACGCACAGCAAGTTCGCGTCGAGTCAGCTCACGGCCCGCTACGACCTGGATGGCGACGGCAGGTTCGAGCAGGGCCCGTATCCGTTGGCGAAGCGGACTCTCCCCCTGTCGGGAGCTGGTCCTCGCACGATCTCGGTCAAGGTGAGCGACCCGCGCGGAAAGACAGCTGTGGCTTCGTTGTGGATCTCACCTCCTCTGACCTTGACCCCTTACGCGTCGGTGCTGTCGGCATCGTTGGGGGGCAAGACCTCGTGGACGCTCAACCAAGGCCTGGCCTACGGTCAGCGACCCTATCTGGTTCTCGGCACACTCTCCGGGACAAGCCCTGGTTTGCCCATCACGGGTGGCCCGACCCTGCCCATCAACTTCGACCTCTTCACCTCGCTTGGCTTGTCGTCGCTCAATCAGGGGCCCTTCGTGCGATTCTTTGGCAAACTCAGCATCTTTGGTCTCGCCTACCCCGAGCTCGCCATCCCGAAGGGGCTCGTGCCGGCCAGCCTCGTCGGCAAGAAGATGCACTTCGCCATCGCCATCTTCAAAGCGGATCTCAGCGCCGTCGATCGCAGTAGCAACGCGGTGCAAGTCTTGCTCACTCGCTGAAGGGACAGCTTTCTGCCCGGGGTTGCTGGGGGGACCTTGATCCTATGGTCTTGCTCCGATCCACTGGGTGGGGTCCTGGTATCAGGATCCGACGGCGCCATTCCTGATCCTGGGAGAATTCGACCAGAACTCCGGACAGTGGGGTCAATTATGGGTATCCGTACTGCCCGTGTTTCTCTAGCCTTGAGCCACTCTTCTCCTGTTCATTGCCCCAGAGGAACCGCTCATGAACCCCCGATTCCCATCCATCTTCCTTCTTATCCCCATCGGATTGATGGCCAGCTGCGCCGCCTCCACAAGCGTCGATTCGGCTCCCGTCAAGATGCGACCTGCAAGCATCACGGTGTCCGCTGAGATTCCAGAAGCGACTGAGACGACGATGCCCTGGTTGTCAGTCGGCTCTGTGTTCCACTCATCGCTGACGTCTGCCTCGGTCGTCGAGAGTCCGGATGTGGAGCTGGACCTCTCCGAACTCTCACTCCGTCGCGGTGACGGCAAGGTCGGCAAGAGCTACACGCAGTTCAAGGTGGGTGTGTTCGAGGGTTCAGGTGACCTGAACCAGCAGGACAGTGGTTATTGGGCAGAGGTTGTTTTCGGAAGGGAGTTGATGCCCTTCCTCGCCCTTGAGGGCACGGTCGGCTACATCTCAAGTCCCGGACCCATCGTGGATGTCTGGATGGTGCCCTTCCTCGTTCAGGGCCGAGTCCAGATTCCGATCCTCATCCTCGAGGCCTACGGTGGAATCGGCATTGGAGGTGCTTACGTCGATACGGGCCCCATCACCGGGTTTGGCTGGGCAGGCGACGTGTTCCTGGGTCTTGAGATTGGTCTCGGGAACCTGGCGCTGGGTCTCGAAGGTCGATTCTTCAAGACCAGCGAGATCGACAACCTGCTGACCGCGGAAGGCTCCTCGGTCATGCTCACGCTCAAGTTGCCGTTCTGACCTGAGCCCAAGGGTTCATGACCTCGATGCGTCTGCCTCCTACCTTCGTGTCCTCCCCGTTCTTCGTGGTAGAAAAGGGGCTCGTGTATTCGCTTGGTTCCACAAGGCCTCGAGGTTGTCGAGGTTGAGCCGTAGCGGACACGGGCTCAGGAGGGGGAACCACGAAGGTCACGAAGATCGCGAAGGAAGGCAGGGAGGGAGAGTGGGGGCTGGGTCCCCCTCCTGCGATTGGCGCATCTGTCAGAACCTGACCGTCAGATCCAGGACCTGGACGCTCGTGACACCGGTCACGCTGAGGTCCAAGCGGATCATGAAGCGGTAGCTCGGTCCGCTGTTCTTGTCCGTGTTGAGCCCTTGCACGCTGCCTTCATGCCAGTCGCTGGTGGGGCCCACGGGCATACCGGTCTTGGGGTCCACCCTTGCCGACTGGATCAACAAGACGACTGCCTGCCCCTGCTGTGCCTTGGAGTGCTTGCCATCGTCGGAGAAGGTGATGGCCTTGCCGTTGACCTTGGCGTTCAGCGTGTAGCTCACGTAGGCGGGTGTCTGTGGGGAGCCGGTCGCATACCACTTGGATGTGGCGACCGTCACCGAGCTGTAGTCGATCTTGCGCAAGAGCCCGACGTTTGCTGACGTGGCCGGTGGGTGGAAACCCTGGTAGGTGCTCGTCTTGGGGGCTGGAACGCTCTCCACGCGGATCACGCCCGCCCCTCCTCGGCCACCGTAGGAAGCGACTTCCAGCCAGGTGGTTTCCTTGCCGATGCCCCCGGCTCCACCCAAGACGTTGATCTCACCTGCGAGGGTGGGCGCGAGTGCGCTCTGCAACAGCACCGAACCGCCGCTTCCTCCTCCACCAGAGCTTGCCACGATGGAGCTACTTGCGCGCCCAGCACCAGCGCCACCCCGAGCGAGAATCCTGGCCTTGTTGCCGGTGAAGAGCTTGTGACCCGCCATGATGTGGATGACGCCGCCTCCGGCTCCCCCGCCCGCGCCAGGGTTCCACGAAATGGATGAGGGGAAGGACCCGCAAGGGCTCGTCCCGCCACCGCCGCCACCGCTGCCACCGATGCCGAAGAGGGTCCGGCTGGAGATCGTCGAGGTGGCTGGGAAGACCGGGAATCCCTTGCCTGCAGCGGAGGCTGCACCGAGATCGCCGGTATTGTGAGGTGGGAACTGCGGTCCGGTGCTCCCGATCAGGGAGACGGCGGTCCCTGGCTGACCCAGAAAGAAAGCCCCGTGGACCGGCCACAGACTGCCCCCGGCCCCTCCGGCCGCTGTCATCCGGCTCGCAAAACGACTCCTTCCGAAGTAGACGATGCTGTTCTTGGCTCCGTTGGTAGGATTGGCCTTCGAGCCCTGTCCTCCCGTGCCCTTGATCAGGGCCTTGCGCGGGTGCCCTGCGGCGAGGCGCACATCCCCTCCGTTGCGTCCGTGGATCCTGCCGGCGGTGACGGATGGAACGTCACCCCCCTGGCCACCAGCGGCTCCGCCGAGACTGGCCGCACCGCCGGCTGCGCCCTTCCCGCCAGCGGAGGCCTTCTGGCCGTTCTTGACCTCGAGGACGATCTGCCCGTCGATCTTCATGTCTCCGATGCAACTGATCTGCGGGAAGTTGTTACCCCGGAAGATCAAGGTCTCGTCGGCTGCCAGATCGAACTCGCTGAATTCGAGCTTGCCTGTCGTGATGAGGAGATGGGTCCTGTTGGCGCCCAGCTTCTTCTTCCAGAATGCTTCGCCGTGCAAGGTCAGGCCGAAGGGGATACGAATCTGATCCGTGTTCCAGAGATAGCGCTTGATGCCGTTGATCTTCCCGAGGAACTGCCCGGAATCGGCGCGGAAACGACCATGGATCCCGGATCCACCGAGCTTGCCCGGCAAGAGGCTCCCGCTTCCCCACGTAGCACCTGAGAGAGTGGGATCCAGCCTGGCTTGATTGGTGAAGGACTCCTGGAGCGACTGGACCCGGCCAACGACGGCGCGCAGAAGGTGCG
>JAJRTL010000458.1 GCA_024278315.1 Planctomycetota bacterium | reverse complement strand
CTCAAGAAGGTCGAAGTCACCGGCGACGAGATCCACGGGATCGAGATCCTGGAGAAGGCCCTCGAGGCCCCCGTCCGCATGATCGCCGAGAACGCAGGCAAGGACGGCGCTGTCGTCGCCCGCAACGTCATGAAGGGCAAGGGCGCCTACGGCTACAACGCTCTGACCGACAAGTATGGGGACATGTATGACTTCGGCGTCGTGGATGCCACGAAGGTCACGCGTTCGGCTCTCGTGAACGCCGCCTCGGTGGCAGCCCTGTTGCTCACCACGGATGCGATCATCACGACGCAGCCCGACGAGGAGGAAGACGCTGGCATGCCTGATGGCATGGACATGTAGGTCCGACTGAATCCACGGTCCGGGAGGCACCCGGACCCATCCAAGAAACACATGCCCGCAAAGGCACCGCCCTTCCACATAGCGGAGGTCGGAAATCCAAAAGAGAGACAAGACAAATGACGATCCGTCCCATCGATGACCGCGTGGTCATCCAGGTCCTCGAGGCCGAGCAGAAGTCCGCAGGTGGCATCATTCTTCCCGAGAGCGCCAAGGAGAAGCCCCAGCAGGGCAAGGTCATGGCCGTTGGCAATGGCAAGCTCCTCGACGACGGAACCAGGCAACCCCTCGAACTCAAGAAGGGCAACCTGGTCATCTTCGGCAAATACTCCGGCACCGACGTCAAGGTCGATGACAAGGAGTTCAAGATCATGCGCGAGTCCGAAGTCCTCGCCCACATCAAGAACTAACCACAGACAAGCATAGGAGAACGACACATGGCCAAGCAGATCATGTTCGACGAGGATGCTCGTCGTAAATTCCTGGCGGGAGTCGAGAAGCTCGCGAAGACCGTGAAGGTCACCCTCGGCCCATCAGGCAAGAATGTCATCATGGAGAAGTCCTTCGGGGGCCCCAAGATCACCAAGGACGGCGTCACCGTCGCCAAGGAAATCGAGCTTGAGGATCCCTTCGAGAACATGGGCGCCAAGCTCATCCGTGAAGTGGCTTCCAAGACCAACGACGTCGCCGGCGACGGCACGACCACGGCCACCATCCTGGCCGAGGCCATCCTGAAGGCCGGTCAGAGGTTCCTGGTGGCGGGCGTGAATCCGATCGAGCTGCGTCACGGCATCGACAAGGCAGTGGCTGTCGCCGTCGCGGAGATCGAGCGTCAGGCCAAGCCTGTCAAGAACGAGACCGAGATCGCCCAGGTCGGCGCCATCTCGGCCAACAACGACGATGAGATCGGTGGTCTCCTGGCCGACGCCGTCGGTAAGGTCGGCGAAGAGGGTGTCATCACTGTCGAGGAAGGCTCCAGCACGGAGACCATCCTCGAAGTCGTGGAAGGCATGCAGTTCGACAAGGGCTACATCTCCCCCTACTTCATCACCGATGTCGCGACGATGGACTGTGTCTTCGATGACGCCCAGATCCTCATCACCGAGAAGAAGATCGGCAACGTCCGCGATCTGCTGCCCGTCCTCGAGAAGGCCAGCACCGGGGGCAAGCCCCTCCTGATCGTGGCCGAGGACATCGAGAACGAGGCTCTGGCCATGCTCGTGGTCAACCGCCTCAAGGGCATCCTGAACGTCTGCGCCGTCAAGGCACCAGGCTTCGGCGATCGCCGCAAGGCCATGCTGGAGGACCTCGCCGTCCTGACCGGCGGCACGGTCATCACCGAAGAGACGGGCAAGAGCCTCGAGGAGGTCGAGATCTCCGACCTCGGCAAGGCCAAGAAGATCCGCATCAGCAAGGATGACACGACGATCATCAACGGAGCCGGCAAGAAGACCGCCGTATCCGAGCGTGCCGATCAGTTGCGCGTCCAGATCGAAAAGACGACCAGCGACTACGACCGCGAGAAGCTCCAGGAGCGCCTGGCTCGTCTCACCGGTGGCATCGCCGTCATCCGGGTCGGAGCCGCCACCGAGGCCGAGATGAAGCAGAAGAAGGATCGCGTCGATGACGCCCTCAATGCGACCCGAGCGGCCGTGGAAGAGGGGATCGTCGCCGGTGGCGGAGTCGCCCTCCTGCGTGCTGCGACCCTGATCGAGGACATGAAGGGTCTCAAGGCCGACGAGAAGCACGGCGCCAACATCGTCGCCCAGGCCCTCCAGGCTCCCTTGCGTCAGATTGCGGAGAATGCGGGCGAAGATGGCAGCGTCATCGCCGCCGAGACTCTCGACCGCAAGGCCGCCGAGGGTTTCAATGCCGCAACCGGAGAGTGGGGCAACATGTTCAAGATGGGTATCATCGATCCGGCCAAGGTGGTTCGTGCCAGCCTCCAGAACGCGGCTTCGATCGCCGGTCTGATGCTCACGACCGACAGCCTGGTCACGTCCATCGAGGGCAAGTCCCAGGCCGTGGAGGGTGCGATTCGCTGAATCTCGCACAAGAACGGGAAACGCGAACCACCGAGTCGTCTGGTAACAGGACTGGCAGAACAGGAGTTCTGGTTGAGAATCCAGGATTCCTGCAGCCAGGTCGCGTATACAGGGGGAGACCAAGAGGTCTCCCCGCTTCCGTGCAAGAGGGGCACGGTGCAAGCGACGCT
This sequence comes from Planctomycetota bacterium, assembly GCA_024278315.1. Taxonomy (GTDB): domain Bacteria; phylum Planctomycetota; class UBA1135; order UBA1135; genus JAJRTL01. The sequence goes on along the minus strand of JAJRTL010000458.1, from coordinate 4,802 downwards.
CGGTGCAAGAGGGCCAAGATGTCATGAGGCCCGCAAGACAGGGAGAACAGGCCATTGAGCGACAAGCGTGACTACTATGAGGTGCTCGGCATCAGCAAGAGCGCAGGTGCTAGCGAGGTCAAATCGGCCTACCGCAAGATCGCTCTGAAACATCACCCGGATCGCAATCCAGACGACCCGAGTGCCGAGGCCAAGTTCAAGGAAGCCGCAGAGGCCTATGACGTCCTCTCCGATGAGGAGAAACGGCCCATGTATGACCAGTACGGTCATGCGGGAGTCGATGGCACGCCCCACGGATTCGGGGGAGGCGCCCAGGGCGGCTTCTCGGTCGATGACATCATGAGCGCTTTCGGAGATATCTTCGGGGGTGGCGGAGGTGGTGGCGGCGGGGTCTTCGAGCAGTTCTTCGGTGGCGGACGCGGACGATCCCGGGCCAGCCAGGGAGAACCAGGTGAGAGCCTCCGCATCGATCTCCACCTGACTCTCGAAGAGGTCGCCACGGGCACATCGAAGACCATCGAATACAAGCGGCAGGTATCTTGTGGAATCTGCTCTGGTTCAGGAAGCAAACCGGGGACGCAGCCGAAACAGTGCTCCACCTGCCAGGGCATGGGGCAGGTGCATCAGAGACAGGGCTTCTTCTCGGTCCAGACAGCCTGTCCCACCTGTCGTGGCCGAGGCATCACGATCGAGCACCCTTGCGTCAGCTGTCACGGATCCGGGCGTACGGAGCACAAGGAAGAGGAGTCCATCAAGATCCCCAAGGGCATCGAAGATGGACAGATCATGCAGATCCGGGGTGCTGGCAACCACGGCATCCTGGGTGGCCCTCCAGGAAATCTTCTCATCTACCTCCACGTCAGCCAGCACAAGACCTTCCATAGGCGAGGTTCGGATCTCTCCTGCCAGATCCCCATTCGCTTCGCGCAAGCCATGTTCGGAGCCACGGTGCTCGTGCCAACTCTCGACAAGAAGGTCGAGATGCGCATCCCCAAGGGCACACAGCCAGGTGAGAAATTCCGCCTCAAGGGCCAAGGTCTTCCTCGGGACGATGGACGCGGAGTGGGCAACCTCTTCGTGACGGTCACCGTGGAGGTACCACGCAAACCCACCTCGGAGCAGGAAGCCCTCATCCAGAGTTTCGATGAGATCGAAGAGGGACGCACCGAGTCAGGCAAGGGCGTCGCCAGTGATCACAGTGAAGAAGGTCCGAGCTTCTTCGAACGCATCAAGAACATGTTCTAAGGGTATTGATGTCCAACATGAAGAAGCCAGCTGAGGTAAGGAAGGTCCTGAGGCGATTCCTGGAAGAGGACGGACTGGAGGAGGATTCCGTGAGCGAGCAGAAGCGGGCCGAAGAAGCCCAAGAACAGATCGAAGCACTCGAAGCCGAGGTACAGGACCTCAAGGACAAACTCTCGAGGCAGATGGCCGACATGGCCAACATGCGTCGGCGCCAGGCCGAGGACACGCAGCGCACCCGCGAGAACTCCGTCATGCAGTTCGCGAGCGAGATGCTGCCGATCCTCGACAGCTTCCGCATGTCCCTGCAGTCCGAGGGCAGCAAGGAAGATCTCCAGCAGGGCGTCGAGATGATCCTGGGCATGATGACCGATCTTCTGGCGCGGCATGGCGTCGAGGAGGTGCCCGCAGAGGGTGAGGTCTTCGATCCCATGGTCCACGAAGCCGTGGGTGTCATCGAACAAGAGGGCGCTGTACCCGGAACCGTACTGAACGTCCAGATGCCCGGATACCGGATCGGTGAACGCGTCCTGAGGCCCTCGCGCGTGATCGTCGCGCAGAGCTCCGAGAGCAAGAGCTCCGAGAACGACGACTCCGTAGACGAGAGCGCTGAAGAAGCGACTGAAGAAACCGAGAGCGCCTGATGCCCACCTATGACTACCGATGCGAAGCCTGTGGTCATGAGTTCGAAGAGTTCCAGTCCATCACGGCGGGAGCGCTCCGCAAATGTCCCGACTGCAAGAAGCTGAAGCTCAAACGCCTGATCGGCGGTGGCGCCGGCATCCTGTTCAAGGGTTCGGGATTCTACGAGACGGACTACCGCAGCGAGTCCTACAAGAAGGCACAGGCCAGGGACGAGGGCGGATCGGGCGACCCCAAGGGCCCCTCGGACAAGAAGAAAGCTGCCCAGAAGCCCCAGAAGGACACGAAATCCAGCTCAGGAGGAGCGGCTCCTGGAGGGAACAAATCCAAGAAGGATTGACAAGTGCCGCAGGATCTGCGTATCTGGAATGGACACCCCTGGCTCCCGATTCGAGAATCACATGAAGGCCACCCCTCTTCCAATGATGATGTGCACGCTCAAAACAGCTTCGATTCCTGCACTGGTTCTCTCCAGCGCTCTGCTCCTCTGCCCTGATGTCGAAGCACAGTGGAACTCGCTGGGTAAAAAGGTCGAGAACTTCAAGATCGGCGTGAGCTATGCGATGCCCAAGCGCATCAAACGCATCCCCCTCAAGCTGGGGCAGTCTCCGTCCTACCTGGCAGATAAATACGTCAGCATCGATCACCCCATCAACACACGAATGGGACCGTCGATGTGGGGCGCTTTCGTCTACAAGTTCGAAAAGGCCCAGGCCATCACCAACAAGAAGGAAGGAGACAAGGACCCCGGTAAGCCCAAGGAAACGGAGCTCGAGAAGAAACTCCGCGAGTTGAGCGAGCAGATGGGGAGACGTTCGAGCTTCACGAACTTCGAGAGCTACCTCAAGAAGGCCCTGAGCGGCGGGAACTTCAGATACAAGGGCAAGGACAAGAAACAGAAAGGCGGCAAACTCCGCTACAAGTACTACGAATGGACGAGCCAGGGCTTCCTCCACCAGGCCGCGGTCTACGCGATCGACGGCAGGCAGATCGTTCTTCACGGCTACTATCCTGCCGACAAGAAGAAGAAGGTCGGCTCGGGTATCACGCGTGCCCTGAACAGCTTGAGGATCCTGGATCCCGACGACTACAACCCCGACGACGTCGCCAAGAACGAGAAGAAGTTCTGCAGCACCCCTCTCCGAAAGAAGCTCCTCGACCAGGCCAAGAAGTCCATCGAAGGCTACCACCAGTGGGATATCTACTGCTCGGAACAGTACATCTTCCTCTACTCCTTCGATCGGGGAGAGCGGAACGCCTCGTATCAGTTCGTGCGGAAACTCTCCACGAAGATGAACTCGATGTATCGTCAGTACCAGAAGTTCTTCCCTCCCCATGAGAACGTCAAGCCCTGGTGGAGCGTCGTGCGGGTCTGCCGCAACAAGAAGGAGTTCGATCGCTACGGTGGCACGAGCGGTGGTGTCATCGGATGGTTCAATCCAGGATCCAAAGAACTCGTATTCTTCAAGGACAAGCGATGGACCTTCACAGTTGCCTACCACGAAGGCTGGCATCAATACGCCCATTTCTGGTTTCCCGGTGCCCACCTCCAACGGTGGTTCGACGAAGGCACAGGCGACTGGTTCGGCTCCTTCAAGAAGACGGGCAAGGACTCCTGGAAGTCAGCCGCATCCAAGATGCGTCTGCGGGGCATCCAACTGCAGGTGAGCACCCAGACCACGGTTCCCTGGAGTGACATCGTCACCTGGCACAAGGACAAGTTCTACGGGCCACGAGCGTCCTACTACTATGCGCAGGCATGGTCCATGATCGATTTCCTGCGACGCGGCACGCGCAGCCGGGGCTACCAGAAGGAGTGGAAGAAGATCCTTCCCACCTACGTCAAGGTCGCTCTGGAGACCAAGGACACCAACAAAGCGGTGGCTGCGGCCTTCGAGGGCGTGGACTGGAGCAAACTCGAGAAGAGCTGGAAAAGATACGTCAAGAAGCTGTGAGCCATCCCCCTCATGGACCGGGAGGGTCTCGCGGGTATGCTGACTGCATGCGTCGGTTCTTGACTCGTCCGTTTTCTGGTCTGCTGTCCCCAACATCCATGTTGAGGACGCAGGAGCGCATCCCTGGGCAAGCCTTCCCACGAAACCACCCATTGGCCTTCCCATTGGCCTTCCCATTGGCCCCCCTGCTGACAGTCTTGGGGATTCTCCCGTTCATGGCATCCTGCAGGAACTACCATCTCAAGCCCTCTGACATGCCCACGGTCCTCATCACGACCACCGAGGGAACCGAGCAGGGAGTGCTCACGACAGAGGGTGTACTCTTTCTCGGCCGGACCAGCCAACAGGGTCCCGCCAAGGTCCTCTACTACCTCGGCCCCTCCCCACTGGTAGAGGCGGGTGAGATCAAGCGCATGGGCGGCCCACTGATGGAGGTGGACCTCGAAGTCAACGTCCCCTGGGTGCCCATCAGCTTCGAGGCCTTGCGACTCGGTGAACTCCTCGAACTCTACGTGATCGAGGACGGGAATCCGAGACGCTACACGGTCATGGCTTCGACCAACAAGGCCTTCGAGGGCACTCTCGTGACCTGGCCAGAGGGCCTCTCACTCAGCCCGGAGAAGGTAGGCTGTGGTGTCTTTCGCAAGACCCCCAAGGGGCTCTCGCTCGTAGGTCTGGTCAAGGCTACGGCCGTGCTGGAACGAGGCACTGAGACCGATCGCTACCTCGTCCTGGCAGGACTCCCCGAGATCCGCCTGGCCCTGCTCGAACCGACGCCGGCGGTCGAGAAGGAGGGGATCTACTACCGGGCCGACGGCCTGCGCGCCGTCAAGAAGGCCGCTCGCTAGCCCGGATGATTCATGAGATCGTTGTGAGCAAACGCGAGATCGGCGCAGCCGATCTCGCGTTTGCGGTCTGACGAGCGCATTTCGAGTTCTGGACGGCTGCGCGAGATATGAGGCG
>JAJRTL010000457.1 GCA_024278315.1 Planctomycetota bacterium | reverse complement strand
GCAGGAGACCAAGACCAGCCAGGGCTACACATTCGTCTCCTCCTCGAAGGGCCGGTTCTTGAACAACATCGTCTGGTTCAGCCGCAAGCAGCTGCGCAGCGACGTCAACGTGGGTGGCGGCACGCTTCCCAAGACCTTCCTGTTCGCCAACAACCTCTGGTACGCGCACGACCAGCCGAGTGCCTCCAAGCCGCGGCTGCCCGTCGCCGAGAGCGCCGGCATCTACGGCAAACATCCGGGGATCCAGCCGCCCAAGGACTACTCCATCCAGCGCACCTCTCCTGCCGCAGGAAAGGGGATCTCCTTCAAGCCCGTGCCCGACCGGGACCATGGCTGGCACGGATTCCGCAAGCGGCCCAGCATCGGCGCGTACGAGATCCACTGAGATCAGGACCCCGAATACCGTGAGCCTCTCCAAGAAACTGACAAGTGCCTCCCTGCTCCATCTGGATGAGGATCTGCTCGTCGTCGACAAACCAGCCTTCGTCCTGAGTCAGGACATCGCCGAACGTCCCAAGGCAACCACGATCCCGGTCCTGGTGACCGATCTGCTCCAAGAGCTCGGCGAGGATCGGGAGATCCATCTCGTCCACCGGCTCGACGAGGAGACCACCGGAGCCCTCCTGCTCGCTCGCAACCTGGAGACCAAGAAGGCCCTGGAGAAACTCTTCCACTCCCACGACCTCGAGCGCATCTACCACGCCCTGGTCCAGGGCCGCCCCCACCCCCAGCAGGGAACGATGAGCGGCCGCCTGGATACGAAGGGCGAGCGGGCTGTGGTCGTTCCCCACGGCGGCGAGCGGGCCATCACCCACTACGCCCTCGTCGCCACCCTGCCCACCTTTTCGGTCGTGGCCTGCAAGCTCGAGACAGGCAAGCGCAACCAGATCCGCGCCCACCTGGCCGACCGCGGCAACGTCCTCATCGGTGACCGAAAGTTCGGCCACCGCACCAGGATGCCAGGCGTCCGCCGCTGCCTCCTGCACGCCACGGCCCTCTCTCTGGTGCACCCACGCACGGGCCAGAGGATGACCGCCGTGGCCCCCTTCCCAGAAGACATGCGCCAGCTCCTCGGCGATGAGCTTGCGGTCTCCCTGCTGCCTGGTTGAACTCGAGCCCAGATTTGGTCGCAAATTGCCATCATAGTTGGCATTTTGTGCTGCAATTTGCCAGTTGACCTGTCAAACTTCGACTATAATGGCACACATCGACCGTTTCTTCGCGGACCCGGGGAGGAGCTTCTTCCTCTTCGGACCTCGCGGGACAGGCAAGTCCACATGGCTACGGACCCTGTTCCCCTCTGCGCTCTGGGTGGACCTCCTGGATCCCCCAACCCAGCGAAAGCTTCTCGTCCGGCCAGAGAGCCTCAAGGAACTCGTTGACGGCTCGCCGGAGGTCGACACTGTCGTTGTGGACGAGGTGCAACGCGCCCCTCGGGTCCTCGATGTCGTGCATCAGATCCTCGAGAGCAGTCACCCGCGACGCTTTGTCATGACGGGATCCAGCTCGAGAAAACTCAAGAGGTCGGGAGTCGATCTCCTGGGTGGCCGCGCGGAACGCCTCCTCCTCCACCCCTTCATGGCCGCGGAACTCGGCTCGGACTTCCAGATGGAACGAGCCTTGGAGTTCGGACTCGTGCCTCTCATCTGGAGTTCACCCTCACCGAAATCCCAGCTGGCTGCCTATGCAGACCTCTACATGAGGGAGGAGATCCAGCAGGAAGGACTGGTGCGAAATATCGCGAGTTTCTCACGTTTTCTGGAGGCTGCGAGTTTCTCCCATGGCAGTGAGATCAACGTTTCGCACATTGCTCGGGAGTGCCAGGTTGGCCGAACAACGATCGACTCCTGGTTCACCATCCTCGAAGACCTCCTCCTGGCCTTTCGACTTCCGGTGTTCACCAAACGTGCAAAAAGAGCCATGACAGCACGTGCGAAGCTCTTCTTCTTCGATGTAGGTGTCTTTCGCTCTCTCCGCCCGATGGGTCCCCTCGACCAACCTACGGAAGTCGCTGGACCAGCGCTGGAGGGACTCATAGCCCAGCACCTGAGGGCCTGGATCGACTATGGTCATCCTGAGTGCCGGCTCTTCTACTGGCGTACACGCGGAGGCAGCGAGGTCGACTTCATCCTCTATGGTCCCGGTGTCTTCCAGGCGATCGAAGTCAAACACTCCCAACACGTCCGAAGGTCGGATCTCCGCGGACTGCGCACCTTCCGACAGGACTACCCGGAGGCGAACGCCCTCTTCCTCTACATGGGCAAGGAACCCCTCGTCATCGACGGCATTCCTTGCCTCCCCTGCAGTGACTTTCTCCAACGACTTCGTCCCAACCAGGATCTACCGGGACTGGAGTGAGCGTCGTAGGCGGCGCTTTTGGAGGAAGAGGGTCGAGAGGATCTTCCACGAGGCACCCAGGGTGCCGCGCAGGGTGCCTGTGATCTTGGACTTGCCGACGCGAGCCCGGTAGCGCACGGGGATCTCCACGAAGCGCAGACCTTGGAGTCCGGCCTTGGCCTGCATCTCGACGGTCCAGCCAAAGCCACGATCCTCCATCGAGAGCCCGCGGAGTGCCGAGACCGTGAGTGCGCGGAAGGGCCCGAGGTCCGTACAGCGCAGGCCATACCAACGACCCAGCAGGAAACTCGCCAGGCGGTTGCCGATCCGGGCCTGGGGCAGCAGGGCCGCGCGTGCCTCCGCGCGCAGCATGCGCGAACCCAACACGAAGTCGGCCTCGCCCTTGCGCAGGGGCGCCAAGAGGTCGCACACATCCTCCGGATAATCACTGTAGTCCGCGTCCAGGAAGACCACGTAGTCCTCATCGCCGATCTCCCGCATCCCGCGCAGGCAGGCGGCGCCATAGCCGCGCTCAGCCTCGGTCACGACCTCCGCACCCAGCTCACGCGCGACCTCGGCACTCCGGTCGCTCGACCCGTTGTCCACGACGACGACGCGCAAGCACTCGTCTCCCCAGGGAAGATCGCCAAGGACCTTGGGCAAGGATTCCTCCTCGTCCAGGCAGGGGAGGATGACGATCGTGTCCTTCTCTCGGCTCAGCTTCGACTCCGGGGCAGCAGTGCTGGCTACTTCTTGCCCAGGAGCTCCTTGTAGGAGACTTCCCAGCGGGCGGTTTCGCCTTCGGCCAGGTTTCGTGTGACCTTGCGGACGACCTCTTTGCCGTCCTTGTCCTTCTCACGAACTTCGAGCGTGTAAGTATCAGGCGGAAGGATGCCATAGTCGATCCATTCGCTGTTCCCGTCCTTCTTTTTCTGTCGGAACAGGGAGCCCAGCACACTCATGAGGTTCTTGGAGTTGCCGACCTGCTGGCCCGTGGAGTCCAGGACGCGCACGGTGCCGCGCGGGAAGCGCTGGCTGTTGACGTCCAGGATCTTGACGTAGACATGGCCCCCGCGCACCAGGACCACGCGCTGCTCGGGCTGCTGACCTCCGAGAACGCGGATGGCCATCTGGGTCGTCGAGAGACCCTTCTTGCTGGCCTCGAGATTCCAGGATCCGGTCAAGAGTCCGCGCACGCGGAAACGTCCGTCCTTGCCACTGCGCGTGCGCTGGCGCAGCTGGCTCAAGAGGGAGCGCATCTTGCCCCGCCCCCCGCTGCTGGCTTCGCTGAGTCCCACCGAGGAGAAGACCTGGGTCCCGCGCCACATCCGGATATCGGCCCCCTCCACGGGAGTTCCGTTGCCATCCACCACGATGCCCCTGAGGACGGTGGCATCGGGCATCTGGACCCGCAGCCCACCGAGAGTCTGGCCAGCCACGATGCGCACACCGCGCAGCTCGGCCACCGCGAATCGGTCGCGCGCCGCACCGCGCGGCTCCGCGCGAAGCGTCCAGACGCCGGGCGGAATTCGTGAGATCTTGAAGGCACCCCCTGCATCGCTGCGCCCGCGCGCCGCTCCGCCAGCCGAGGCCATGAGACCTAGCAATCCACCCATCTTGGCCTCGCCCTCCTCGGCCACGGCCACGAGCCGAACACCCGACACCGGCTGCCCACGCGCATCGGTCACGATGCCCGTGAGCGCGCCGCTCGGGAAATGCAGGTCCAGCTTGACCTTCTTGCGTCCCCGCGGCACATCCACCTGCAGGCTGGCGACATGGGACTTTCTTCCTTCGAAGATGCGCAGCTGGACGAAGTAGCGCCCTGGCTTCACCGAGCCGAGCTTGTAGGAGCCTTGTTCGTCCGCAGTTCCCGAGCGCAGGCCGACACCGAAGGGGCCGCCCTTGTCCTGTCCAATCAGACTGAACATGGCCTTGGGCGAAGGCTTGCCGCCCGACAGCACACGACCGTAGAGATCCACGCCATCCTTGGTCCTGTCCTGGATGTCCACGCGGCGGATCGCGCCCTCCTTGACGGAGGTGGACTTGAGCCGGAAGTCGTTCATGGCTCCGGTCCAGATCTCGACGACCGAGGCATCCAGATGCGTCTTGAAGACGACGTAGGTCCCCGGCGCCAGCCCTTCGATCTTGTAGTAGCCACGTGGATCCGTCGTCCCGCTCTTGACGGCACCCTTCTGGATGGAGAAGGCGACGATCATGGCACTCTTGACCGGTCGCTCATCGAGGCCGGTGACGAAGCCATCGATGCCACCCCCCTTGGTGAGTTGGATCGTGATCTCCGGGTTCTCCTGGCCGGGCACGACCTGGACCTCTTCGCCATGTCCCTTGGCAAAGTCCGGATGGCGTGCCGTGATCTGCAGGCTCCCCTCTTCGACTCCCATGAGCTCGAAGCGGCCCTGACTGTCGGTCAATGTCGACCGACGCGAGAAAGCAGAGGACAGGGCCAGGAAGTCGAAGTCCTCGGCCTGGATGTTGACCTGGATCGGCAGGCGGTTGCGTCGATGGCCCCGGGCCTTGCGCCAGGTTACTTGTGCCTCGCTCACGGGGCTTCCGCGCGACAGCACGCGTCCACGAATCACCGACCCCTTGGTCAGCTCGAAACGGAGCGGCTCCTGGGTCTGACCCGGAAGGATGTCGATGGACTGCTTCTCCGGACGGAGGTATCCATCCGCGCGCACTGTGATGCGCACCTTGCCGAGTTCGAAAGGCCCGACCCGAAACTCACCCTTGGCGTTCTGGATCTCATGATCCCCGTCCCGATTCCAGAGGCTGCCCCCGCTCAGGAAGTTGCGCATGCCTCGCCCACGGCGGCCGCGCATCCGCTTGCGCCACTGCTGACGCCGCTTCTCCCGCTCGGTGAGGTTCTTGTCCGCGGATGCCTGCTGCCCGGAAGCCTCTTGCTGGGACTTCTTCTTCTGTCCCAGCGGCTCCGTGGTGACGCCATTCACGCGGAATCGCGTCACCGGGTTGCCGTCCTCGTCGACGACCTTGCCCACGACGAAACCGCCAATCTTGAGCTGGAGCTCGATCGGCTCCTCCTGCTGCTGGGGATCATCCACGCGTTCGATGGCGTCGATGTAGCCCGCCTTGCTGGCTTGCAGGAGCACGCGCCCCTTCTCCAGTCCGCCGATGACGAAATGGCCCTCCTCGTCACTCAGCACATCCTTGGTGTGCAAGCGCGCAATCATGCTGAGATCGGGCATGCCGCCTCGCGGGGGCTGGGCCGCCATCGCACTGATCTTGGCTCCCTTGATGGCTTGCCCTTGGTCGTCGATGACCTTGCCCTCAAGGCGGAAGCCTTCCGAGAGCTCGAAGTCCAGCTCGTAGCCACCGCCCTCACCGATGTGCAAGGTCTGGATCGGCGCCAGGGCGAAGCGATCCTGCATGGCCGCGAAGGCGACCTCGCCGGCCGCCACGTTGGGGAGCACGAAGCGCCCTTCGGCATCGGCCATCACGGGGTTCTCCCCATCCACCGAGAAGAGGATGCGCGAGAGGTCGAGGTAGGCGTAGGCCACCCACGCACCCGGGGCGGGCTTGCCCTCGGGAGTGCGGACGACGCCGGTCACGGTCGCGCCGCGCGTCGTCTGCAGACGCACGCTCGTGGACAGGCCCAGTCGAACGACGAGCCCACCCTGGCTGGTC
>JAJRTL010000456.1 GCA_024278315.1 Planctomycetota bacterium | reverse complement strand
GCGGTCTGACGATCGCATTTCGAGTTCAGGACGGCTGCGCGAGATATGAGGCGACCCAAGAGGGTCGTCGAATCGAAGCAATGCCGAGCGAAGCGATAGGTTCGCGGTCCTGGACCGAAAGACGCCGTCAGACGCATCGAGGTCATGAATCGTCTCAAGGGCGAACTCCAGGGCCGGAAGAATGGGAGTCGACCAGCGGAGGCTGTGCTGCATCGAGGCTTGGACAGACATCTACGATCGGGAAGGCAATCAGATACACACTCAACCAGTGGGATGCCCTGTTCCGCTACACAGATCACGGACGCCCGGCCATCGTCAAGCCCGCTCGGCCGCCAATGCAGGCCAGACCCTTTCGTGAGTGGCCCGTCTGCGCCTCGGCCCCAGGTTCGATGGACTCCAGAGACTCGACGTGGACCTTCTCTCGATCTGAGATCCCAGGCTCGGTTGCAACCCCGGTGTCGCCGTAGCGCTGAAGCCAGACTTGTCGGTCTTCCGCGCGAAGTCTAGAGTGGATCCTGCCTTCACGCCCCCACCCTGACTCCTCTTCCTGGAGACCCGACCATGAGAGTCACCTATGGCATCTGGGTGCTGGTTTGCGCCTCGACCTTGTATTCCCAACAGACGCCACAGGCCAAGCTCCTGTTCGACATCGATAAGACAACGTCACCGTCTGCTTCCGACCCCAATCCCGGTCCTCGCCCGAGATTCGAATCCAAGAAGTCCTTCTTCGTCTGGGGCAAACAGATCCTCTTCCAGGCCAGTCGTTTCGATACGGGCTTCGAGCTGGCTGTCTCCGATGGCACCCAGGCCGGAACCAGAATCCTCAAGGATCTGTATCCAGGAATCACATCGAGCTACCCGCACGGTTTTCGCGCGACCCATGACGGCTCACGGGTGTTCTTCATCGCCGACGGCAAGGGGACGGGCTACGAACTGTATGTCACGGATGGAACCTCATCGGGAACTCAGCTCGTTCGCGATTTCAATCCGGGCAGGGGCAGATCCTATTTCCGGGGGATGGCTCCGTTCTCGAAGAATCTCATGATGTTCCTGAAGACCTCGATCTCGCAGAGAGCTACCGAACTATGGGTGAGCGATGGCAGGAGCCAAGGGACGAAACGGATCGCGACTTATAAGGACCTGCTCAATGCTCCGGTCGTCGCCAATCTCTTCTCACCCTCTCCGAACTCTCCGATGTATTTCTCCGCGAATCTCAAGGGCAAGGGATGGGAGCCCTGGGTGAGCCTTGGCACCGCGCAGACCACCAGGATCCTGAAGGACATCCGGGTGGGCTCGGCGTCGTCGGGGGCCGGTGGGTTTGCTCTGGTGTCCAAGGGTCGCGTGCTGTTCGCGGCCAACGACGGCGTCGTTGGCAAGGAGTTGTGGATCACCGATGGAACCAACAAGGGAACGACACTCCTGACCGATCTCGAGAAGGGGCCACGGTCGGGGGTCGCGTATCTCCTGAAGGCAACATTGGGAAACACCGCTTTCTTCGTGGGGATGACCAAGAAGGCCGGTTCGGAGATCTATGCCAGCGACGGCACGGCCAAGGGAACACAGTTGCTCGTGGACGCACGCCCAGGCCAGAGATCGGGCCATGAACAAGGCGCTCGCCTCGTGGCCTCGGGCACGGAAGCCTTCTTCTCGGCACGCACGGGAACAGGCAAGGTAGACGTCTTCAGGACTATGGGAACTTCTGCCACGACCAGCAAAATGACGCCCAGGAGCCTCACGGTCTTTCCCGAATCCATGGCAGGCTTGCAGGGAAAGCTCTACTTCGAGGCCGAGGACTGCAGCCCCGGAACTGGAACTGAGCTGTGCAGGGCCGATGGTAAGACCATGAAGACACTCGTGGATCTATTCTCGGGGAGATCCAGTGGCCGAGCGCGTTTCTTGACCAGGCTCGGGAAGTCGACGGTCCTCTTCGCGGGCATGTCCTCCGCAGACAACACCGAGCTCCATGCCTATGATCCGTCCAGCGGACTTGTGGCCTTGGACATCAACCATCGCAATCCTCCGATCACCGAGTCCTCCCGACCGTATTCGACGATTCCCTTCGGTCAGAGACTCTTGATCTTTGCCGACAATGGCGTCCATGGCCGAGAACCCTGGATCAGTGATGGATCCCAGTCGGGCACCCATCTACTGAAAGACATCGTGCCGGGAAAGACCGGGAGTCATCCCAGATATCCGTGCCTCTTGGGAGACCGTGTCTTCTTCCAGGCACAGGATCCGAAGCTGGGCCTGGAGATGTTCGTCACGGATGGGACGAAGGCAGGTACTCGTCTCTTCAATGATTTCGCGCCGGGCAAGGCCTCTTTTGGGCCTTGGTTGATGACGACCGTGGGAGGCCGGATGTATTTCATGGCGACCGACTCCACGGGTTTCAACCCCTGGGTGACCGACGGGACGGTTGTGGGTACGCACCGTCTGGCCAATGTCCTCAAGTCCAAACCCGGTGCGCAGGTCCTGGGCTTTGCTGGATATGGCCAGCGAGTGGTCTTTCTTGCAACCTTTCCCTCGGCGGGCGCCCAACTGTGGTTGACGGACGGTACGTCCAAGGGCACAAGGCTCCTCAGGCGGTATCCCAAGGGCCGACAAGGGCCACTGCCTCGCCCCATCGCGATGCAAGGACGCGTCTATTTCAATCTCGACTTCAAACTCCATGTCTCCGACTTCACGGCGGCCGGAACGAAGACCATCGACCTCTCCTCTGCGGGGATCCTCTCGGTGGTTTCTCTCGTGACCAATGGGGAGAGGCTCTACCTGTTGGCCTCGTCCAGGAAGCACGGAAAGGAGCTGTTCACCAGCGATGGAACAAGCGCCGGAACCCGACTCTTCGTGGAACTCGCTCCAGGTACCGCGGACGCCAATGTGCTTGGGATGGACGCTGTCGGAAGCAGACGGCTGTACTTCACGAGTGTCGCCTTTCGCAAGCTGGGCTTCGAGCATCACCGAAGTGATGGGACGCAGAAGGGCACGATCTCCTACGACGTCTATCCAGGTGGATTGACTCCCTTCTGGAGTTCGCTCCAGTATCCTGGATTGATGGCTTCCCTGGGCGACCGGGCCTACTTTGCCCCGCTCCACGATGTCTTCGGCAGCGAGATCTTCTCTGTGGAGAATGGCGCTACGGCTACGGTTGTCGGCAGTTCTTCGGCTGGGAGTTGGCTCATTGGCACGGATCCCGTGATGGGAAGCCAGGCCGTCCTGCGGGGAGCGTCCTTCGAAGCCAGATCCGTGCATGTCACGATTCTCGGATTCCCGCCTGTGCGTGCCCTGCCCTTCGCCGGTTCGCAGTGGCTCCACGTCGACCCGTCACGCTTCTGGATGGTCGCTTTTGCACACACCGGCTCCAGCTTCCGGCAAACGATTCCGATTCCAAACCTCGCTATCCTGCAGGGAAGCCAACTGACATTGCAGACCTTGAGCCTGGATCCCAAGCTGGGGGCACAGATACCACGACTCTCCAATGGTCTGGCCTGGACCCTCGGACGATAAGTCAGTTGTCGCGAAACTCAGAAGGAGGAGAAGGCATCGCGTGCAAGTCGCAATGGCGAGATCGGCGCAGCCAATCTCGCCATTGCTCACAACGATCTCATGAATAGTCCAGGCTTGTGGTTTGCTCGGTATGGCTTCGATTCGACGACCCTCTTGGATCGCCTCATATCTCGCGCAGCCGTCCTGAACTCGAAATGCCCTCGTCAGACCGCAAAGACGAACTTGTCTGCCTGCTCCAAGGCCGGCTTGGATCTCTCGAGACGAGGGATGACCATTCCTGACAACCAAGTATTTCCCCCCTCGGGCCCTGAGATCCGCATTGCCCCGACGAACTCCTCGGACCGAGCACCAAGTGCTTGATGGGTTCCCACATGGGAGTAACGCATAGGGTCCTTGCCGGCGTGGCGGCGAAACGTGTTCTCGTTTCGCTGTGCAAGAGAGGTGTGTTCGCCGACAGCGCTGCCCTTGATGTCTGCGACTTGGCCCATGAGGTCCTTGCTCGAAGCTTGCATTCGAGCAAGGCTCGCCGTAGCGCCTCCACCTTGCCCTCGTGCTCTTCCAGTAGGCGCAGGCCGAAGCCAGGGGACAGACAAGAAGACACCGCACTGGCAGAGCCAATGCGGTGTCTTCGATTC
>JAJRTL010000455.1 GCA_024278315.1 Planctomycetota bacterium | reverse complement strand
TGTTCCTGGGCAATGCTCCCTGGCTGGCACAGGCCTTGCCTTTGCAGGGGCTCCACTGCAAGCCTGGACGGCCACCAGGCAGGAGAGATCCATACCATGATCCAGATCAGGCGATCCCAGGACCGCGGCCATGCCAACCATGGCTGGCTCGCTGCCAACTTCACCTTCTCCTTCGCGGACTACTACGACCCCGAGTGGATGCACTTTGGGCCCCTTCGCGTCATCAATCAGGATCGCATCCAACCAGCCCAGGGCTTTGGCACGCACGGGCACAAGGACATGGAGATCGTGACCTATGTGTTGGACGGTGTGCTGGAGCACAAGGACAGCATGGGCAACGGCTCGCAGATCCGGCCGGGCGAGGTCCAGTTCATGTCTGCGGGATCTGGTGTCACGCACAGCGAGTTCAATGGCTCGGATACGGAGCCGCTCCATCTCCTGCAGATGTGGGTGTTCCCAAGCGAGACCGGCACCACGCCGCGCTACGAGCAGAAGACCTTCTCCGAGGAGCAACGGCGCAAGGGGCTTTGCCTGGTCGTGTCCCCCGAGGGAGAAGACGGATCGCTCACGATCGGTCAGGATGCCAGGCTGTATGCGGCTCTACTGGGGCCTGGGGAGCGAAGGACGCACGAACTGGCTCCTGGACGTTCGGCCTGGCTCCATGTCGCGCGAGGACGGCTCAGGCTCAAGGGCCAGGAGCTCGGTCCCGGTGATGGCGCCGGGATCCGCGCGGAGACCCAGCTGGACTTGCAAGGTATCGAAGACGCAGAACTGGTCCTTTGGGATCTTCCCGCAGACGAGGAGAACACACGATGAAGAAGACAGCCGCTACTTCCTATCCGATCCACCAGCTTCTTGCCGATAGGTGGAGTCCGCTCGCGTTCTCGGATCGCGCCGTCGAGACCGACAAGCTCGGGAGCCTCCTCGAAGCGGCTCGTTGGTCGCCCTCCTCCTTCAACGAGCAGCCCTGGGCTTTCCTCACGGCGACCAAAGAGGACGGGGACGGCTTCGAGCGCCTGGCCTCCTGCCTGGTGGCGGGCAACTCCTGGGCAAGGAGGGCCCCGGTATTGATGCTATCGGTGGCACAACTCAAGTTTTCCCGCAACGGTCGCGACAACCGACATGCCTTCCACGATGTCGGTCTCGCAGTCGGGAGCCTCATGGTGCAGGCCCAGGCACTCGGCCTTTCCCTGCATCAGATGGGGGGCTTCGATGTCGAGCGCGCTCGCGAAACCCTCGCGATCCCAGAGGGCTTCGAGCCGGTCGCCATGATCGCCATCGGCTACCGCGACGAGCTGGGTGCGCTCCCCGAGGCGATGCAGGAGCGCGAGGCCGCTCCCCGCACCCGGAAGGAGGCCGCGCTCATCCATTTCGGAGCCGCCTGGGGTGAGCCCCTGTTGGCGCTGCGCTCCGACGCATAGGCCAGCCAGGCCTCACAATCCACTTGGCAGCACCGGCTCTTGTTCTCCTCCATACGCGATGAGGTCGGGCCCCGTTGTGCCTTTCGAACACCGATTTTCGATCCCCATTATTCTCTCCAACGGAAAAGATCATGACCGATGAAACCAGGCCAGAAATAACTTTTTCCCCCGACGGACCTCTGGTGGTCCGTAACGTCGAAGATCTACGAACGCCCACAAGCAAGCTCGAGGCGCAGTCGACAATGGCCCTCTGTAGGTGTGGGGCGTCGAAGAGAAAGCCCTTCTGCGATGGGAGGCACGCGGAGATCGGGTTCTCCAGCAAAGCCACGGCCGATGCTGACAAGGACAAGCGCGCAACCTTTGAGGGCATCGAGATCGCCGTTCATGACAACCGCAGCATCTGTGCCCATGCGGGCTACTGCACCGACGGCTTGCCATCTGTCTTCAGGATGGGGCAAGAGCCGTGGATCGATCCGGACGGAGCCCAGGCAGAGGAAGTCATCCGCGTCATCCGCCAGTGCCCATCTGGAGCATTGAGCTGTTCCGTATCCGGTGTGGAGCAACCGCTTCAACAGAGCGAATCGAGCATGACCGTCGTGCCTGGGGGACCCTACGTCCTCAGGGGGAGTGCCAGGTTGGTGGATGTGCCGCGTGCCAAGGGTGCATCAGGAGAGATCTGCACGCTCTGCCGCTGTGGGGCCTCCAAGAACAAACCTTTCTGTGATGGCACCCATTGGAATGTGGAATTCGATGAGCACAAACCGACTGAGGCTTGATAGGAGCAATGACCATGGGAATGAGCGACGCAGGTGAGGGGCAGCGTTCGCGGCAGAAGAGGAGGGCGATCTGGAGCATCCCCACGATTCGCCAGGACGAAGAGGCCTCCAAGCACAGGCCCGTGACCTGGCTCGAGCTCTTCCTCGACGTCTTTTTCGTTGTTGCGGTGGCCGGACTCGCTCACCGACTGGGTACCCGTGTCTCCTGGGCAGCAGTGGGGGGCTTCGTCGCCCAGTTCCTGCCACTGATCTGGCTGTGGGCGGTATCACCTACTACATGGAGCGGTTCGAGACGGAAGGTCTCGAAAACCGTCTCATCATCTTGTTCTTCATGCTCATCGTGGGGGGCATGACGGTCTTCTCGCATGAAGGACTTGGCGAGAACTACGAGGGATACATCCTGTGCTTCGCCGTAGGGCGCACCCTCACGACTTTCCTATGGATTCGCGCAGGTCATCACGACAAGCGGTTCTGGCCCGTGGCGCGCATCTATGGCGGCGGTTTTTCCATCGCGATCGCCTGCCAGGTCTTCTCGACAATCGTCGATGGATTCCCGAGATTCGTGCTCTTCGGGATCGGTTTCCTGGTCGATGCCATCACGCCTCTCCTCGCAATCTCTCCGACGCGTTCCCTACCAGCGGTAAGCACGTCGAAGCACCCGGAGCGATTCGGATTGTTTACGATCCTGGTTCTGGGCGAGACGGTAGTGGGAGTGACAACGGGGCTTGCGAGCACTCATGCAGTATCGTTGGAGCAGGCCTGCGGCGCAGCACTCGGCATCGTCATCGGGTTCTCGATGTGGTCGATCTACTTTGACTTCGTCGCCAGGCGCCCTTTCAGGCCGGGGCCGTGGTATCTGTACGGCTGGACCTACCTCCACCTGGCTCTCTATATGAGCATTGTGTGCGTCGGCACTGCGATTCTCAATGCGACGAAATTCCAAGGGGATTCACTCCCTGCTCCGATACGCCTGCTCGTGACGGGAGCCCTGGGCTGCTTCCTGATCGCAATTGGGTGTCTAGAATGTCTGCTTGTGCGCAGGTCGGACGAGCCGATGCATCCCGTCCTGAGCCCAGCCCTGAAGCTTGTCTGTGGACTGGTACTCCCCTTCTTGGCTCTCATCCAGGCCAACAAGTTTGTCTTCTTCGCCTACTTCTATCCATTTGTCTTCGTGCACCTGGCTTATGGTCACTTCGCTTGGTTCCGCAAGGATGTCCCTGTCGTGGATCCCGACGATGGATGCATGAGCTGACGGCTACGGTTTCGTGCATGCTTCGCCGTCGGGCCAGGGCTATCCTGGGGCCATGCATCGAACGAATGATGAGAGGCGAGCGTCGCGCGGGCAATGGCGCTACTGGCTCGGTCTGACAGTGCTTTTGACCCTCGGCGTGCTCCTGGTGCGCACGGGGCCACATACCGGGCTCAGCGGCCAAGAAGCGCAGGGCAGGTCGCCAAACATCGTCTTCATCATGGCTGATGAGCTCGGCTACTACGAGCTGTCGTGCATGGGCCATCCCAACATCCAGACGCCCAACATCGACCAGATGGCGGCGGGCGGGATGCGGTTCACGCAGTTCTTGGCGGGGTCACCTTTGTGTGCGCCGACGCGCGGCACGCTGTTGACCGGAAAGCACAGTGGTCACACGTCGGTGCGCAGCAATGGGGGGGGCACGCCGCTGCGCGCAGGTGAGGAGACGATCGGCTCCGTGCTCAAGAGCGCGGGCTACGCGACGGGCGGTTTTGGCAAATGGGGTTGTGGTGGGAGAGGATCGAGTGGAGTGCCGGAGAAGCACGGATTCGATACCTTTGTCGGCTACTACGACCAGGTCCATGCGCACAGCTACTACCCGCCCTACATCATCCACAACAGCGAGGAGGTGCCGCTCGAAGGCAACCGGGGAGGCAGCAAGGGCAAGACCTATTCGCACTACGTCATCATGGATGCGGCCAAGAAGTTCATCCGCAAGAACAAGGATAAGCCCTTCTTCTGCTACCTTCCGGTGACGCCACCGCATGGTCTTTTCAACATTCCTGATGACGACCCCGCGTGGAAGATCTATGCGGACAAGGACTGGCCGGAGTCGGCACGTCGCTACGCGGCCATGGTGACGATGCTGGATCGGCAGATGGGTGAGATCCTGACGCTGCTGAGGGAGCTCGGACTCGCGGACAATACGATCGTGATGTTTGCTGGCGACAACGGCGGCAACGACTACTTCAAGGACAAGTTGCATCCGCGCGGTTTCCATGCACCCAACGTGGATCCAAAGACCGGCACGGCTTTTCGGGGTCGGAAGGGACAGCTCTACGAAGGTGGGCTGCGGATCCCGATGATCGCCTACTGGCCCGGAAGGATCCGCCCCGGCCAGGTCAGCAAGTATCTGGGCTACTTCCCGGATCTCCTGCCCACCTATGCCGAGCTTGCTGGGGCCAAGGTGCCCGGGGATGTCGACGGCATCTCCATCGTGCCGGAACTCCTGGGGGAGGAGGTCGCAGGCCGCAAGCAGGAGCTGCACAAGTATCTCTATTGGGAGCTGGGGCAGCAGGTGGCCGTGCGCGAGGGCTCATGGAAGGCCCTGCGTGCGCGCAGGAAGAGTCCTTGGGCTCTCTACGATCTCAAGAAGGACATTTCGGAGACGAGAGATGTCGCGGCCAAGAACGCAGCCGTGCTGGCCAGATTGAAGGGCTTTGCGGAGCTTGCCCACGAGCCCGTGCGCGTGGGAGACTGGGGTGATCGATCCTTGCACGAGAAGGATCGACGTGCCAAGGGCGGGCGGCGACGAGGCAGGCGTGGCGCAGCTAGGATCCACGATCTTCCCAAGAAGGGTCTGATCCCCAGAGATGGCTGGAAGCTGCTGAAGTTCAGCAGCCAGTCCGAGGCCAATGGCAAGCTCGCCAAGAACGCCTTTGACGGCAATCCGCGGACCCACTGGCACACGAGCTTTGGTGGGAACGCCGCTTCTTACCCGCATGAACTCCTGATCGATATGGGCGTGATCAGGACGGTGCGCGGCTTCGTCTACCTGGCCAGGCAGGATGCGGGCTGGAATGGAACGATCGCCAGCTGTGAGTTCTTCGTGGGGGAAGCGCTCAAGGACCTGGGCAAGGGCAAGGCTACCGCCACCACGACCTTCAAGAAGGTCAAGACAGCACAGACTCTGGATTGCTCCCCCGTCAAGGGGCGCTACATCCTGATCCGTGCGCGGAGCGAGATCGCCGATGGCCCTTGGGCTTCTGCCGCGGAGATTGGGGTGCTCGGCCAGTAGGGTCCTTGGCGATGGGTCTTGGATCAGAGCTGTCTACACCCTTGCCCATGCCTCCCTGTTGCCACCGCGTCATCAGCAGAGCCTCTCTCCAGGACGCGTAGACCTGCTCGATCAGGTGGGGATCGTTCGGGCTAGGGCTGGGGAGAAGGATGCCCAACTTGCATGACAGTTGTTCTCGGATCGTGAGCCTCGTGCCTATCATGTCGACGACACAGGCAATCGAGGTCCAGCATGCAAGCAGAGATGAAGTCCCGTCCCCAGTTTCTCTTCGCGGCGACCCTGCCCATCCTGTTGCTCTTCGGGGAGGCTGGCTTTCCGCGCAGCGGGGTGAAAGGGCCGATGCCGGTGATCGAGGGGGCCAAGACCTGTCTGACGGTCAAGGATCTTCGGACAGAGTTGGGCAAGCCGGATCGCGTCCTCGTATGGCGTCATGGCTCGACCTTCCCTGCTGAGCTCTGGCCGACGCTCCAGCATTTCCTGAAGCAAGGGGGCTCGCTGGTCTACCTCGGCGGCGCGCCGTTCACGCGGCCGGTGGCTGGCAAGCCGGGTGAGCGCAAGGTTCAGCCCCGGACGGTCAGCTACCTCAAGGCCTTGCGGCTCAACCAGGCGCAGGAACTCGATGCGACGGGTCTGCGCCTTGACTGGTTGCCGAGGAAGGGCGAGAGGAAGGCCGCGAGCCGGGTCTTGCCTGTGGGGGCGCAGGTCTACATCCTCGAGCCCAGACTCAGCGAAGTGCGGGACTTCAGCTTCGAGGATGGTGGCTCGGGTGCGCGCGATGCGCAGTTGCGGCCCTTGGCGTATCTCCACAAGCCTGATGGCGATGCGCGATTCCCCGTCGCTGCTGGCGCATTGTTGATCGATCGGTGGCGCGGCCCTTTTGCCGGTGGGCGCTGGACCTTCTGGCTCTGCGATGTTCCGCCGCAGGCGGCCGAGCTGGTGCGCCTGCTGGCGCTCGCTCGCATGGCTCCGGTCGACATGCGCATCGATCCGGCCTTTGCGTGTTTTCATGAGGGCGAACGGCCTTCGGCGATGATCCGTATCCATCGGCCGCGGGCGCGCAAGCTCGAGACACTGGCATTCGACGTCGAACTCAGGGATGCCGAGGGCAAGTCGCTCTGGCGGAAGAACGGACTCGAGATGGAGCTTGGGCAGCATGGCAGCCAGCGCATCGACATTCCCGTGGAGCTGGCCCCCGGTCTCTATCGTCTCAGCCTGGCATCTGCCGGTCCACCCGTCGACCGGCCGCCGTTCAGGACTGGCTTCTGGGTGTACGACGACGAACTCTTCCGCTCGGGTGACAAGCTCGAGTTCGACGCCTACACGATGCGACGGAAGGGCAGGGCCGAGCCGGTGATCGGGACGACACTGATGTCGAAGAGCGTGCACCGCAAGTTCCTCTTCGAGCCCAACGCGGCCGAATGGGATGCGAGCTTCGGCGAACTGGCTTCGCTCGGCATCAACATGGTGCGCACGGGCATCTGGACCGGTCAGCGCAAGATTTCGATGGACCCCGGCGTCGTCGATGAGGGTTTTGTGCGCGCACTCGAGGCATACTACCTCTCGGCGCGTCGTCATGGCATTCCTGTGATGTTCACTTTCTTTGCATTCATGCCCGAAGCATTCGGTGGAGCCAATCCCTATCTCGATCCGCGTGCCATCGAGGGTCAGCGTGCGTACCTCTCGCAGGTCGCACAGCGCTTCCGCGGCGCCAAGGAGATGCTCTGGGATCTCATCAACGAGCCGAGTTTCAGCAATCCAAGCAAACTCTGGCAATGCCGACCCAAGGGCGATGAGTTCGAGAAGAATGCCTTCCTCGCCTGGCTCAAGAAACGTTACGGCGGGCAAGGAAAGAAAGGGGACGGGTCCTTTTCGGACACCCAGGCCGAAGGCCAGGGTGTGCCAAAAGGACCCGTCCCCTTTCTTTCCTCCTGGGAGGATCGGGTGCGAGCGCGTTGGCGGTTGCGTCAGGACGAGAGCCTCGGGCTGCCCTTGGATGGGGACTTCAACGAGCGGGGGCTCTTTGGCGGCAACCGGCCCTATAGGGCGCGTGAGTACTGCCACTTTGCGCAGGATGCCTTCGGGGTTTGGATCCACGAGATGAGCGAGGCGATCCGGCAGGCAGGATCGAGGGCCAGTATCACGGTGGGGCAGGACGAAGGTGGCCTCTACTCGCGTCCCGGTCCGCTTTTTCATCATGCGCGCGTCGACTACACCTCGCTGCACAGCTGGTGGAACAACGACGCCTTGCTCTGGGATGGCATCCTGGCCAAGGCCACCGGCAAGCCGCTGCTGGTGAGCGAGACCGGAGTCATGGGGCGCGAAGATCTCTCGGGCACGACGCATCGCAGCCTGGAGGCCTCGGCCGCGCTGCTCTCTCGCAAAATCGGCTACGCCTTCGCGGCGGGTGCCTTTGGTGTAGTCCAGTGGTGCTACGACACCAACCCCTACATGGACATCGACAACGAAGTGGCCATCGGTCTCAAGCGCGTGGACGGCAGCGTCAAGCCCGAGCACGCCGTGCTACGGCGCTTCGCCGCTTTCTTTGCGCGCAACCGCCAGCGCTTCGATGGTCGGCCCGAGCCCGAGACTGTCCTGCTCGTGCCGAGCCACGATTCGTTCCCGCCGCGCGCGCTCGGCCCGCAGGCCAGTCGTGCCCTCGTCACCGGATGGAGCCAGGGCGGCGCTGTGCCGATGCGCGCGGTATCCGAATACCGCACAGCGACCGATCTTGGTCAGCCCAGGACCATCCTTCTGCCATCCTGCAGCGGGATCTCGGATCAAGCCTGGAACGACATCGAGGCGGCTGTGCGCGCCGGGGCGACCCTTGTCTGCTCAGGTTGGTTCGAGGCCGATGACAGTGGCCTCCCCGCGCCTCGCCTGGGCACGGTCGCTCACCCTCGGGAGTCGCGTGCCTTGATGCTCACGGAGTCCACCGACAAGTCCGTTCTGCGCTTCTCCCAGGAGGTCGTTCAGTCCATCCGGACGTCGAGGGACGCTCCTGCGCAGAGCCACGCCATGGGCAAGGGCCGTATCCTGCACCATCCTCTTCCTGTGGATCTGGCCCAGGCGAGCTCCACACGTGGTGACTGGTATGCGTCCACGCGCCGTGCAACCGGACATAGCCCCGAGGACGTGGATCCCGCACTGTTTCTGGCTCGCATCCCCCTGGCAAGGCACCGGCTCGTCATCCTCATCAACAAGGGAAGCCGAGCCTTGGAGCACCGGGTCGAAGGGCTGGCCGATCCCGTGAGGATCCCCGCTGGTCGCACACGCATGATGCTCCTCGACTCGGCAGGCCAGCTCGTCGATCGATCCCACTGACCCATGTGCATGGTCAGGGCCTGGCACCCCTTCGTGCACATGGGGGAGTGGTCTTCAGGAAGGGAGGCCAGCATGGTCCCCGAAGAGGGGCCTGCCCCCTGTCGAGCATCTGGGGCTGATCAGTTCTTGTCCACCTGGTCGGCCTGCGCTTCGGCGATGAGCTGTTCGAGGAGCTCGTTGGCGTTTCCCAAAAGACCGTAGTTGCGGTAGCGGATGATGCCCTTGTGGTCGATCAATACGACCGTGGGCCATCCGTGCACATTCCAGCGTGTCGAGATTGCGCCTCCTGTCCCCGCAGCTCCCTGCCAGAAGCTACGCCAGCTGATGTTGTTGTCCTTGATGGCCTTGTGGACTCTCTCGATCTTCCTGTCGCTGTTGACGCCGATCAGGGCAAAGGGTGCCTTGGCAAACTTCTTCACGAGCGACCGCTCGTGGGGGTACATGGACCGGCAAGGGCCTCACCAATCGCCCCAGAAGTCGAGCATGATGACCTTGCCCTTGTAGTCCGAGAGCTTGAACGCCACACCGTCGGTGTCCTTGCCCTCGATGTCGGGAGCCTTCATGCCGATCTGGAGATTCGCGGCTTCGAACAGGATGCCCTTGGCACGAGACACGAAGCGGGCCTTGGGCGCCAGCTCGATGGCCAGAGTCAGCTGTGCATGGGCTTTGGCCTTCCCTTCTTTGTCGATCTTTGGGTTGCGCAAGGCCGTGGATGCCTGCGTGTAGAGGACAGAACCCTGCACGTTCTTGTTGGGACTCATGGCCAGCTTGTCCATGATCTTGTCGCAGGTCGCCTTGCCCAGTGCCCGGGTGAGACGGGGGACGGTGGTTGCGAAGTCAGCAAGCTTGTCGCTCTCGTAGTGGTTCCTCCACAGTGTGTCGAGTGCTTCCTTCTGGATTTGCTTGTCCTTGCTGATCGTCAGGATTTGCGTCAAGAACATGATGGCATCGTCAGTGCGCTGGTACTTCCGGGCGCAGGAGATGTATTTGGGTGTCAGCGAGGAGAGATCCGGAGCTCTCATCCGAAAGCCCATGGTCTGACCTCCACCGGAGGCCTGCTGTTTCTTCATTTCCTCGCGCTGCTTCCGGTACTCTGCTGAGCGAAGCTTGCTCGCTTCTGCACTCAATCGCCGGAAGTCCTTCTGGGCTTCGCTGAGCTCCGGTTTGGCATTTGCGGTCTTGGATTGGCTCTTCTTGTCGAGCTTCATCGCCCTGGCACCCGAAGCGCTCTGTGGAGCAGCCGGGAGCAGGGGCACGAGAGAAGCAAGCAAGAGAGCCGTCCATGAGAGACGTAGTGTCTTCATCGAATCGGCCTCGGGGTTGTCGAACCGGCCGATGTCGGTCGGTTCGTGGTAGGGGAGCCGCTGGCCGCCATCGGCCGGGCCCTCGGGGTTCGTGAGAGATCGTTTCCAAGGCCAAGGAGGAAAAGAGGCCTCCGATGGCCATGAATCGTTCGGGCTAACTACGCTCGGAGACTCACTTCTGTTGACGTGGTTTTTGCCTGGTTTGCTCATCGGATGGCAACGAGGGATGCTCCGACGAAGGAAGGTGTAGCGCCACATGTCCGACATCGTATCCTGCAGGCTCCCTCTGTGTGAATCTCGTTCATGGAGTCTGAATGAGTCCGATCCTCGCAGCACTCGCCGCCTTCGTCCTGTACATCCTGGGTTACCGCTTCTACTCGAAGTATCTGGCTACGAAGATCTTCGATCTGGACGACAGTCGGCCGACGCCTGCCCACACGATGACGGACGGCGTCGACTACGTGCCGACCCGTCCGAGCATCCTCTTTGGGCATCACTTCGCCTCGATCACCGGGCTGGCTCCGATGCTCGGTCCGGCTGTCGCCGTCATCTGGGGCTGGGGACCGGCCCTGCTCTGGGTCGTGCTCGGCGCGCTGCTCGTGGGCTGTGTGCACGACTTTTCGGCACTGGTCCTCTCGGTCCGCAACAGGGGCATGAGTGTGGGGGAGGTGGCCGACAAGGTCATCGGCAAGCGTGCGCGCACGCTCTTTCACCTCGTCATTTTCTTTGGCGTGGCGCTGGCGATGGGGGTCTTCGTCTTCGTCATCGCCAAGCTCTTCTCGGTCCAGCTCACGCCTGCGACGGCGACAGCCGCCGCCAAGCCCGGCTATCCCCAGGCCGTGCTGCCCTCCGGCCTGCTGATGATCCTCGCGGTGATCTCAGGCATCCTCCTCTACCGCAAGGGCTGGCCGCTGCTGCCCGTGGCGCTCGTGGGCTTCTTGCTCGAGCTGGGCTTCATCGAACTCGGTCGTCGCTATCCGACCATCGGTCTCGACCCGAGCCTCTGGCCGGGACCCGGCACCTGGACCTGGGTCCTCCTGGGCTACGCCTTCCTGGCCTCGGTGCTGCCGGTCTGGGCCCTGCTCCAGTCGCGCGACTTCCTCAATTCGCTGCTGCTCTATCTCGGCCTCGGGCTGGCCTACATCGGTTTCTTCGTGGGCGCGCCGAGCTTCGCAGCGCCCGCGCTGGTCATGCACCCCGAGGGCGCGCCGCCATTGCTGCCCTTCGTCTTCATCGTCATCGCCTGCGGCGCGGCCAGCGGCTTCCACGGTCTGGTCAGCTCGGGCACGACGGCCAAGCAACTCGACAAGGAGACGCAGGCGCGGCCCATCGGCTACGGGGCGATGATCGGCGAGTCCTTGCTCGGCCTGCTCGCCACGCTGGCCTGCACGGCCGGCTTCGCCTCCAGCGAACTCTGGCACAGCCACTACGCCTCCTGGTCGAGTGCTGCGGGGCTCGCCACCAAGATCGATGCCTTCATCGAGGGCACAACCAACTTCGTCGTCCACCTGGGCTTCGTGTCCCCTAGCCTGGCCTCGGCACTGATCGCCATGGTCGTCGTCTCCTTCGCGCTCACGACGCTCGACTCGGCCACGCGGTTGCTCCGCTTCAACCTCGAGGAGATCGCCACGAGCTTTGGCATCTCAGCTCTCAAGAACCGCTATCTGAGCTCCGTCGCGGCTTGCGCGGCCATCGGCTTCTTTGCGTTCTACAAGGTCGGCGACAAGCCGGCAGCACTCGCGCTCTGGACACTGTTCGGCACGACCAACCAACTCCTCGCCGGCCTCACGCTGACGCTCGCCACGCTCTATCTTCGCCAGAAGGGCAAACCCGCCTGGCTTACCGGAATCCCGGCCGTCTTCATGATGGGAAGCACGCTGGTGGCCATGGTCCTCAACCTGCGCAACTTCGCCCCCGGCGGCGAGAAGGCCGACACCTTGCTCCTGATCGTCGGAGGCATCCTCTTCATCCTGGGCTTGTGGCTGCTCATCGAAGCCGTCCTCGCCATCCGCAAGAAGCCCACATCGAGCGACACAGCATGAGCCCAGACCAATCACCGGACTCTCGGCAACCCGACCCCAGACAACCCGATGACTGGGCTGCCCTCCTCAAGCACAACTGGCAGAAGCGGGCCGTGAGTGAGAGCCGCGACTTCTACGTGGCTTCGCATCCGGGCTGGAGCCAGGCGCAGCGATGGCAAGCCCAGGCCGACGTCGATGCCGGGATCGTGTGCATGGGGCTGGACGAAGCCTGGCTCGCCGAGGCCCAGGTCCTGGAGATAGGCTGTGGCGTGGGGCGACTGGTTGCACCTCTGCTGAACAAAGCGGCTGTCTACACCGGATTCGATATCGCCGCTGGCATGGTCGAGGAGGCTCGCCAGCGCTGTGCCGAGTTCGAACAAGCGCGCTTCTTCGAGTCGGATGGCGCCAGTCTCCCGGAAGAGGTGCAGGACCGTGCCTACGATCTCATCATGGCCTGGGCCGTATTCATCCACTGTCCGCTCGAAATCGTCGCCCAGCTCTCAGGCCAGGCCTACGGCCTGCTCGCCCCGGGCGGCCATCTCCGTTTCCAGCTGCTCGCAGACCCAACCGATCCCACCGGCATCGAGTCCAGCCCCCAGGAGATCGCCGCCGTCGAGGAAGAGATGGTCGCCATGGAGGATGGCGCCGACGCAGGCGACCGCAGCCTCATCGACGATCACTACTACATGGGCCACGCCTTTCGCTACGACGAAGCCGCCAGGTTCTTCGGTTCTCTCGGTGGCGAGCTCACGCTCCACCGCTTCGATCCCAGCCACATCTATGGCGACGTCGCAAAGGCTGGATCTACGGGCTAGCCCGGACCATTCATGAGATCGTTGTGAGCCAAAACGAGATCGGCGCAGCCGAGCTCGTTTTGGCGGTCTGACGAGCGCATTTCGAGTCCAGGACGGCTGCGCGAGATGAAGGTGACCCAAGAGGGTCGTCGAATCGAAGCAATGCCGAGCGAACCGATAGGTTCGCGGTCCTGGGCCGAAAGACGCCGTCAGATGCATCGAGGTCATGAATCGTTCGGGCTAGGCCTGCCCTTGCCCCACAAATCTTCCTGGACAACAACAAGCGGGTCAGGTCACGAGGGTCCGCTGCATTGGGCTGCGCCCGGTTCGGTTCATGCTCGGGATCAGGGCAGATCCAGCTACCCCTCCCCGTCGCAATGATCCGCCCTGGAGGGTCAAGAGTGAACGGATCATTGCGACGGTGAGGGGCAGCAGGGCGCGGGGACTGCTTGGGGT
>JAJRTL010000454.1 GCA_024278315.1 Planctomycetota bacterium | reverse complement strand
TAGAGTCCTCCCTTCTCAGGCGAGTTCCCCAATCATCGGCTACTCCCCGTCCTCGGGTTTTCCCTCGGGCTTACGGCCCTTCTTGTTGGTCGCCTTGATGGTCAGGATATAGGCGCAGACCTCGGCGACACGTTTGGGACCAAAGGGCTGCCCCCAGGCTTGCATCTGCGTGAGAGGTACACCCTTGTCGATTACCTTGTACATGTCGGTGGGTTTCGCGCCATGCGACCAGTATTTGTCCGTCAGGTTGGGGCCAATCGAACCGCTGCCATCCGCGAGGTGACATGCCACACAGGTAGACAAGAACGTCGTTCGGCCCCGCTCTACGGCTTCGGGATCCTTCGAGATCTTGAGCAGCCCTTCATCCGTCAGATCCATGCTCGCCGCGATCAATCGATCTCTCTCGGCCTCGGCCTCCTTCACTTCCGTTTCGTAGGCCTGGAGCTGACCTGGACCCGTATGGAACACCTCGTAGTGGAACCAGTACCCGACAGAAAAGATGATGGCTCCGAAAAAGGTCCACAGCCACCACTGGGGCAGCTTGTTGTCGAACTCCCGGATGCCGTCGAACTCGTGAGGCCGAAGCGGAGCGTTGTAGTGCTCCTCGGCTGGCCGTTCGCTATTCATCTCACTCATACTAACGTCTCCGTCGCCTGCTTGCCCTGCTCGGCGAGATCATTCGGGTCCCTGTCATCCAGTGGCAGCATCGCCATGTGCTCGTAGAGATTCTTTCGTTTCTTGGAGTAGACACGGAGGATCACTGCCGCGAAGAACACGAAGAAGAAGATCATCGAAGCGATCGGCCAATCCAGGAGATCACTTCCAGCAAAGAGTCTTTCGAACATGTCAGTCTCCCGCCTTCGTGGGCGCAACGAAAGGCTTGCCGAGCCTCTGCAAGTAGGCAATGAGGGCTATCAACTCCGACTGGGGGTCGGCCGTGATATCAACGCTCTTCTTGAGGTTCGCCACGATCCCTTCCGCTTGCCGCTGGTAGTGAGCCTGAGACTCCGCGATCTCTTGGTCCGTGTAGGGCAGCCCCAGGGTCCGCAAGACCATCATCTTGCCGCCAGTCCTGGAGCTATCCACAAGGCTCGTCGCCAGCCAGGGATAGCTGGGCATGATCGAGGACTCATCGATGTCCCGCGGATTGAGCATGTGTCTCCAATGCCATTCATCACCGCGTTTGCCGCCCTCGCGGGCGAGATCGGGTCCGGTGCGCTTGGAGCCCCACTGGAAGGGGTGGTCGTACTGGGACTCGGCGAGGGTGCTCGGGTCGCCGTAGCGGAGCTTTTCGGAGTAGAAGGGGCGGATCTGCTGGGAGTGGCAGTTGTAGCAACCCTCCCGCACGTAGATGTCGCGGCCTTCCACCTCGAGAGGTGTGTAGATCGCCGTGCCCGTGGAGATGGGTGCTTCGTTGTTGACCAGGAGACCTGGTACCAACTCGATGACGCCACCGACCGCTACGGCCAGGAAGACGAGAACGGTGAAGGCCAGGGGCTTGCCCTCGAGGGCGTCGTGCCAACCTTCCTTGCCCTTGCGGAGGCCACCCGTGAGTGCGTCGACCCAGAACACGAGTGCGAGAAGGATGCCTGCGCCGAGCACGGCGAGGATGACGCTGTCGAGGCCGGTGAGCACGCCGCCCAGGAGGCCCAGTGCCATGACGATGAAGGGAAGCCCAAAGATCAGGTTGGCGTTGCTCGGTGTCTTGACGGTTGTATCGAAGCGCGTGACCTCGATCGTGACTTCCCTGGCCTCGCCCTGCTTGGCGGTCTTCAGGAGGTTGACGATCATCAGGATCCAACCCACGAGGTAGAGCGTGCCTCCTACGGCGCGGAAGATATACATCCACCAGGTGGCGTTGATCATCTCGGCCCAATCGGGATAGCTCAGGCCACCAGTCGGCTCGACGGCATCCCACATGAGCCCCTGGGAAATGCCCGCGATCCACAGCGAAACCATGTAGATCAGGATGCCGAGGGTGCCCAACCAGAAGTGCGCGTCGGCCATCTTGGTGGACGCGAGCTTGGTATGGAACAGCTTGGGGACCAGCCAATAGAACATGCCGGCTGCCATGAATCCGTTCCAACCCAGCGTGCCGCCGTGCACGTGGCCGATGGTCCAGTCCGTGTAGTGGCTCAACGCGTTGACGGCTTTGATGGAGAGCAGCGGACCCTCGAAGGTGGACATGCCATAGAAGGTCACGGCCGCCACGAAGAACTTGAGCACCGGGTCGGTGCGCACCTTGTCCCAGGCGCCGCGCAGAGTCAGGAGACCGTTGAGCATACCGCCCCAGGACGGAGCCCAGAGCATGAGGGAGAAGACCATGCCCAAGGACTGCGCCCAGTCAGGCAACGAGGTGTAGAGCAGGTGGTGCGGACCAGCCCAGATGTAGATGAACACCAGGGCCCAGAAGTGGATGATCGAGAGCCGGTAGCTGTAGACCGGCCGACCTGCCGCCTTGGGCAGATAGTAATACATGATGCCGAGGATCGGCGTGGTCAGGAAGAAGGCGACCGCGTTGTGGCCATACCACCACTGGGTGAGCGCATCCTGCGCGCCGCCGAAGAGCGAGTAGCTCTTGGTGGCCGAGTAGGGCAGTGCGAGGTTGTTGACGATGTAGAGCAGCGCAATCGTGATGATCGTCGCGATGTAGAACCAGATGGCCACATAGAGATGCCGCTCGTTCCTCTTCGCCAACATGATGAAGAAGTTGATGGCGAAGACGACCCAGACGATCGTGACCAGGAGGTCGATGCCCCATTCGAGCTCGGCGTACTCCTTGCCCTGGGTCATGCCCAGAGGCAGTGTCACCGCTGCCAGCAAGATGATGAACTGCCAGCCCCAGAAGTGGATTTTGCTGAGGATGTCGGAGCCCAACCTCGCCTTGGTGAGCCGCTGCGTGGAGTGGTAGATACCCGCGAACATCATGTTGCCCACGAGGGCGAAGATGGCCGCATTGGTGTGCAGCGGTCGCAGCCGCCCGAAGGTCAGCCAGGCCGTATCGAAGTTGAGGACGTGGAAGGTCAGCTGAAGGGCGATCAGCAGACCGACGATCAGGGCAATCGCGCCCCAGGCGACGGAAGCAATGATGAACTGCGTGACCGTCTTGTCGTCATAGGTGACCTGGTGGGTCGTGAGGGCTGGCGTCGTGCTCATGCTCGGTTTCCGGGGTCGAAGCGGACAATGGGGGAAGATCCTGCCGAATAGGCTCCTTCTTGTCAGCTATTGTTTCCTGTGGCATTTCGTCCTCCTCCAAGGGCAGGAGAGAGAGGCGATCGGCATGCTCATGGTCCCCCTGCTTGACCGTGAAGTAGAAGAAGAGCAGGGCGAATGCCACGAGGACGAGGCTCACGAAAACGAGGAGAGGGATGACGTTCATGAACCCTTCCTCCCGACTCCACCCGTCGTAACCGACTTCAAAACAGGACCTTGCGAGACAGCAGGTCTCCGCAGCCGAAAGTAGCTGTGCCCCAGCAATGCCAAGGAGCTGGAAGGCATCAAGATGGCGCAGAGAAGGGGAGTCATCATGCCAGCGAAGGATAGCGAGAGAGCCCCGACGTTGTACAGGCCTGCCAACCAGAGGTTGCTACGGACGACCCGGCTCAGCAGCACCGAAGTCTCCCGAACCGCACGCACCGCATCCGCACCTCCCCCCACATAGTAGAAGTCCGCCTGCGACGGAAGGACCGGGCGATCCAGGGCCGGCGTGGCGGTCGAGCTGGCCTCCCGGAAGGCCGACGCGTCGTTGAGTCCATCCCCCACCATCAGACCGTGGCCCTGATCCAGTCGACGCACATAGGCCGCCTTGTCCTCGGAGCTCTGACCACCCAGGACCCTCTCCCGAGCCAGCCCCAGAAGCCGCCCCGCCTCCTCGACGCGTGTCACTCGGTCCCCGCTGATGAGGTGGACCTCGATGCCGGTGGATTCCAGGTGCCGGATCGCCTCGGCGAAGCCCGGCCGGAAGTCCTCTCGAATCCGGAATCGGGCCAGGGGCGAGCCGTCCTGCGAGAAACAGGTCTCTCCCCCACTCCCGTTCGGCCCCTCCTGCCCCTCGGGTCCAGCCCAGCCAGGCCTCCCGAGCCGATACTCCCGCCCGTCCCACTCCGCACGCATGCCCTGGCCCACGACCTCTTCGACTTCCTGGCCCGACAGAAGCCGTGCCCCGTCCAGGCTCTCCATCACCGCCTGGCTCACCGGATGGTGGCTGGAGGCCGCCAGGGTCAGGAGCAGATTCCCCTGCTCGGCAGTGAGCTCGCCCTCCCTCTCGGCATGCAGCCCCCCCCAGGTCAGGGTCCCCGTCTTGTCGAAGAAGACCTGCCGCCAGCGCCTGGCCTTGTCCAGCAAGTCCGTCTTGCGCACGAAGATCCCGCCGCGACGGAGCCGAGCCAGGCTCAGGTCGATCGCAAGGGGGATGGCGAGCCCGAGAGCGCAGGGGCAGGTCACGACCAGGATGGAGATCACGACCGGTAGGATCTGGGTGGGATCCAGGACATACCAGAGCAGGCCCCCGAGGCTCGCGAGCCCCAGCACCAGCATCACGTAGATGCGGTTGAGCCGGGTCCAGAAGGGTGAGAGCAGGAGGCCCTCGCGGTCACCTTCGGTGGATCGTAGCAGGTCCAACAGTCCCGAGTCCTCGGCGCTCGACACGGCATCCACCCGAGCCCGCTCCTGTCCGGCCAGGAAGGCCCCAGCGGGAATCTCATCACCGGGCTGGAAGACACGTGTCTGCGACTCCCCGTTGATCCACTCCAGAGAAAAACTCCTGGAGTCCGCGATGAGCACACCCTGGACCGGCAGCAGATCGCCAGGAGTGATCCAGAGGCGGTCACCCGGGCGGACCTCGGTGACGGCGATCATCTCGAGCTGGTCGCCCAGCTCCCGACGCACGCGAAGGTGCTCTGCGCCATCGTTGTTCAGTAGATAGTCACGATTGCGACGCACCGCCCGGTCCTGGAGGTAGCGCCCCAACAGCATCAATGTGACGAAGATCGTCACCGTATCGAAGTAGCTCGTGCCGCCCTGCTCGAAGAACCACCAGACCGAGCCACCGTAGGCCAGCAGGATGCCGAGAGCGATCGGCAGATCGAGGTGGAGAACGCGCCGACGCAGACCGCCGAGGGCCGCCTTGAAGAAGACCGGGCCGCCGACCATCACCGCGAGGGTCGCGATGCCCAGGCTCAGCCATCGAAAGAGCTCGTAGACGCTCTCATCGCTGGCGTTCATCCCCAGATAGTGGGAGATCGCGAACATCATGGCGTTCATCGAGAGGGCCACGCAGATGCCGAGCCGGATCAGCAGCGAGCGGTCCTTGTGGGCGCGCGCCTTGCGGGCGGGAGCCATGCGGTAGCCCAGCGACTCGACCTCGTCCAGGTAGGAGGAGAGATCCAGATCCGCGGGCCGGTAGATCAGGACGACCTGCCCCAAGCTGGGGTTGAGGTCCATGGTGAGGGTCCCCGGTCGTCGACGCCAGAGCTCCTGGAGCACCCAGACGCAGGCGGCACAGTAGATGCCCTGGACGTCCAGCTCGATCCGGACCGCATCCCCGACACGGCCCTTCTCCTCGAGCTCGGGAAGCCAGTCGTGCTTTCCCTCCCCGGGTTCGGAACCCACGGGCCGTTCCTTGCCTCCTCCCAGGTCGTAGAACTCGCCCAGATCGGAGCCGTGGAGGAGCTCATGGACCTTCTTGCAGCCAGGACAGCAGAAGCCCGGGTGACGGCTGCCCTGCGGCACCGGCAGACCGCAATGCCGACAGCTGGTCTCAGCGGCTCCACCTGGGCCTGGTTGGGACTCCAGCGGCAACCCCCGTGGGAGCTCGGGCTTGGCATCGGGCACTTGTGCAGGCATCGTGCTATCCAGGTCGGGAGAGAATCTCCCGGATGACAGAGAGAGATTGGCGACGAAGTGTTTTCCCAGGTACTGACAGCGGCCGCAACAGGGCCTTTGGTGAATGGCTTCCTGATCGGCCTTCCCTTCAGTCTTCACTGCGTGGGCATGTGTGGTCCCTTCGCGGGCTGCTTCCTGGGCAAGAAGAGCGCCGTTGCCTCCTACCACGCGGCGCGTCTGGTTTCCTACAGCATCGCCGGGCTGATCGTGGGCGGCCTGGGGCACCTCCTGGGTGTCCAGGACCTGACCGGCCAGGGAGCCTGGATCTCCTTCGCGCTCGCAGGTCTGCTCGTGCTCTTCGCGATGGGGCTCGACAAGAGGCTCGGCGGCATCCCCGGAGTCGGGGCCCTGTTCAGCAAGGCCATGCGTCGCGCGGGCCAGCTCTCGCCTGGCAGGCGTGCCGCACTGATCGGCCTGCTCACACCTCTCCTACCCTGCGGGGCGCTCTTCGCCATCTACGGCGCTGCCCTGCTCTACGGCTCGACCCTCGACGGCGGCCTCGCCATGGCCGGCTTCGCGCTCGGCACCATGCCGCTGCTGGCCTTCGCCCAGGTGCAACTCGCCTGGCTCCATCAGAAGCTCGGCCCGCGCGGCATGGTCTGGGTCCAGCGCGGAGCCCTCCTGCTGGCCGCCGGCGTCCTGATCTGGCGCGGCACCCTCGACCTCGGTGGCGCCTCCTGCTGCACCACGCATCAGTAGGAGCTCGTGGCGGAGATAGGGTCAGGAGGGCTGGGGCTTGAACACCATCACAAAGAGCGCAGCCACGATCAGGAGGGTGGCCAAAGCGCCGAGCAGATTCCAACGAAGGGAGAGCCTTGCGTACTCCGGGGGGAGAATCCCGGTCTCGAGAGCCTGGATGGCCAAGGCGCGTTGCTTGTACTCGATCGGAAGCAGGGCCAGCGCCCAGATCAGACCAGAGAGGGAAAACAACCCCAGGGGCAGGTAGATCCACGGCACTTTCATGAAACCACCTGATGGGAACCAGGCCATCGCCTGGAGGATTCCCGTGGTCACGAGGCCGATTCCGCAAACAGCTACGAAGACCCAGTCGGTCAAGATCACCAGGCGAGCACCGAACACGCGGACCTCGGGGATCGCACTGCGATCGGCAAGGTTCTTCCAGACTGCTGTGACAAGCAGATTGCCCAGGAACAAGGCAACGAACAGGAGATGAAAGCTCTTCAGGAGGGGATCCATACAGGTTCTCGTTGGGTCAGCGTGCAGGGAGTGGAGCATATTCGCCCGCCTCTCGCTAGACTTCTCGCATGATGCACAAAATGTCGAGCTCCCTCCTCTGCCTTCTCACACTCTCAGCATTGGCCTTCCCGAGCACAGCTCTTGCCGCCAACGATCCCGAGGACGTCCTCCTGGATGAGGATGTCCGGCGGGATCTGGCATCGAGGCCTGAGACCTTCTCCAGTCCTGAGCTGCCAGCCGCTGCGCCATCTGTCCTTCCAGACCTCCGGCTCAGCAACTCCACAAGTCTCCTGCACGAACTCCAGAAGAAGCCTCAGACATCCAAGACAGATGAACCCTTGGACCCTACGGACCCATTGCAGTTCATGACGTCGTTCAGACTCGGCCTGGAGTTCAACGATCTGTCCAATGGCGAGGGCTCCAACGGCTTCCTGCGCCTGCAGGGAAACATGGCTCTCAATCCCAAGATGCTCCTGCACGCGGAACTCCCACTGGGCTGGAGCAACCTGAGTCACACGAGCAGCGATGCGGGCATCGGCGATCTGCGCTTTGCCTTCTACTACCTGGGGAAACGCGAGAGCGACAGTCGGAAGCTGATCCAAGGAGTCATGCCGGGCGTCGAGCTGATCCTCCCCACCGGCAGTGCTACCAACGGCCTGGGAGGCGATGCCGGCCTGCTCATACCCTATCTCAACCTCCAGATGAACGTCAGCGAGACCGTGACGATCTCCAATGTCCTGCGCTACGTGCACAGCTTCAGCCGGTATCGCCCGGCTGGCAACCCGGACATCAACGTCCCCACATCCTCCAAGGGGCGCAACTCGCAGGACGGAAAGACCGTTCGAGAGATCTGGTGGCAGATCCCGGTCACCGTCAAACCCGAGGACATGTGGCTCACATGGATGACCTTCACTCCCGACATGGCCTGGAACTTCCAAGACAACATGACACGCTCCTACAGACTCGACATCGAAGCAGGCAAGACGTTCAAAGAGGACTTCTCGGTCGCTGCCAACCTGACATTGCCGCTCAATAGCGGCAATGCGATCAACTGGATCTTTGGCATTCAAGCCATCCTGACTTTCTAGGCCATGACATCGGCCCTCCTACGCTGTGTCCTTGCCTGCCTGACTTCCCTGGCGGGATGCGGCTCTGTAAGCGTCCATTACAGAACCCCAGATTCCATCAATGGTGCACCGGTGACTGTGCACGCTGCCCAAGCAAAGGGACAAGCAGACAGAGAGGCACCGGCTACGAAGAAGAACTCCCGATACAAGAATCTCGACCGGGCCATGGAGATCCAGGTCGGAACGGCACTCTTCGCCAACTTCGACACAGTGCTTCGCTTGGACTCTCCCATCCTGGGAGTGGGCGTGCCCATAGATTTTGAAGACGATCTGGGTTTCGAGGACAGGGCCAACCTCTTCCGCCTGGATCTCAGGTACAAGCTGGGGCGTCGGCATAGGTTCGACATCAGCAGCTTCTCGATCACGCGGCGCGCCAATCTGAAACTGGAGAAGGACATCCAAATCGGTGACCAGATCTTCCCGATCAATCTCGATGTCAGCGTCGCCCTGACGACGAACATCTACAAGGGAGCCTACCGCTACCTCTTCGCCATGGGAGACGGTTGGGATGTGAGCGCATCACTCGGGTTGCACACATTCGGGCTGGGTTTGAACATCAGCGAATACGCAACAACGGGTCGGGAATCGAGCGAGAATCTCACACTGCCACTCCCTGTCGTCGGACTGGGAGGCAACTACGCCTTCTCCGAAAGCCTCCGCCTCGGCGCCTCTGCGGAGATCTTTGGCATCAAGATCGACACATTCAAGGGCTACCTCGTGGACATCCGGCTGAGCCTGGATTGGGACATCTGGGATCACGTCGGTGCGGGCATCGGCTGGAACGGTTTCGTGATGGATCTCGAGATCAAGGACGAGATTCTCGGGGGCGACCTGCTCAGAGGCAACTTCGTCTACAAATACCAGGGTCTTCTCGTCTACCTGCGCATCTTCTTCTGAGCTGTCGAATACTCAGAGGTCCGACTTCCAAGCCAGGATCAGACTCCGAGTTGAGTCAAACTGACGAGCTCGGTACCGCCAAAATCGGATGGATCCCCTGATGCGATGACCTCTGGGACCTGATCGACCAGACGCGCCCAAGCGGATTCATCGAGACCTTCCACGAAGTTGGCGTAGCTCTCAGACCGTTCGTTGGGCTCGAGGTACTCCCGATACATGGCTGAGATCGCCTGGAGCATGGAGAGGTAGGGCTGGATGTCGGTCGTCGTCGAAAGAGCCTCACTGTCGATCCAGGCCACGGGAACCTTCTCTAGACAACCGGGATCAGCGAGTTCGGCTTTCACGAGAAGTTCGATATCGAACGCGAACTTCTTCTCGATCGTCGGAATCAGGATCTGGGCGGCGAGGTCGGCCCGGAAGGCCTTGAAGCCGCACTGCGTGTCAGTGATCTCGTGCAGGATCGGAAGCATCTGCTTCCAGAGGTAGATGAAGAGCTTGCCCCGCGTGTTGCGCTGGCCCTTCTTGACGACCACTGAGCGAGATTCGCGGCGAGAAGCCAGGGCGACCGCCTTGCCGTCCAGGAGGATCGGCGCGAGCAGCAAACCACACTGCCCCAGATGCGTGGACAGGTCC
Organism: Planctomycetota bacterium; assembly: GCA_024278315.1. Lineage (GTDB taxonomy): Bacteria > Planctomycetota > UBA1135 > UBA1135 > JAJRTL01. The sequence goes on along the minus strand of JAJRTL010000454.1, from coordinate 987 downwards.
GCGTCTGTGAAGATCAGGACGTGACGCTTCGACCCACCTGCCGCATGGCGATCTGCTGCCTGATGGAGTGCACGATCCAGGCCAAGGAGGATGGATCCGCCCTTGCGACTCTCGTCCACGGACTGGAGTGGCCTGACAACCGGGAGATGGGCATCGATGGCCTCCTGCAGATAGAGGACACGGACGCGATCCGTCAGGTTCTCTGACTCGATGATCTCCTCTGCCAGGTGACCCGTTTGCTCGGGGCAACCATCGTCCACGAGGACGACTTCCCAGGCATCCTGGCGCTCTTGCCCGAATAGCCACTCCAGTTGCTCTACCTTGCGGCGCAGGAAGTCCTCACCCAACTCGTCATCATCCAACCTCCGAATCCGACGCGATTCCTTGTAGACGGCGAAGACGACGCTCACGCGAAGGGAGCCTTCGATGGACTCCAGCAGCCTCTTGGATCGCGCCAACTTGACCGAGACGTGCGCGCCCAGGGGGGCACCATGCTCGGCTGCAACGAGCCGCATCTCCATGCCGTCCAGATCGGCGAGCTCTGCTCCACCATCCAGGAGAGCGTCCGCCTGCTCCTGAACCCCGCGCAGATGTTCGGCATTAACCAGATCCAGCTCCTGGGGAGATGCGGCGATGAGTCGATGGATCAGGGCTTCGGGATCTGTCATGGTCGAAGAGCCAGAGTGGGGAAGGGGAGCCGCCACACATCCTAGCCCGAACGATTCGTGACCTCGATGCGTCTGACGGGGATCTTTGGGGCTGGCGAAGAGGGGGAAGACCTTCACCCTATCCGCCACCGTCTCTCGCGAGAGTTCTGGATCGAGGCCAAAGGATCCTCATGATGGCGCGCTTGAGAATACAGCCCACACGCCTGCTTCGAGCGCTCACCACCCTGCTCCTCGCCCCCGCTCTCGCGGCGCAGAACCCCCAGACTCCCGCCGGAAATTACGACCCCGGGACGGAGGAGTTCGACCCGTCCCAGGGTCT
>JAJRTL010000048.1 GCA_024278315.1 Planctomycetota bacterium | reverse complement strand
TCCTCGAGGATGCAGGTCCACGCCCGTCCTTGGATCTCCTTGCCCAGATTGTTGGTGCCAAGCCAAGCATGTTCGGAGAACTCCTTGCCTCCGAGTCGCATGGCCTTGGGCTTTCCCTTGCGCTTCAGGAAGGGGAAGGTTGTTCGCATCTGTTGATCCAGTTCGGCGGCTACCCGAGGATCCTTGGGATCGGTGATCCCATCGGCGGAGTCACCCAGAACCAGGATGACTTCGAGCGGACCCTCGGGACTCTGGAGGATGTCCTTGGGGCTCAGGGCCAGGATGCCCTCGCCCGCCTGCGTCATCTTCCAGGTCTTGGGGTAGCGGAAGCGAAATCCCAGCGCGTGCTTGTAGAGCTTGCCCTCCGAGGCCACACGTCCGGCCTCGGTCGTCTTACGCTCCTTGCCGGGAAGAGGGGGTGATGGTTTCTGATGCCCTCTCGTGTTCGGGGATCTTTGCGAGGAATTGTTGCTGCCCGGATCGAGAGGATTGGAAGTATCGAGAGGATTCTTCTCGGCGGGCGCGTTCTTCTTCGCCAGAGGGTTCTCCTTCGCCAGTGGGTTCTCCTTCGCCAGAGGGTTCTCCTTTGCCAAAGGGTTCTTCTGGATCTCCTTGGCGAGCTTGTAGACGCTGCCTCCACTGGAGAGCTCGAAGCCCTTGTTGGCAGGCGCCATGCTGAAGGGAAAGCTTGTCGCTCCGTCCTGGAAGCTCCCCGCGAGCTTGCCGCTGGCGAGCCTTGCCTTCACATCGAAGCTTTGCGAGCGGAGTTGGATCTTGCCACTCCAGGCATCGCCCTTCTTGGCCAGCGTCACCTCGATCCCTTCCCCGCGATAGCGACCCGCCGTGATGACCCGATCGGGATCGGAGGATCCGCAGGCAAGCAGGAGGAGACACGAGGGAGCCAGGAGGAGGCAGGCCAAGAGCGATCGCGAGAGAGTGAGAGGAGAGGAGTGCTTCATAGGAATACCTGTGCGTGAGAGGGTGAAGATCATAGCCATGAGACCAGCCTGCGGGCCAGATCCGGCTTGCGCCCAGGGGGCAGCTTTAGCCTGGAGAGCCGCTTCTTGAAAAAGAAGGGCCGGGCAGGAGGGCCATGACAGGAGAGCTTCGAGCGTCTCGTTTCCTGGCGGCGCGGTGCATTCGGGCGATCAGGCTCGATCCGAGCCGATCAGGGACCTCTCGTGATTGGGGCAAACCGCCCCACGTCCTCAACCAAGGAAGGTCCATGTATCTGGAAGGATCCGTCAAAGGGGCAGAGCTCTATGTAGGCAACGGCGAAAGCGTATGCCTGTTTCCGCCCGATTCCGAGCAGTATCAGGAGGGATGGAGATGCCACTGGAGGCAGCTCATGGGGCCCAAGGTCCAGTTGGATGGCTGCAAGATCAAGAAACCGACTTTCGAGGCGCCTTCCGAGGGTCTGGACAAGCTCCTCTTCGAGGTCACGCTCGAGAACGACGAAGATGTGATCACGGATACGGTCCTGGTTTTCGTGGGCGAAGTCCTGGGTGAGGTCGAGCAAAGCCTCGGCGAAGCTCTGGTGAGCGATGAGGAGAGGTCCGGTATGCGCATGGGCAAGGTCATCGGGCCCAAGGTCGACGCGGTGGCAGAGGCCATCGAGGTCGGCGAGCCGGTGGCGGACGAAGACCTGGAAACCTGGACGGCCGACGCAGAGCCGATCAGCATGGACGTCGCTCGCGGGCGCGAGATGGAGATCGCCGCCGCGCAGACCGGGAAGGAGCCCGCAAAGCCCGAGGAACCGGTGATGCCCAAGCAGGGCTTCTCCAAGATGTTGTCGATGGTGCGGGGCTGGATCGGCGAAGAGTAGGTCCACGAACAAGTCCACGAATAAGTCGGGAGTCTGACCCGAGGGTCAGGGCAGAGGGAGTCGGTTTCGCATAGACTGGGCGAGGATGTCTCGTCCAGCCCACGGAAGTCGCGATCCAGGAGTTCGACTCTGCTTTTCTTCCTACCATTGTTCGTTCTGAGCCTGTTTGCGCAGGAACCGGAAGCGCCGACTCCTCGAGCGGAACGGGCTGACCCTGTCCAGCGGCTTCGCATCATCGTCGAGGACGAAGCGGGCAAGCGCGTGCCGCAGGCGCGGATCTTCTTCGCCAGCAGCGAACTCTCGGTCTTGGATCCGCAGCAAGCTCCCGAGCAGTTGGAGTTTGTTGCGGACAAGCGCGGCCGGGCCATCGTTTCGCTCGACCCGCGTCGCGACTGGTCGGCCTGGGCCGTCAAGAGTGTCGGCAAGAAGCGCTGGGCCAGCCCTGTCCAGGGTCGGGTCCTGGAGGCTGGCATCCTGCGTCTGACATTGGTGCCTTTCCCGGTTCCCTTTCTCCGGATCAGCAACCTGTCTGGATGGAAGACGCTCTATCCGGGCAAGCTCAGCCTGGTCTACGTCTCGCTCTCCCTGCCCTATCCGAGATTTCGTCAGTCGCTGCCCGAGGGCAAGGACGAGGTGCGCGAACTGCCACCGCTGCCTATGAACAGCTACTTCCCGGTGCTCTGGCACGAGGACAAGGGCTTCCTGGATACGGTCTATCTGGCACCGGCCTTCCACGAGGGCGTCACCGATGCCGAAGTGCTCTACGAGCGAGACTATCCCCTCAAGAAGTGCATCTTCGGTCGCCCGCTCCTGCTGCGCGGCAAGGTTATCGGCATCGGCAACAAGGTGGTTCCGAGAGCCACTCTCCGCTGCGGACCGAGCAGCAGCATCCCCTGCCCGCTGCGGCAGATCGTGTCGGCGGACGAGAAGGGGAGGTACGAGCTGGTCGTGCCTTTCAAACCCGAAAGCCGACGGACTTCGTACCTGAGCGACGTCATCGTCTGGGCACCCGGCCGCCAACCTGTAAAGCACTCCGTGGCAACTCTCCGCAAGCAGTTCGAAATCAATCTGCAGCGTGACGGGGACAAGGCCGAGTGGATCTTCGAGCGAGACTTCGCGCTGGTCCCGGGCCGGGCCCTCGCCTGGAAGAGCTCGGGCAAGGAAAAGAGCGACGAACTGTTTCTCCTGACGCAGGCGCTGCAGGGTGGCAATCCTGGTACTCGCTTGCAGACAGGGATTGGCGTCGATGGCGAAGGACAGCTGATCCTGCCGGGAATACGTCCGACCGGTGGACTGGGCGCGCTCCTGGCCGGCAAGAAGCAGAGCACCCGCAATCGTGCGATGTTCGAGCTCTACCTGCGGCGTGGAGGTCTGGTCTTTGCTCTGACTGCAAGGGAGAAGGGCGTCGTGATTCCCGAGCGCAGCCTGGACCTCTCCGATCAGGGTGCCTTGGAGCTTCTCACCCGCTCGGCAAGTGGGCGGCCGCTCAAGCGCGGCTACTGCGAGATCAAACGCGTGTTTTCCGGTAGCCTCGCCGCGGTCTCGACACGGTTCGGTCTCGCGCCGGGCAAGGCGACGCGGCTGCAGCTGCCCGTGGGCAAGTACGTGATGCGCATCAGTCAAAAGCCTCTGGGAGCTGGATACGCCGCCTTCGAGATCCAGAAGGGCAAGGACAGCGAGGTCGTCGTGAGCGTGGAGCCCTACCTGCGTCTGCGCGGCAAGATCGTCTGCGAGGACGAAGAGGTCCAGATCGGTGGACTCCCCATCCAGGTCTATCCCCAACAGATCCAGAAGGACCGCGTGCCGATCCTGGCTCGTGCCTGGGCCCAGCAGTATCTGCAACAGAGCGCGGCCCAGAGCCGTGCGGACGGGAGCTTCGAACTCCTCGTCTCGCCCTTCGTCCAGCGACTGAGTGTCCAGACCTACGCGTCGGTCGCCAACCGCTATCTCAGCGCACAAGTCATGATCGATCCCCACAAAGTCAAGGAGGTCGAGCTCACTCTGCGCTGAAGCCCCGTATCATTGCCTCCACCCCGTGTTCCCAGGAGATCCACCATGATGCTCTCGTTGATCTGCGTTCTCTCTTGCTGGGTCCAGTCCCAACCGCAGTCCCAACCGCTGCCCCAAGCCCTGCCGCAGCCGACCCAGGCTGCGCAGGCGAGGATTTCTGTCCGGTTCAGGACCCTGGATGCCCAGGGCCTTCGGCTGAGGGACTGCGCGGTGAGCTTCGTTCGCTCCGATGTGCCCGGGTTGAGGTTCGATGCCACCTTCCCTCCTATGGTCGTTCGTAGCAACGACAAGGGGCAGGTCTTCGCGAAGTTGCCCGGCGGACATGCGTGGAAGGTCTATGCGTACAAGCGCCTGCAGAAGGGCTGGTTGTCTACTGAGCTTCTGGACCTGTCGACGGCCGTCCAAGCCACCGATCTGATTCTCGAGAAGCCCATGATCCGTGGTCTCATCGTGCAAGGATTGCGCGGGTGGAGAACCGCACTCCCTACGGGGCTCAGCTTGCGAATCGAGCCTTGGGGCGTGTCGCCGGTGCCGGTGGACTTGCCCCTGCTCGGCGGAGAGAGGATTGATCTGCCTCCCATGCCACGAGGCAGCTTCTCGGTTGCCTTGGTGCATGAGGACTTTGGCACGGTCGAACGAGTGATGGTCCATCCTTCACCTGGACTCGAGTCAGGCAAGTGGCCGGGCCTCGTCGACGGTGTTTTTACCGCAAAGCTCGAGCAGCCCGTGCAGGTCGCGGGCAAGATCCTGGGTGCAGAGAACCTTCCCGTGGCGGGCGCTACCGTGCGCCTGCTCACGCCCTACTCCCAGCAGAGGTTTTCCGGCAAGGTGGTCCGGACGGATCCCAAGGGGCAGTTTCGGATGTGGTTTCCTTGGAGGCGAGGGAGCTCCGAGCGCTCGGCACCCCAACTCCTCATCTCGGCCCCGGGGCATCTCCTGAAGCTCGAATCGCTTCAGGATCTCTGCCAGTGGATTGACATCAAGACCAGAAAGAGCATCGACCCCAAGATGTTCGAAGGCCTGGACATGGCCCGCAAGCGCGTGATTCGATTGGACGCGGCCCATCGTCTGGACTGGACGGTCAAGAACTGGCAGGCCTCGGATCGCTTCTTCCTGAGGTTGCAGCTACCCAGGAATGCCCGCAATCCCAAATCTCTCCCCTCCTACAATCTCCCCGTTCCGATCCATGCCGATGGGCGTCTCGAGTTGCCGGGAGACCTGCTCGTGTCCGAAGCCAGGGACAAGCTCGCGCCCTACCTCCGCGGCAAGGAGCAGGGACGTGGCTTCGAGCTATGCGTCGTGCGGGAGTCCCACGCGGAGACGCTCTTCTATCGCGACCCCAAGGCAAGCCTCCCACAGCAGAAAGTCTTCGACCTCGAGGATCGCAAGCTCGTCCAGTTCCAGATCGAAGCTGGCGGCAAACCGGTCCGGGACGCCAAGATCCAGATCGTCAAGGCCGTGCAGGGTTTCCC
>JAJRTL010000453.1 GCA_024278315.1 Planctomycetota bacterium | reverse complement strand
TCGCAGAGCGAACTGCTTGCCGACCCCACGAACTTCATCGAGATCTCACACTGCAGCCTCTGCGGTTCTGGCGGGCGTGACGAGGTCTTTGCTGAAGCCCCCTTCCGCATCGTTCGCTGCCAGGGATGTGGCCTGGTCTACGTCACCCCGAGGTTGAAGCCCGACGTCCTGCCCCAGGTCTACGACGAAGGATACTGGACCAGCGAGGGTCCCAAGAACCGAGGTTATGCGGATTACCGCAGCCAGGCAGCGCTTTACCTCAAGACCTTTCGCAAGCGCTTCGAACTGATCGAGCGCTACCAGCCCGAACCTGGACGGTTGCTGGACGTCGGCTGTGCCGCAGGCTTCTTCCTCAAGGTTGCCAGCGAGAAGGGCTGGGATGTGGAAGGAGTCGAGCTGTCGGCCGAGATCGCCGCCCACGCACGGGAGGACTATGGATTCCAACAGGTTCATGTGGGGACTCTGGAATCCGCACCGTACGAACCCGGGAGTTTCGACCTCCTGACCCTCTGGGATGTTGTCGAACACGTACCCGATCCCACTGCCTTCCTGCAGGAAGCCAGGAGCTTCCTCAAGCCCGAGGGCCTCCTCATCCTGGAGACCCAGAATGTCGCCAGTGCCTTTGCAGATCGCATGGGGCCCAAGTGGCAGCACTACAAACATCTGGAGCATCTCTATCACTTCAATCCCCAGACGATCCGTCGTCTGTTGGATGATGCTGGCTTCGAGATCCTGGAAAACACACCGGACCTGGGAGGCAAGCACGTATCCATCGAGTTCATCCGAGAGCGTGCCGAACGGGTATCCCCGGCCTTTCGGTACCTGCTCTGGCCATTGGCACCCTTCAATCGTCTGAACTTCTACGTCAACCTCAAGGACGAGATGGTCATCGCGGCACGCCCCAAGGCTGCGGAGTCTGAGACTTCGGCGGAGACAGGAGCTGTCTGAGCATGGAGTTGTCGGCCTACCAGCAGTTCGCGGATCTGGAGGAGGAACACTTCTGGTTCCGAGGACGGCGCTCCATCTTCTTTGCGATCCTCGACAAGCTCTACCACGGGCGCAAGGATCTCGAGATCCTTGAAGTCGGCTGTGGGGCTGGAGGACTCCTCAAGCGACTTTCGATCTATGGGAACGCCAAGGGCCTGGAACTCTGGCCTGAACTCTGCAAGCTGGCCAAGGATCGCAGCGGGCAGTCCATGATCTGTGGGAATGCCTATGCCATTCCACTCGCGGATCAGAGTCAGGACTTGATCTGCCTCTTCGACACCATCGAGCATATTCCGGATGAAGGTCAGGCTCTTGCCGAGATCCAGCGGGTGCTCAAGCCTGGTGGAAGAGTCTTCTTCTCCGTTCCTGCCTACCAGTTCCTCTTCTCCAACAACGACCGCGTGGCACATCACTGTCGTCGCTACACGAAAGGACGTCTCCAGAAGGTCTGCAAGGCAGCTGCACTGGAGGCCGAGAAGCTCTCGTACTTCAACAGCTTCCTCTTTCCGTTGATCCTGCCCGCCGTTCTTCTGGCCAAGGGCAAAGAGAAGTGGATCGGGTTGAAGGACGAGAACAAGACCAACCTCTCCAGAGTCTTCCCTGGCCCCATCAACGCCACCTTTGCGGGGATCATGAGCAGCGAGCGACACTTGCTGCGTCACATGAACTTCCCGGTGGGGCATTCGCTGCTAGGAGTCTTCCGCCGTCCTACTCCTCCTTCCGGACGACTAGAGCCCTAGAGGACGGCATGGAGATATCGACACAAGTCATTTTGATTGCGCTACTTGCGATGTCCACATGGGCCTTCCTTGCCTTCGGCTGGGACAAGCGCCAGGCACGCAAGGCTGGCAGTCGGATCTCCGAGAAGACCCTCCTGCTCTTGACCGCCCTGGGAGGTGCACCGGGCTCTCTCCTGGGGATGAAGCTGTTCCGGCACAAGACGGTGAAGACGAGTTTCCGCTGGAAGTTCTTCCTTTGCCTGCTGCCGAACGCGATCTGGATCTGGCTGGCCCTGCGCCCCTACTTGCCCTGATCCCGCTTCTTCGGGGCCTTCCTGGCTGGCCGGGTCTGTGGCTCCAGGCAGAGCAGCGCCATCGCCGTGCCATAGCTCTTCCCGAGTTCATGTGAGTCCACGAAACTTCCATCGATCTCGGGGATCGCAAGGACCTGTTCCCTCTGCAAAGTGCGGAATCGAGCGGCCTGGCTGCCCAGGAGATCCATGGCCATCGCACGGCCGAGCTGGTCGTACCAATAGAAGAACCCGCCATAGGCATTGCGATTGGCATGATCGTCGTACTTGCGGGTGCTCTCCAGTTGCTCGTGGTGCTCGAAAGAAACGCGGAGCGCGTTGACCAGGCGCTCCTTCGAACTCCGGCCGTAGGCGAAGAGGGCGGCTTCGCAAAGGGGCATGCGTCCGGCTGCAGCCACGAGGCTGGCCCGCGCCTTGCCTCGTGGTTGCATGTAGCTGAATGCCCCCAACTTGGTTCGGGCCTTCTCCAGGGACGTCAGGGCACGGTCGAGGCGAGCTTCCTCGACCGGGATTCCCAGGGATCTTCCATCCTTCAGGGCCAACAGGACCGATGCCGTGACGAAGGGGTTGGAATACTCATGACGAAAGGCACCGCTCGAGGTCTGCCGGGCCAGCAGGTCTCCTGCACACAGGGCCGCCTCTTTTCTGATTCGCTCCCGAAGGGCCTTCCTCGGCCAGCCCAAGCGCTTCTCCGCGGTCAAGATCTGACGATACAGGTGAAGCGGATAGAGTCGTGCCCAGGTCCACTCGTCCTTGTCGACAGGATTGCGATGGGCGGGATCCAGGACATAGTCGATGGCCTTCTCCAGAGCTTGCTGCCAGTCGTTTCGCACTTCTGAACGATGTCGGAACAAGGCCATGGCCGCCAATGCCGTAACGGCAACGTGCACGTTGGGGACGCTGTCCTGCCCACCAAAGTCGTAAGTGCTGTCTTCGAAGCCTCCGTTGTCCTCCTGCATCCTGATCAGGTAGCGGATCGCCGATCTCAACAGACCCGGAAGTTCCTTCGAAGTCGCAGGGAGCGTCGTGCCCGCGAGCAGGAGCGGCGCTCCCTCTCTGGGATCGGTCCAGGACCAGAAGCCCCTCACGATGGGCCCAAGGCCTTCGGCCTCTGCCAATGCCCATGCAGCAAGAGGGGAGTCCCCCTGTCGTTTGGCGAGCGCGGACCAGGCCTGGCGCGCCTCCCCCTTCTTCCCCTGCTCGAAGAGTGCGCTGGCGTCGAGAAAGACGTTCCAAGCGTCGGGAGCATCCTCCATCCCTTTCAGGTGGAAGCGGCCCGCTGCGAACTGCTCGAGCCTGGCCCTGGCGACGGCACCTTTGGTTCTCTGCTGAATCCGTTGGACGATCCTGGGGTCGAGATGCGAGGCGAACCTCTTCTCCAACCAAGGTCGTGGAAAGCTGCTCATTCCCGAACATCGATCCAGCACCTTCCCCTTGCCGTCCAGGATCAGGAAACCTGGTTCGATGAACTGGAAGGGTCGCAGGCGGAAGGTTTTGGCTTCCTTGCGTGTGGGGACGTGCTTCAGCAGGACGTAGTGCTGGAAGAGAACGCGAAGGCCCGGATCCGAGAACATCCCGGCGCGCATGTAGAGGTCCAGCTCCGGTTGGCGATCCATCGGCGAGGCGGGCACCGTGGGCGGATACCAGAGGATGGGGCGCTTGCTCTCTGCTGCCAGGACCAGAGCTTTCTCGAGTCTCGTCTCCCAAGGCAGATCCAGGCTCGCAGTGGCCGCCCTCGACGAAGGCCGTTTGTGGACGACCTGCGCAAGAGAACCCGGAAGGGGCAGACAAAGGACGACCAGCAAGGCAGGATGGATTCGCATGTCCCCATCATTCCAGACAGAAGGGTCCTCGCCTATCCTGCCCACGGTTTCCCTGTTCCTGGCACGGATGAGGTCGAGCTGATGAACCCCGAGGGCTCTGAACTCCGCCACCTGGCGGGAGGTGATCGCGACTACCTGCTTCGCGAGGAACCCTTGATTCTCGAGATCGACGGCAACACCCTCCTGACGATGCGGACTCCTGGCCGGGACGAGGATCTGGCTACGGGCTTCCTGCTGGCCGAAGGGATCGTCGACCACGTCGATGAGATCGAGAGCCTGTCCATGCGTCCGGGTATGCCGCTCGGCGAACCCGGAACCGGGCTCGACGGAGGCAAGCCCATCCTGGATCGGATCCTGATCCAGACCAAGACCCATCGCGAGAGCCCACGTCGTGATGCGCTCCGACGCATCCAGGAGATCCGCCCCTCCTGCGGCCTCTGCGGCCTCGAAGACCTGCATCAGCTGGTCCCACCCAGCCTGGCCTTCACCGAGGGGCACCCGAATATCTCGCCCACGAGGCTCCGGCTGCTGCTGCAGGACTTCCACGACCAGCAGGTCCTGTTCACGGCCACAGGAGCCTCGCACTCCGCCGCCTTCTACACGGGCGAGGGAGAGATCCAGGGCCTGGGCGAGGACGTCGGGCGCCACAATGCCCTCGACAAGGCGATCGGCCAGGCCTTCCGGGAGGGCGGCGGCGTACAAGACTGCGTCCTGCTCCTTTCCGGACGCGCGGGCTATGAGCTGGTCGCCAAGGCGCTGCGCGTGGGATGCCCCTTCCTGGTGTCCGTATCTGCCGCGTCGGCGCTGAGCTTCGACCTCTGCCGCGAGGTGGGCGCCACGCTGATCGGATTTGCCCGGGGGGAGCAGTATCGGCTGTATTGGGATGAGGGGCGATTCGCGTAAGGGGTTGCCAGCGACCCACCTGAACACCCGGTGCTACATCGGCGAGGTTCCGGCCGCGAGGGTTCCGTACTTGGCCTTGATGATGCGCTGCTCGATCACGGTCCACAGGGCCGAAACGCACATGTAGAGGGCGAGACCGGAGGCGTAGCTGTAGAGGAAGATGCCCATCATGAGAGGCATGAAGCGCATCATTTTCTGCATCGAACGCTGCTGCGGATCTTCGGGAAGAGGAGCACTGAAGGCACTCAGCACCCAAAGCAACATCATGACGATGGGAAGAATGTTCAGGTATTCGAGACCATTGCCAAAGAGAGGCAGGTTCGTGATTCCGAGATGAATCGCGTGATCGGGTTGGCTCAGGTCCTGGATCCACAGAAAGGCCGGTTGATGGCGGAGTTCATAGCTCGCCCGCAACATCGTGAAGAGCCCGAAGAAGATGGGCATCGTCAAGAACAGGGGGAGGCATCCCATGAGCGGCGGGAAGAGCTTGTGCTCCCGCTGGAACTCCATGACGGCCTTGTTCATCTTCTCCTTGTTCTTCTTGTACTTCTCCTTGATGGCATCCAGCTGCGGTTTGAGCTTGGCGTTCTTGGCCTGGAAGATGCGCATGGACTTCTGCTGCTTCAGGTTGAGCGGCAGCATGGCACTGCGGACCAGGATGGTCAGCATGATGATGGAGATGCCCCAGTTGCCGAAGATGCCGTGGAAGAGGGACAGGAGCTTGAGCAGGGCCTTGGCGAAAAGGGTCACCCCAGGAGGTGTACAGAAACAAGGCGATTGGAGGTCGTTGTTGAGGACATCCACGTATGCCTCGAGCTCCGGCTTGTCTGCGAAGTAGGCCCTCTCCTTGGGGCCGAGGTAGATATCGAAACTCAGCTCGGAAACCGTCTCCTTCTTGCCCTCGACCGGACGCGGAAAGGGATGGCGAATCGTGAGCACCGGGCTGGCGGTGGAATAGGCCGGCGTCTCACCTGATTTGTAGGCCGGTAGCTTCACCATCGAAACCGTCTCGACGGCCGTGGCGCTGCTCTCCGTTGGCCGGAGGATACAGGTGAAGAAGCGAGTCGAGGAACCCGCGTAGGCGAGGCTGTCCTGTCCTCCCAGATCTACGAGCTTCTGCGTGAGCTTCTCGGGCTTGCCATCGGGGTTCAAGGCGACAGGAGAGTCGATCTCTCCATCCCGATTGATGGCAGCGAAGGCCGAAGGAGGCAACATGCCCGTGCGGTCCTCTTCCAGATAGGGCAGCCCTTGCGCGCCATAGAGGTTGTACTTGAGGTGTTTGTATTCGTGCTCCAGCCCCTTCGTGTTGCGGAGGCGGATGCGCAGCTGGATCTCGCGACTCCCCTTCTGGAAGAGATAGTCCTTTTCCCAGATCAAACCGTTGGAGAGGGTCAGGCGATAACGTACCCCTTCGTCTGGTGCGAGCCCCCCATCGACGACTCTCTCCCAGAACACTGTGGAGAGCTGGATGGCCCTTCCCTTGCCGTTGTTCTGGGATCCGTCCCAGACGAGGCTTCTGGGCAGGAGGACCTTCTGCTTGAAGGAGAGGTAGAAGTACTCCTCGCTGTTGGGGAAGGAGTCCACGATCTCGTAGAGATTGTCCTCATCCTCCTTGTCCTCTTGGCTGAGCCCAGCCTTCTTGTAGACGTCCAGGAGTCGAGCGCTGATGAGGCTCCCGCCCTGCGTCGTGAAGACCAGCTTGAAGCCGGGCTGCCCCATGTCCCCTACGACATGGGTGTAGAACTCCTTCTTGCTTACATTAACGACATGAGCCAGCTCCTTGGCGCCATCTCCCACGAAGGTGATCGTCTTGGGTTGCTCTCGCCGGGAAGTCTGCTTGTCCTTCTTGGGATTCATGTATCCCTGGAAGAGCCAGAAACCCAGCACGACGACGATGAGCGGAAGCAGAAGGTTGGTTATCCGGTTTTCCATAGATCTGTTTCACGAACCTGGCGACGCTCCGATACGGAACCCACGCTCTCAGTCTCCGCGGCTCTCCTACCTACCCACTCCGAGTCGGTCTGCGAGGTATTCGGGAAGTTCTGTTGCCCGCAACTTGGCCATTGTGGCCTCGACATCGTAGGCAAGGCGATGGAAGCGCACGATGCGCGCCTTCTCATCGAAAGTCACGTAGGAGGCCCGGACGTCGCCATCTCTAGGCTGACCGACCGAGCCGATATTGATGATGGTCTTGCCCTCACCAAGCGCGTATTCGTTGTCGACGTCACCGGGACTCCGGAATCCCTCTCCCTCGATGTAGACACCAGGAACGTGGCTGTGCCCCACGAAGCAGACACGCGCATCGGCCATCTTCGCGAAGCAGCCCGCCATCTTGGCCTCGTCCTTGCCGTCGGCCGGCAGGAGATACTCACGTACAGGATCTTGCGGAGAACCGTGAACGAGTAGGATCTCTCCCACCCGGTGGCTTTCCGGCATTTCGGAGATGTAGTTCCAGAAGGCGAAGTTCTCTTCGCGAGGATATTGCTTGTCGTTGAGCTCGTCCTTGGTCCACTCGATGGCGGCTCGCGCCTTGGGATTGAAGTCCGAGGCGTAGTACATGGATCCGTGCTCGTGATTGCCCAGAAGACAGATCTCGCAACTCTCCATGACGGTCTTCAGGCACTCTCTCGGTTCGGGCCCATACCCGATGACATCCCCGAGGCAGAAGACCTTCTGAACCCGCCGTGCTTCGATGTCCTCGAACACGGCCGCAAGGGCCCCTGTATTGCCGTGAATGTCTGAGATGAAGGCGTACATAATCGCGAATAAGGCCCAGGGCCGCAGCGTCCCCTCGAAAAACGAAGCGAAGACTCTAGAGGCGCCTCTGCCAATTCTCAACCAGCTTGAGCTATAACCCAGCCGTGCAAACGAGTGAAACTATCGAAGTCTGGGTCCTGACAGGCCCTACGGCCTCTGGCAAGAGCGGGCTCGGGATGGAGCTCGCCCGTCGGCTCGATCTGGAGATCCTCTCCGCCGACTCCATGAGCCTCTACAGACGCATGGACATCGGCACAGCCAAACCGAGCCAGGAGGATCGCGCTGAGATCCCCCATCACGGCCTGGACCTCGTGGAACCATGGGAGGAGTTCGACTCCTCGAAGTTTGTCCGGATGGCCGATCCTGCGATCCAGGAGATCCGAGCCCGCGGCAAGCGCCCCCTGATCCTGGGAGGCACACCGCTCTATTTGATGGCGCTCCTTCGGGGGTTCTTCGATGGGCCATCCAAGGACGCAGATCTGCGGCTGCGCCTCGAGCGTGAGGAGGACGAGCAGCCCGGAGTCCTGCACGAACGCCTGGAACGTGCCGACCCTACGGCCGCAGAGCGTATCCATCGCAACGACCGCAAGCGTCTGGTCCGTGCCCTCGAGGTCTACGAGCTGACGGGGGAGCCGATCAGCAGACTCCAGACGCAGTTCGAAGAAGGTCCCCCGCGCTACCGTTACACGGCGCTTGCGCTCCGGCGCAGCCGCGACGAGCTGCGCGAACGCGTGCGCCACCGCTGTCGCCAGATGTTCGACCAGGGCCTGGTGGACGAGGTGCGCGGCATCCTGACGGCCGGTGGCTTCAGCAGGAGCGCCAGCGCGGCCATCGGATACCGCGAGGTCCTGGATTTCCTCGAAGGCCGTCTGCCGGCCGAGGAGCTACAGTACCGCGTGCGGAGTCACACTCACCGCCTGGTCCGGCGGCAGAGCACCTGGTTCCGCAGCTTCCCCGATCTGCGAGAGCTGGAACTCTGCGGTGAAATCGGAGACAGGCAAATCGAACAAGCGCAGGAGATGCTCGCATTCGGGCAGGAAGCCTCATGAGCCCCCAACCACCATCCCGGCGTCCGCGGAGGGGACGCAGGGCCCCCACGGTCTACACGGGCCCCCGGGATGCCGACCGCCAGTCGGAGGCCCCGATGGAAACCGAGAACGAACGAAGGGACAGCGAGAACGAAGAAACGGACAGCCTGGAGGCTCTCGAGAGGGGTCGCGTGGATGAGGGTCTCAAGGACCTGGCCGAACTCCTCGAACTTTCCGATCTGGACTGCCCCAAGAGGAGCCTTCCCCGTATTCAGCGGTATCTGGTTCGCATGCTGGAAGAGAACGAGAAGCTCAATCTCTCGGGGATCCGCGACATGCACGAGGCACTGGCTCTGCACGTCGTGGACAGCCTCTTCCTGTGGACAGCGATCGCCAAGCCCCCGAAGCTCATCCTGGACATCGGTTCAGGCAACGGATTCCCCGGTGTGGCCGCAGCCAGTCTCTGGCCCGGAGCCCGCGTCATCCTGGTCGAGCGGCGACAGAAGAAGTCCGCCGCCATCGCCACTTGCGCGAAGGCGGCAGGAATGACCAACGTGGAGTGTCTGGCCCTCGACGCCGGTCAGCTGCCCTCCCTGCACGCCGAACTCAGGAGGAGTTGCGACCTCGTTCTGAGCCGAGCGACGGCCTCCCTGTCCGAGATCGCCAAGCTGGCTTCCCCGCTCCTGCGCCGTGAGGGGATCCTCGTGCAGTGGAAGGCGATGCAGTTTCCCGAGGAGGAACGGAAGGAGTACGAGCGACGCCAGAAACAGCTGCAGCTCCAGTCGCGGGAGGACCTCATCTACGTGATTCACGCCGCAGAGCCCAGACCTCGACGACTGGTCAGCGCACTCAAGACCTGAAGCGATCCAAGAGGCCCGGAAAGCCGGGCCAGCTCTTCTTGACGCAGGCCTCGTCCTGGATGTCGAGAGCCTCATCCATGAGAAGTCCCAGGCAGGCGAATGCCATGAACATGCGGTGGTCGCCATGGGGATCCAGCCGTGTTCCTGGCCGGGAAGCCAGCCTCCGCCGACCTTCGAACCGCATGCCTCCCCGGCTTTCTTCCACTTCGTAACCCAGGCTCTCGAGACCCCGGGCGAGAACCGCGATCCGGTCGCTTTCCTTGCCCCGCAGCTTCGGGGCTTCCCCCAGTTGATGTCGGCCTGGACGAGCCGCCAACAAGGCCACGAGGGGTGGGAAGGAATCTGGTCGGTCTTCGAGATCCAGGATCTGGACATCTCCCTCGCCCCGGACACCCCAGAAATGCAGGCCCTCCCCGGTCCACTCGAATCGACATCCGAGGGCTTGCAGGTCCTCTAGAATCCTCAAATCCGGATGGGAGCTCTGCCGATCGAGGCCAGGAATCAGGATCTCCTTGTCCATCCCCGCCGCCAGGCAGAGCATCCATGCGGCCGAGGAGGGGTCACCCTGGATGCGCACCTCTCCCGGATTCACCAAGGGAAGTCCTTCCAGGTGGAGGAGCAGCTCTCCCCGCCCCAGAAACTCCTGGTCCACGGAAACACCAAAGCGCTGCAGCATCTCCAAGGTCAGCCCCAGGTATCCAGGAACCTGCTGAGCTTCCACAGGATGCACCGCCAGCCTGGCTGGCTCCTGGAGACCCACGAGACCCATCAGCAATCCGGAGGCGGACTGCGTCCCATGACGAATCTCAAGGGTCAGAAGGGGATCCCGTTCGAGGAGGGATCCGGCTCCCGGCGACTCCATGTGAAAAGGCACTCGTCCCCGCGTCTCAGGGAAGGCGAAGGCCGCACCGAGCTTCTCCAACAAGGCAACGAGGGGGCCCAGGCTCCGACGCTCCAGCCCGGACTCTCCTCGAAAGGCATAGCGTCCCCCAGCGCAGGCGGCGATCGCGCACAGCATGCGCAGGGCCGTACCATTCTCACCCAGGTCGAACTCCAGGTGCTGGGTGGTCCATCCAGAGCCCTCCAACAGGATCCATCCCTCCTCGCCCGGCACCTCCTCACGGAGCGAAATGCCCAGATCTACCTGCACCCCGAGCTTCTCCAGCGCTCCCAGGAGCACTCCCAGATCGCCAGCGTCACGGAGGTACCGGAGCGGATCCTCTGCCTGGAACAGGACCCGCAGCCGTCCCCCGGACAAGAGGCCGAGGAGCAGGGCCCGTTGGAGTGTGCTCTTGCAGGGAGGTGGAAGAAGTCTCATGCGGGAAAGGACAGATCATGCTTGCGAAGCCGTAGCTCAAGGGTAGGAAAGTAGGGGCTTCCCTCCCACTGGCCTCCCCTTTTCTTCCAGGTTTCCGGAGTCTCCAGAACCGTGACATCTCTCCCTGATATCGTCCTTCAGATCGACCTCCCGTCGGCCAAGAAGATCAACTCCGGCAAGGTCCGGGAAATCTACGAATTGGGCGAGGACCTCCTCCTCGTGACCACGGACCGGGTCTCCGCGTTCGATGTCGTCATGAACGAGGGGATTCTCGGCAAAGGCTTCGTGCTCAACCAGATCGCCCAGTTCTGGTTCGATCGCACCGAGGATCTGGTCTCCAACCATTTTCTTTCCACCGATGTGGATGAGTGGCCCGAGGTGCCCGAGTCGCAGCGCGAACAACTTCGCGGGAGGAGCTTGCGCTGCAAGCGTGCCGAACCTCTACCGGTGGAGTGGGTCGTGCGTGGCTATCTCACCGGAAGCGGCTTCAAGGACTATCAGAGCAGTGGCGAAGTCAGCGGCATCCGGCTTCCGGACGGACTGCAGCACGCATCGCGCTTCCAACCTCCCATCCTCACTCCTTCGACCAAGGCCGAATCCGGACACGACCTGCCGATTTCCTTCGAAGAGACCGTTGAGCTCGTCGGCAGTGACATCGCCGAGAAGTGCAAGGAACTGGCCTTGGCCCTCTATGAGCGAGGACATGCCTACGCCATGGAGAAGGGCTTCGTGATCGCGGACACCAAGTTCGAGTTCGGCATCTGTGATGGTGAGGTGATGCTCATCGATGAATGCATGACTCCGGACAGCTCACGATTCTGGCCGAGTGAAGAAGTGCGGCCGGGCGCCTATCCCGAAAGCTACGACAAGCAGGTCATCCGGGACTATCTGGATGGTCTCGACTGGGACAAGAGTCCACCACCGCCGCCGCTACCCGACGCGATCCGCGAGAAGGCGACGGCCCGTTATCTTCACATCTACGAGGCATTGACGGGTGAGACCGTCGCCAAGGCCACAAGGTAGGATCATGGGAGCACCAATCGTTTTCGTCATGGGTTCGGATTCGGACCTGCCCAACCTCGAATCGGCTTTCACCGCTCTGCGAGAGCTGGAGATTCCTTTCGAGGTGCGGGTTCTTTCGGCACACCGGACACCCAAAGAGGCTGCAGAGTTCGCCGAGAATGCCCGCGCAGGAGGGCATCGTTGCATCCTCGCTGCCGCAGGCCTCGCGGCCCACCTGGCGGGCGTCCTGGCCGCACATACGAGCCTTCCCATCCTGGGCCTGCCGATGCCAGGCGGAGCTCTCGATGGCCTCGATGCCCTCTACGCCACCGTGCAGATGCCCGGTGGTGTCCCGGTCGCGACATTCGGGATCGGTCGGGCGGGTGCCAAGAATGCAGCTCTCTTCGCTGCACGCATGCTGGCCAACCACGATCCCGATCTCCTGACACGATTGGAGGGCTGGATCGAGGCGCAGGCCGACATCGTCCGCGCCAAGGATGCCCAGGTCCGCGAACAGTATTCCTGATCCCCCTGTCCATGTCTCATCCACCTGCGCCCTCACACCATCCGATACCAGAAACCCTGGCCTGGCGCGGAGATGCTGGTGGACACCTGGATCTCCTGGATCAGACACTCCTTCCCTCCTGCGAGAAAATCCTCGAAATCCGTGACCTGGACTCCCTGATCGAGGCCATCCAAAGCCTGAGGGTCAGGGGCGCACCAGCCATTGGTGTCGCCGCCGGATACGGGGCGGTCTTGGCCCTGCGCGAATCCAGGGATCTTGCATCGCTCGGCTCCTTGTTCGACCAGCTCGAACAGGCTCGCCCCACCGCTGTCAATCTCGCCTGGGCCGTGCAGCGAATGCGTCGGAAGGTGGCGGACATCGAGGGTGGGATTCCATGGGAAGGACTGCGCTCCCCCATCCTGGAGGAGGCTCTCCAGATCCACGAGGAGGACCGAAAGCTCTGTATGGCCTTGGGAGAGCATGGAGCCGCGTTGATCCAGGATGGCTGGAAAGTCCTGACCCACTGCAATACAGGCAGTCTGGCTACAGGGGGCATGGGCACGGCGCTGGCTGCCATCAAGACAGCCCATGCCGATGGCAAACGGATCCACGTATATGCGGATGAGACGCGCCCTCTCCTGCAGGGGGCCCGCCTGACTCTCTACGAGCTGGATCGAGCGGGGATTCCAGCGACGGTGCTCCAGGATTCCGCTGCACCGGGCCTCATCCTTGGCGGGGAGATCGACGCCATTTCACCGGGGCAGATCGGATTGCGCGGAATGGCGATGCGGCCAACAAGGTGGGGACGCTTCCTCTGGCCCTGGCGGCTGCTCGGGCGAAGGTGCCCTTCTACATCGTCGCGCCGACTACGACCTTCGACCTTGAGATCGCGACCGGAGCGGAAATCCCCATCGAGGAGCGAGACCCAGAGGAGATCCTCGGAGAGCTGGGGCCCGACCGCGTGCCCGCTGGCAGCGTGGCCCGAAACCCGGCATTCGACCTGACTCCAGGGGATCTCATCACGGGTATCGTCACCGAATCGGGTGTCCTGGAACGTCCCTACACAAGCTCTATCAAGGTTCTGGATCCTCTCGGTCGATAGATTCTTTGTCTACCGGGCATGGATCCAAGGAGCCGAGGGCGGATGGCTGCAAGCACCAAGAGCAAAGTCAAGAAGAAGGAACTCATCAAGGGGCCCCAAACGGAGGTCACAACAGAGGTTCTGGACTTCATCAAGGCGCTCGACGACTACAAGAAGACCAAGAACAGGCCCTTCCCGACCTGGTCTGAGGTTCTGGAGGTCCTCAAGCAGCTCGGCTATCGTCAAGTCGAGAATGCCCGGCCCATCGAAGAGATCGGTGGCAAGGACGAAGAGACGAAAAGCCCCAAGCGTGGAGCAAAGTCCGCCACGGCTGCTACGCCCAAGAAGGCTGCCAAGAAGACCGCCAAGAAGGTCAAGCGCAAGTCCAGCAAGAAGTAGGAAAGGCTCCCCTGGTGGCAGCGCCAAGAGGCCTGGATGTCCAAGCGGGGCTTGCAAGCCTGCTCGGGAGCGGTTCCAATCTTTCGCCCTGATGGACCAGAGCAGGTAGCGAACGCCTCCATGAACAACAGCCTCGAGCTTCTGGGCTCACTTGTGGCCTCTGTGGCCCATGTCGATGCCGCAAGTCTCACTGAGCAGACGGACCTGCTGGCTACGGGTCTGCTCGATTCGCTCCAGGTCGTCCACCTGGCAGGCGAGATCGAGCGCGTGTTTGGGCTCCGGCTGGATGCCTACGACCTGACACCCGAGAATTTGGCGAGCCTCGGACAACTGAAGGCCATGATCCAGGCCAAGCTCCTGCTATCGCAGCCTCGTTGATCCCGGCTTGGGGGCCATGAAGCCTGCGCCAAGGAGCCCCATGGGGTTGGTTCTATTCCTCGTCCCTGGTCGCCTGTGCCAGCGGGAAGAAGAGAAGAAGACCTTCGGAGACCGATCGAAGATCGCCCCCCAGGCTTCGGATCCGAAAACGCTCGGCTTCGAAAGACCAGCCCTCCGACGCCATCCGATCCCGGCCCCCCCGCGAGAGGAGAACGCAGTATTCACCCTGGACCAATTCAGGGTCCGGTTCCGACAATGCCTCCTGCAGAAGGAGATCGAGGGGGCCTTCTCTCCCGCCTGACAAGAGGCGGCCGAGGACCTCACGAAGCACGTCCTCGGGATACCTCACCTTCACCGGGCCCTCCGGCAGGCGCACCCGGACTACCCTGTCCTGATTGCCTGGGAGACTGGAGAACTGCCGAATGGTCTCTCGGAGGACTCCCGCCAGATCGGGCTGATCGAGCTTCAAGTCCTCTCGCCTCAAAGCGGATTGGACCTCTGTAACCAGCAGATCGAGTTCAGACAGTGCCCGGATGGCACGATCCAGGTCTTTCCTCGCCAGATCGCCCTCGACTTCATCCCGCACGAGATCCACGGAACCCATGGCCACACCGAGTTGATTCTTGATCTCGTGGGTGAGATCGCGTCCCGCTCTGCGGAGCAGGCGCAGCTTGTGATGGGAGGAATCGGGCAAGGGTTGTCGCGAACAGAAGTGGAAAGGATTGCAGTGGCCATGTTTTGGCCGGAGGCCCGACGGGAATCAACCCCCGGTACCAGACTTGATCTTGGGCTGCCCACTTTTTCGTGGCTCGTAGTGGATTTTGCCATCGGGACCAACCACCGGCTTCTTCTCGTAGGGATTACCCACAGCCCAGCCAGCTCGGGTGCCCAGCGACTTGCCGCCCTCACCGTAGGGCATGTTCTGCGGTGCGGAGCGCGTCCCATCGGCATGGATGTACCACTGCATGCCCTCATTGTCGGTGACGATCTGGACCACCGGCGCATAGGGATATCCCTTGCTGAAGCCCGGATAAGGCGGTGCATCCTTGACGCCATTCAGGATGGGCAGCCAGGTGCCGTCTGGAAAAAGTACGGCACCCACCGCAGGCGGCCGGGTCCGATGCCCGATCCCTCTCGTCTGGTACCAGGGGTTGTTCCTGTTCCAGGTCGGCCCGGTTGGAGACCTCGTCGTCACCTGTCGCCCCGGCATCGGGGGAGCCACAGGCCCCCGCCGCACCTGCCTGCCAACTGCATTGTCGTCCTTGGGGTCTTGTGATGTCGCACCCTTGCCTGGGCCATCGAGAGCCTTTCGGTCTGCGCCTTGATCGTGGCGCCCGGACCAGAGGCCCCAGGCTCCAAGAGCACCCAACGACAAGGTCGCAAGTATCAGGATCGGCCAGTTCTTCATCTCCCCTCTCCGGTCATGGGCTGAGTCCACAAGGAACTATAGCGCAGTCCGGGCCTCCGGTTTCCTACCCTTCTGCAAGGCCGCATCAACAAAGGGCTTCGGGGCATTTCTTTGCTCCCTGCTTTTCTTGCCCGAGCCCACGATGGGCGCTATCTTGCCCTGCCGTTTTCTGAGTCTGAACGGCTCACTTTTCCCTGTCAGGAGCCTCCGCCAGATGGCTGATCCCTCGATACTCGAGGCCTACTTTCCTCTCGTTGTCCTGATCGCGGTCGTCGTTGGCTTCGTGGTCTTCAACCTGGTGTTTTCGGCGATCGTCGGCAAGTCACGACGTTCCCGAGGCAAAGGGTCGACGTACGAGAGCGGCATGCGATCTCCTGTCGATCCGGCCCGCGGCCGATTCAGCATCAAGTTCTTCCTGGTCGCGGTCCTCTTCATCCTCTTCGACATCGAATCGGTCTTCCTCATTCCCTGGGGTCTCAATCTCAAGGCCTTGTCCTTCGCCATGGATGATCGCGGGCAGTATCTGCTCGACACGAGTGGCCAGCTCGTCCCCAACGGCAATGGGCCCTTCTTGCTGATGGAGATGATGACCTTCATCGGCATTCTCGTGCTGGGCTACATCTTCGTCTGGAAGAAGGGAGGCCTCGAATGGGACTGAGTCTCGCAGCATTGCAGGAGAAGTTCGGCACCGGGATCCAGGATGGGAACAGCTATCTGGAGGTGATGGATGGAGTCCTCACGGCAGAGGTCCCGATGGAAAACCTGCTCGAGATCCTGTCCTGGCTCAGGCGGGATGCCGATCCGAGGCTCCTGCTCCTGACTTGCATGACCGCGACGGATGAGTCTCTGCCCGAGGAGTCGGAGCCCGACCATGTCGCCCTGCGCCGGGGAGCCAAGGCCCGGTTCCGGGTCGTCTACCATCTGGCCGGAGTGGACAGCGGCTTCCAAAGGCAGCTCGTCAGGATCGTCGTCTGGACCCATGAGGACGAAGCCGTCCCTTCGGCGACCGAGCTTTGGCCTGGTGCCAACTGGATGGAGCGCGAGGTCTTCGACATGTTTGGTCTCAGCTTCTCCGGCCATCCGGATCTCAAGAGGATCCTCATGCCTGACGGCTTCGAGGCCCACCCCCTCAGGAAGGAATACCCCCTTCGCGGCATCCACCCCGATCAGCTCTACCGCCAATGGGATCTCTCCCGTGGCGCAGAGTAGGGTGCAGAGTAGAGATCCAAGCGATGGTTGAACAAAGAGTCATCACGATCGGCGAACAAGGCCTCTCACCTCTCCGCAGGAAGCTGGAGAATTCCGACGAAAACCTGAAGGCCCTGGACGACGCGCTCGGCAACGAGCTGCACGAGGACCTCATGACCCTCAATATGGGTCCGCAGCATCCCTCGACGCATGGTGTTCTTCGTATCGTCCTGACGATGGATGGCGAGATCATCCTGGATGCGGAGCCGGTGATTGGCTACTTGCATCGAGGCAAGGAGAAGATGGCGGAGCATCTGACGATGTTCCAGTACATCCCGCACACCGATCGACTGGATTATCTCGCGCCTTTGATCAACAACGTGGCCTACTGCCAGTCCGTGGAGAAGCTCTGCAGGATCGATGTCCCGGACCGTGCGCAAGCCATCCGCGTCATCGTCATGGAGCTCATGCGGATCATGGGTCACCTGATCTACGTGGGCACGACGGCCTTGGACATCGGGGCAGCCTCGATGTTCTTCTACACCTTCCGCGACAGGGAGGACCTCTACGACCTGATCGACTCCATCACCGGCCAACGGATGAACAACTCTTTCATCCGGATCGGCGGTGTGGGCAATGAGATCCCAGAAGATGCGGTCAAGGGCATCTACGATTTCGTGGGGCGCTTCGAGCAACACGTCGACGAGTACGAGCTCCTCCTCACTGGCAACAAGATCTGGTGGTCGCGCAATCGCGATGTGGGAGTCTTGACCAAGAAGGATGCTCTGGGGCTCAACCTCACCGGCCCGATCCTCAGGGGTTGTGGCATCGAGTACGACGTACGCCGGGCCTTCCCCTACAGCGGCTACGAGAAGTACGACTTCTAGATCCCCGTGGGCTCCGTCGGCGATTGCTACGATCGGTATCTGGTGCGCATCGAAGAGTTGCGCCAGTCCGTGCGGATCGTGAAGCAGGCACTGGATGCGCTGCCCAAGGGCGAGATCTACGCCGAGGATCGCCGCTTCGTCCTTCCTCCCAAGGAGAAGGTCTTCAGCTCGATGGAAGAGCTGATCTACCAGTTCAAGGTCGTCACCGAGATGCAGGTGCCCCGCGGAGAGGTCTACTCCTCGGTGGAGGGATCCAAGGGCGAACTGGGCTTCTACCTCTGTGGCGACAATGGCCCTCACGCACATCGACTCCACGTCAGGGCTCCCTCCTTCTTCAATATCCAAGCCATCCCCCACCTCGCTCCGGGCGTCTATATCGCAGACATGGTGGCCATCATCGGAAGCTTGGACTTCGTCATGGGCGAGTGTGATCGTTGATGAGTGACAAGAGCATGAATACACCCGTTTCCAAGGACCCGCTTCCACGCGAGCGCGTGGAGTGGTGGGAAGAACGTTGTACGCACTATCCAGAGCGTCGTGCCGTCCTCCTGCCGCTCCTGCATGATCTCCAGGAACACGTGGGTCAACTCACCAAGGAGGCCATGGTGTGGGCCGCCAGGTTCGTCGGAATCACTCCGGTCGAGGTCTATGGCGTGGCCACTTTCTACTGGATGTATGACCTCGAAGAGCGGGCGAAGTTTCGCGTTGCGGTCTGCCACAACATCTCCTGTGCCCTGCGTGGCAAGGACCGGATCCTGGAGGTCATCGAAGAGGAGACCGGCCTCAAGGGCGGACACCATATCCAGAGCAAAGGTGACTGGTCCGTACGCACGGTCGAATGCATGGGGGCCTGCTCCACCGCCCCCATGATGGAGATCAACGGTCGTTACTACGAAGATCTGAGCCCGGAGAAGGCGCGCCAGGTCCTGCAGGATCTGGCCGCCGGGAAAGAGCCCGACTCCACCACACCCTGGGATACCGAGATCCGGCCGACCACGCCCGAGACACTGCCAGCCCTTCCCGGAGATCGCCTGGCCTGGTCCTACAAGGAAGAGCAGGAGGCCGAGCGCTCATGAGCCCAGCCAAGAAAGCCTCGAACAACTACTCCTGGCCCACTCGCGACAAGCAGCCCGGGCATGAGACCTACCTGTTCAACCGTGTTGCCGAGAAGGACTCGCACCTGCTGGACGCGGCCCGGAAGCTGGGTGCGTATCGCGTCCTGGAGGAGTCTCTCGAGAAACGAAAGCCCGAAGAAGTCACCGGGCTCGTCAAGGATTCGGGACTCCGAGGCCGAGGCGGAGCTGGATTCCCCTGTGGTTTCAAGTGGACCTTCATGCCCAAGCCTGAAGATCCAAGGCCGCGATATCTGGCCGTGAATGCGGACGAGTCGGAGCCAGGAACCTGCAAGGACCGCGTGCTGATCCGGGAAGACCCGCATCTCCTGATCGAAGGTATCCTCCTGGCCTGCTACGCGATGCAGTGCAGAGGGGCCTACATCTTCATCCGTGGCGAATACAAGAACGAGGCCATGGTCCTGCAGAAGGCTCTCCAAGATGCCTACGAGGCCGGACTCATCGGCAAGGACATCCTCGGGTCAGGATTCGACTGCGACGTGCAGTTGACACGGGGTGCCGGCGCCTATATCTGTGGTGAAGAGACCGCCCTCATGGAGGCCATCGAAGGCAAGCGTGGCCACCCACGCCCCAAGCCGCCCTTCCCGGCAGGCTTCGGCCTCTGGGGCCAACCAACCACCGTCAACAACATCGAGACGCTGTGCAACGTCCCCTTCATCGTCGACAAGGGGCCCGACTGGTTCAAGAGCATGGGCACGGAGAAGTCCGCGGGCAATGTGCTGGCCGGCATCTCGGGGCATGTCAAGACGCCTGGAGTCTTCGAGGTTCCGCTCGGCATCACGATGCGAGAGCTGATCTACGGCGAGGCCTACGGAGGTGGAATCCTCGACGACAAGGAACTCCTGGCCTACCTGCCGGGCGGTTCTTCTTCGGGCTTCCTCCCTGCCGACACTCTCGACACGCCACTCACGCATGATGACCTGAAGGATCAGGGCTCCATGCTGGGAACCGCTTCGGTCATCGTCCTCAACGAAACAGCAGACATCATCCAAGCGACCCGGATCATCACCGAGTTCTACATGGATGAGTCCTGCGGACAGTGCAGTCAATGCCGTGAAGGCACGTCCTGGCTCTCGGAAATCCTTCTGCGCCTGGAGCAGGGTAGGGGGCGTGCGGATGACATCGACACGATGCTGGACCTCTGCGTGCAGATGAAGGGCAAGACGATCTGCGTTCTCTCGGATGCAGCGGCCTGGCCCATCGAGCTCGCGATCAAACACTTCCGGCCCGCCTTCGAGAAGGCCATCGCTTCGTCCGCAACGGCAGTGTCCTCCACAGCATCTCCTGCTGTCGGATCCACAGAAGGTAGCGAGGAGGCGGTCCGATGAGTGAAGCCAAGGAGATCCAGATGACCAAGATCCTCGTGGATGGGGTCGAGCGCCAAGCTCCCCTCGGGGCGCGACTCATCGACTACCTCCAGGAGATCGGCAAGGTCATCCCCCATTTCTGCTACCACCCGGGTCTCCCGGTGGACGCCAGCTGTCGGCAATGTCAGGTAGAGAGCCAGGGCAAGAGCAGCAAGCCCGGGTTGATCGCTTCCTGCCGGGAGATGATCGTCGAAGGAATGGACATCCTGACCCAATCCGAGCCCGTGGATGTGGCTCGTGCCGGAGTCATCGAGTTCCTGCTGAAGAACCATCCCCTGGATTGTCCCATCTGCGACAAGGCAGGAGAGTGCTCTCTTCAGGACAATGCCTACGAGACCGGTCAGGACCAGAGCAGGTCCCATGAGGAACGCCACCACTTCCCCAAGCGCAAGGATCTGGGGGAGAAGATCCTGCTGGACAACGAACGTTGCATCCTGTGTCGGCGATGTGTCCGGTTCTTCGATCATGTGACGGGTGAATCCCAGCTCAAGGTATTCGACCGCGGGGACCGCTCGATCCTCGGGACCTTCTTCGACGAACCCCTGCATGGCAACTATCAGGGCAACATCGTGGATCTCTGCCCCGTGGGAGCATTGACGCTCAAGCAGTTCCGCTTCAAGTCGAGACCCTGGTTCCTGCATCCCACGAACACGATCTGTGGATCCTGTTCCAAGGGCTGCAATACGATTGTGGAAGTTCGCGATGACAAGATCCTGCGCATCCGTCCGCGCTACAACGAAGCCGTCAATGGATATTGGATGTGTGATGAAGGACGGCTGGATTTCGATACATTCAACCGCGGTATCGAAGAACGCCGGATCGAAGAGGCCATGGTCCTCGGAGAGGATGGCAACCTGCAGCGAAGCAAGACGTCCGATGCCGTCGACGCACTGGCAAGCGCATTGAGATCGGCCAAGGGCAGGCACATCCTGCTGCTCTCTCCCTGGGCCACCTTGGAGGAGGGCGAAGCCTTCCACCGCGCAGTCAGCAGCCTGGATCAGAACCAGATGCTCGCGGGTTTCTATCAGCCAAGGCCCAGCGGCAAGGGCGACGGACTCCTCCGTACGGATGAGGATGCACCCAACTGCAGGGGTCTGCGCGAGATGGGACTCACGGCGATCGACGAGGCGAGCCTCTCCAAGGTCCTCGACGAGAATCTAGGGTCAGCCAGCGTCTTCCTGACCGGCTTTGGTTTGAATCGTCTCCTCCCCGATGCCATCAAGCTGCGGATCAAAGGCGCTGGCCAGGTCTTCTTCCATGGCTTCGGTCTTACCTCCTTCCCCTTTGCGCGGATCGCGCTCCCGGCCTTGAGTCCGATGGAGAAAACGGGGTATTGGGTCAATGAAGACGGCAGGAAACAGTATATCCGGCCAGCCCTCCGTGCCCCGAAGACCATCATGGAGGATGTGGAACTCTACTCGCTGCTGCATCGCAGCCTGAGCCATCAGAAGGACCTCGCCGGTGAAGGAGCGGAGCGATGAGTGCGATAGCGATCACATTCATGCTGGGGAAGATCCTGGCCTTCTTCGGGATCGTCGTGGCCTTGGCGGCACTATCGACCCTCGCCGAACGCAAGGTCTCCGCCTGGATCCAACTGCGATATGGTCCCAACCGTGTCGGCCCC
>JAJRTL010000452.1 GCA_024278315.1 Planctomycetota bacterium | reverse complement strand
GCGCCTGCGTTTTGGTACACGCTTCTCTACACGAGTGCCATCGGGCTCTTCGGCATCGCGCGCATCAAGCGTCGCAAGACGCCCTATGTCACACTGCAGACGAGCGTCCTGTTCCTCTTCCAGTTCCTGCCGCTCTTCCTGTTGCCCGAGCTAATCCTGCCCTGGATGGGTTACAACGGCCACTTGGACGGAGGCATACTGGGCGGCATCGCCGACGAGCTCTTTCCCAAGGTCGGATGGAATCCCGGTGCGGACTATCATCCGCGTGAGTACTGGCGCGCCTATGGCCTGATCCTGGCCTGGCCCCTCAACGTCTACAACATCTTCACGACCGCGCCGATCTGGGGGTGGCTCGTCATCGGGTTCTTCCAGACCTTCGTGTTGATCCCGCTCCTGGTCTACAAGTGGGGCAAGGGCGCCTACTGTGGTTGGATCTGCTCTTGCGGGGCCCTCGCCGAGACCATGGGGGACACAGAGCGCCGCAAGATGCCGCACGGCCCCATCTGGAATCGCGTCAACATGCTTGGGCAGGTCATCCTCGCGGCGGCCGTCCTGCTGCTGGTCCTGCGCATCGTGGGTTGGTGGCTCCCTGAGAGCTTTGCCGATCGCATCTTCCCCACGCTCTTGACCGGAAAGCCGCTCAGCTACAAGTGGATCGTCGACATCTTCCTGGGTGGCATCATCGGAGTCGGCTTCTATTTCAAGTATTCTGGACGCGTCTGGTGCCGCTTCGCCTGCCCGCTCGCGGCGCTCATGAATATCTACGCCCGCTTCAGCCGCTTCCGCATCCTCCCCGACAAGAGCAAGTGCATCTCCTGCAACGAGTGCACTGCCAACTGTCATCAGGGCATCGACATCATGGCTTTCGCCAACAAGGGCCTTCCTATGGAGGATCCCGAGTGTGTGCGTTGTTCGGCATGTGTGCAGGTCTGCCCGACGGGCACCCTACGTTTCGGTGAAGTCGATCCCAAGAGTGGTCAGATCCTCCGCACCGACAAGCTCCAAGCCTCCCCGGTTCTCATGACGGAAGACTGCGCCGACCGGACCTGACCGTATTCATGAGGTCCTCGTGAGCCAGCCGCCAGGCCTGCGGCCCTGGACCGAAAGACCCTCGACAGTCACATCGGGGGCATGAGCGGTTCGGGGCAGGCAATCCCACTCGGAGGAAAAGGGTCTGACCCCATGTACTCGGGTGGGGAGCAAGTGCGAACACACCCGTGCCAGTTGTTTGGGCGATTCGAGAGGGGGAACCACAGAAGTCGCTATTGCGATTGCGCAGTGGATGGACAGTGGGGCAAGGGCTAGGCTCAACTCCGACCGTCCTTCGAGATTGCTCAGGAACCCCACCATGAGAGCCACACGTCCTCTCTTTCTTGCCACCTTGCTGGCGATGTCCCTCCTTCAGTCCTGTCCCGAACCCAACAAGTTCGTGCCGCCTCCTCCGCCCAAGGTCGGCGTCCAAGAGCCGATGGTCAAGGATGTCACCAACTTCGCCGAATTCACCGGGAACACAGAGGGAATGTTCCGCGTGGAGGTCCGGGCGAGAGTCCGTGGCTTCCTCCAGGAGATCCGATACCAGCCGGGGAGCATCGTGGAGAAGGATGCCAAGCTCTTCTTGATCGACCCGAGGCCCTTCGAAGCGACCCTTGCCGGAGCCGAAGCCGAGTTGGCCAGTCGCAAAGCCTACCAGGGGCTGGCGCAGACCAATGTCGACAAACTGGAGAGTGTCACCAGCGGTGCGGTCAGCGAGATCCAGAAGATCGAAGCCCGTGCGAAGCGAGACATTGCCACCGCAGCAGTGCAGGCGGCCGAGGCCAAGGTCACTCAGGCCAGGTTGGACCTCGCCTACACCGACATCCGTGCTCCCATCCACGGTCGCATCAGCCGCAATCTTGTCGATGTCGGCAACCTGGTCGGGTCGGGTGAGTCCACATTGCTGGCAGAGATCATCAATGACGATGAGATCTATGCCTACTTCGATATCAGCGAACAGGTCCTCCTGGAGGCGCAGACCTCGATAATCGAAGAGGACCGTCAAAGGGAACTCCAGACGATGAAGGTGTTCCTCGCGCGGATGACGGATACGGGCTACCCCTTCGAAGGCAGGATGGATTATGTGGACCCCAGGCTGAGTACCGCGACGGGGACCCTGCGTGCCCGGGCTCTCTTCAAGAACGACGACTACGTCCTCTTCTCGGGGCTGTTCGTGAAGCTGCGGATCCCGTTCAAGACGACCAAGGATGCACTCCTCGTGCCCAATGAGGCCCTGTCCCAGGACCAGCAGGGCAGGTTCCTCTTGCTGGCAGGCAAGGACGGTGTCGTCGAGCGCCGAAATGTGCTTGTCGGGATCCAGGAAGGCGGCATGACCATGATCCGATCCGGACTCTCGAAGGGAGATCAGGTGATCGTCCGAGGGCTCCAACGAGCCCGGCCTGGGGGCCGAGTCGTCGCCGAACCCATTCAGAAGAACTGAGAGAGTCGGTAACACCATGATCTCACGCTTCTTCATCTACCGGCCGATCTTCGCGACGGTCCTCTCCATCGTCCTCATGCTGGTGGGTGGCCTCGCTCTCATGAGCATGCCCATTGCCCAGTATCCGGAGATGGCTCCGCCGACCGTCCAGGTCTCGGCGACCTATCCCGGTGCCAGTGCGGAGGTCATTGCCCGGACCCTCGCCTCTCCCCTCGAACAGGAGGTGAACGGCGTCGAAGGCATGATCTACATGAAGAGCCGAAGTTCTGGGGATGGCAGCTACACCCTCGACATCACCTTCGAGCCAAGCGTCAACCTCGACATTGCGACCGTCCAGATCCAGAACCGCGTTTCGATCGCGAACCCGCGCCTGCCCGAAGAGGTGAAACGCCAAGGTATCAAGACAGAGAAGAAGGCCAGCAACTTCGCCATGGCCATCAGCCTTGTTTCGGAGGAGAAGGACGGGAAGCCCCTCTTCGATGAGCTATTCCTCCAGAACTACGCCAACAAATATCTCAATGACGCGATCAAACGCATCCGCGGTGTTGGCTCCATCATGACCTTCGGAGCAGAGGACTACTCGATGCGGGTCTGGTTGGACCCCAACAAGCTCCAGGAGCGTCTGGTCACGACGACCGATGTGCTCAATGTCATCCGAGAACAGAATGTGCAGGTGGCTGCAGGCATCGTGGGGGCAGACCCTGCACCGGCCGGTACCGCCTTCCAATACACAGTCACGACGCTGGGCCGTTTGACTGACCCCGGGCAGTTCGAGAACATCATCATCAAGGTGGGCAAGGATGGTGGTGTGCTGCGACTCAAGGACCTGGCCAAGGTCGAGTTGGGAGCCAAAAGCTACTACACCTATTCCAAGCTCAACGGCAAACCAGCGGCCACGACGATGGTCTATCAGCTGCCCGGAGCCAACCTGGTCCAGATTTCCGAGCTGGCCACCAAGACCATGGATGTCCTGTCCGAGGACTTCCCCAAGGGTATGCGCTACGAGATGGCGTACAACGCAGCCGATGTCATCGATGCGTCCATCGCGGAGATCATCGAGACCCTCCTGATCGCGACGGTGCTTGTCATCTTGACCGTCTTGATCTTCCTCCAGGACTGGAGGTCGACCTTGATTCCATCGGTGACGATTCCCGTGAGCTTGATCGGCACGTTCTTCGTGCTCTCACTACTGGGCTTCTCGATCAACACGTTGACGCTCTTCGGGCTCGTGCTGGCGATTGGGATCGTCGTGGACGATGCCATCGTGGTCGTCGAGAACGTGGCTCGCAATATCGATGAGGAAGGACTCTCTCCAAGAGACGCTACTCTCAAGGCCATGGAGGAAGTGACTGGACCCGTCATTGCGACGACCTTGGTGTTGTTGGCAGTCTTTGTGCCAACGGCCTTCATGGGGGGAGTGACGGGGACGATGTACAACCAGTTCGGGCTCACGATTGCGACTGCGGCTGTGTTCAGCTCGATCAATGCCTTGACCATGAGCCCCGCACTCTGCGCCATGCTTCTCAGGCCCAAGAAGAAGACGCGGAATCCGATCTATGTGGGTTTCAACTGGGTCATGGATCGTGTCACTGCGGTCTACGGCGCCTGGGCAGGATTCTGTGTGCGCAAGCTCGTGGTCACCCTGCCGCTCTTCGGCCTTGTCCTCTTCGGTGCGTACTGGGGCATGGTCACCGTGCCTGGTGGATTCGTTCCGGACGAGGATCAGGGCTATGCGATGGTCAACGTTCAACTGCCGGATGCAGCGTCCGCCCAGCGT
>JAJRTL010000451.1 GCA_024278315.1 Planctomycetota bacterium | reverse complement strand
TCATCTGGCATCCATAGGATCGAAGGTGGAATTTCTGGGAGGAGTTCAAAGATCGATGCTCGGGGCTGGCGCTCTGGGGGATCCGGGAAAATTGGGAGCGAGGATTCTAACGGAGCGACAGCACGCTGTCGCCCGCTCCGACTAGTGCCTTGTTGACTGGAGGGCTGGGCTCCATGATGGGAGGCCCCCCTCAGTTTCCTTCGCCGCGACTGGATGATCCTCAAGAACCGTCTTCTTCTTGCCCTCTGCAGCTGGTTCGCTCTGTCCTTCTCCCTGGGGCAGGAGGGGCAGGAGGCCACTGTGCCCTGGAAGCGCCAAGGAGAATTCGTCAAGGATCGCGAGATCTGCGCGGATTGCCACGATCAGGAAAACGAGGATCTGGCCGCTGGCTACCATTCTCGCGTTCCCGACCAGAAGGGGCTGCCTTCCTGCGAGACCTGCCACGGCCCGGGCAAGATCCACGTCGAGACCGAGGAAGCGGCCAAAATCACGCATCCGGCCCGGCTCTCGGCCAAGGCAGAACGTGCTCTCTGCGCGTCCTGTCATGCCGAACAACTGCTCGACCATGGAGGCCCTCTGGAGGCGCTTCTGAATTCGGGCAAGAACTGCAGCTCCTGCCATCGCGTCCACGAGCCCAAGGATCTCGTTCCGGGTTCCCAGGACCCTCGTCGCTTCCGCAGCCGTGGCCAAGTCGCGCAGGCTGCGAAGCCCAAAGGGATGAAGGCATGCCTAGACTGCCATGGCGACAAGCAGGAGAACCTGGCAGGAGGAGGACATGCAGACCTCCTGGGCATGGGCAGGGATCCCAAGGAGAGCTGCGAGACCTGCCACGGTCCAGGCTCCCTGCACATCGAGAGCCTGGGGCTGCGCCGGCTCATCTCGCGGCCCGATGAGGCACGCGACGGTGCGGCGACCTGCCTCTCCTGCCATCGCAGCATCGATCCCGTTGACTTCCACTGGAAGCGTGAGGACTGGCCCCTGCTGGGCTCCCCCAAGGGACACAGCCTGACCTGCACGACCTGTCACAGCGTCCACCGCAACCAGTGGGACCTGCCAGGTCAGAGCGCCCCAGCCGGGAACGACAAGGAGACGACGACGCAACCGGCTCGCCGACTCGTCCCACGGATTTCAACAGCACTGGATAGCCAGCTCCTCCCTGGTTCCTGTCTGCCCTGCCATGCACCGGCCTACGCGATGCTGCGAGGCAAGGTGCATGCGAGCCTCTCTCGATGGGACCAGGGCAGGGGTCGTGGCTGCGTCTCTTGCCACCCGGGTGCAGGACAGCACGTGCGTACAGGCGGACTCCCGGAGCTTGTCGAGAGCCCACGTTCCCTGGTTCAACAAAAGGCCATCTGCTCGAGCTGTCACGGCAAGCAGGACAAGGTCTGCGGCTATGTCTTTGGCATCCATGGCCGGCGGAAGGTCGCCTGCCTGGACTGCCACAGTGCCACTCCCGAGAACACACCCAAGGCCAGGGCGCAAGACGCCAGTGCCGGATGCGCCAGCTGTCACAAGCGAGCGGCTTCGAGCTTTCGTGG
Source organism: Planctomycetota bacterium (assembly GCA_024278315.1). GTDB lineage: Bacteria > Planctomycetota > UBA1135 > UBA1135 > JAJRTL01. Next base: position 15,616 of record JAJRTL010000451.1, on the reverse strand, counting down.
CCCGCGCCGAGGCCATCCCGTTGGTGAGAACAAGTTCACCTGTGCTTCCTGCCACGAAGCCCACAAGCAAAAGGGCGTCACGCTCGTTTCCGCGTGGAAGACCCAGTTCGCATGCACAGGCTGCCACAAGGAATACCAAGGTCCCTTCCTCTTCGAACACAATGCGATCCGCGGAGAAGGTTGTCTGTCCTGTCACGTAGCACACAACAACAACCACCCCAAACTCCTGCCCGCGAGGCGCAGCCGGGACAACTGCCTGCCCTGCCATGCGGATCTGCCCTCCTTCCACGACCAGGGCCCGGGCTCGGTCTACCGCAACTGTCTGGACTGCCACACAAAGATCCATGGCAGCAACCGGAACCGTTACTTCTTCCGTTGATCGCGATCCATTGTCCAAACTCAGCCTGAGTCTCTGCGGATCGCTCCTGATCTCCCTTCTTCTCGGACAGGAGGGAGATCAGGAGCACCCATCCTCCTCCCAGGCCTCCTCCCAGGCGGACGCGGGGCGCGATATGGCTGCCTTCGTCCCCTCCTGCACCGTCTGCCATCCCGGTCAGATCCGTTCCCTCAGGCGCAGCCCCCACCATTCGCTGATCCGGGAACAGGAGAAGGACAGGACCTGCCTCGCCTGCCACGGCAAGGCAGAGCAGCACGAAGAACACCCCCACGAGGTCCGGTTCTTTCCCACACCTGCCCTGACCGGCTGCGTGAGTTGCCACGAGGAACTCCGGCAGATCCCCGGCCTGGCCAGGCGACTGGCACATCCGCGGAAGAGCGAGGCCCACCAACTCCTGCACATCCCCTCTCCCAGGGAGAGCCTCACCCTCGATGGTCGCAGCAACACCAGCACCTGGCCCCTGTTCGCGGGATTCGTCGAGATGGGCTATCGGTTCCTCTCCACCAGCGGCAACGAGGGCGTCTTCCGTCAGGACTTTGGCATCCGGGAAGGAGCGATGCTCCGCTCGGTGGAGGCCAGCCTTCGCTATCCGGGTGACTCCGAGATCTTCACCCTCGAGGGACGGGACTTTGGAGAGCGCGCCAGCTCTGCCGACTTCGAGACGGGCAAGGGCTTGTGGGAGAAGACACAACTCTCCGGCAACTGGCGCCGCCGCAATACCTATCAAGATGCCGCTGGGGACTACTACGCCCTCGATCGGCGACATGAAGTGTATGGAGCGCGCGTGGATTGGGAGTTGGATGAAGCAGCGGATCACGAAATCGGTTTCGAGTGGGAGCGGCTGGTTCGACGTGGACAGACCCTGGCCTCCAGCATAGGCAACCCGGGCCAGGTGCCTCTCCAACCAACGGTCGGCATTCCCGTGGACTTCCGTCTGCAGATCGACCGCCTGACGACGAGCTACAGCGCCCGATTCGGAGATACGCAGCTGCACGCAGATCTTGTGTGGGAGGAGCAGGAACAACGCGATGGACTGAGCTATGCGCGTGCGAGTCCAGGCAACCCGGGCTTCATCGAGTCGGAGAGTTCGGGCTCGGAGGTGAAGTATCGAGGACCCGAGGCCCAGATCTACATCCATGGTGGAAAGGGTGTCCAATGGCGCGTGTTCCTGTCGGGCTACTACCGCGAGAACGACTATCAGCAGTCGGGGATCTTCACGGGCTATGACAGTTCGGCCTTCGTGGTGGACAGCTCTGGATCAGGCTCCGGGACCTCGCGGCGCCTGTCCGGCAGTTTCGGCCTCGACTGGAACGTGGACGAGGACCTCCGCGTTGATCTGGGCTTGAACCTTTTCGATCTCCTCGACCAGAACAGGTTCCGATCACGGGCCACGTTGAGCCGTCCGAGTCCACCCTCAAGCACGACCACAACGCGCTTTTGGGAACCCGTGACGCGTCTCCAGAAGCTGGAGGCCACGCTGGGCCTGGAGCACGACACGAGCACAAGCTTCCGGTATGGCCTGGGCCTCGCCTATACCTATCAGTATCTGGAGGTGCCCGATCTGGATCCCAGCGATCAGGATTTTGCCAAGGGTAGCCTCGGCAACTTCGGTCCCCGCGGCGACATCGACTGGCACCCCGACAAGGACAGTCGCCTGAAGGCCTCGCTCGAACTCCTCGCCACGAGTGGTCGCACGCCTACCGAGACCCAACCCGAAAACGGCCTACGGGCCAAGGCCGACCTGGACCAGGGCCTCGGAGCAGGCTGGGATCTGGACGTCAATCTCCTCTACGACAAGCGAGACAACGGCACATCCCAGACTCACAGGGAGACCTTGAGCTTCGGCGCGGGCCTGATCTACCTGCCCGTGGACGAGACAAGACTGGATCTACGGGCCCAGTACACCGATTTCGACTCGAGCACCCTCTCGACCTTCTACTTCGCGCCCAGCACGACTCCGGTGCCAACGCTCGTGGGCTATGAGGGCAGTAACCTCACGCTCAGCGCAGGCTGGGACCAGCAGCTCGCCCCCAAGCTCGAGAGCCAGGTCTACCTCGCCTGGCAACACCTCGACGGGGATCTGGCTTCCGCCTTCCTCGAACTCAGTTTCGATCTCGAGTACGAAATTTCAGCGAACCTTCGGACCGGGATCCGATACAGCCTCTGGGACTGGCAGGACCGCCGGGATTCGAGCCAGGACTACCGCACCAACGCACTCTTCCTCTACGGCAGCTATCGCTTCTAGACAGGAGAGAGCCCCCAGTGACTGCCACCGAGAGAATCCCCAGCGGGATCAGATGCGGGATCAGCGAATCTTCTTGCTGCTGACCACGACCCAGCGCTTGCCCTTGGTATAGATCTTCTCGCGGGTCACATCGAACTCATCCCCCACACGCTGGAAGCGGATCGACAGCTCGGTGTCCTCGGAGTAGACCTTCGCGCCTTCCTTGTAGAGCGTATTGGCCAGACCCTTGACTCGCAGGTCGAGGGTGTTCGTAAGCGGTGAAAGACTTCCGAAGATCACGACTACGGTCTTCTTGGCCCCATCCGCGATCTTGCCATTGGCCTCGAAGAAGTTGATCAGGTTATTCTCCCGCTCCTGCTTGGCGATCGCCTTGGTGACGGAGGGAAAGAATCCCGGGATGGTCACGGGGTTGTCCTTGAGCTGAGGTGTCATCCCCTTGGCGGAGAGACTCAGGTCCCGTGTCTTTCCGGTCTTGTTCTCCACCTTCAGGATCACATACCAGTAGGTCTTGGAAACACCCTTGCGCAGCTTGTCGGTGATGCTGATCGCCTTGAGCTTGCCAGGGGACACGGTCATGCGCCATCGGGTCCCATCCTCGGCCTGCGAACGCAGGGCGGCCGTGGGAATCAAGAGAGCAGAGAAGAGAATCGTGGAGAGGGTTGCGGTACGGCTCATGTGTCTGACTTTGGCTTTCACGTTGGATCGAGCCCGAGGACTCGAACCGCGAGAAGAGAGAACGATCAATATGCGAGCTTACGGAGGAAGGGGATCCGGGACTGCGGTCCCACTTCGATGACGAGATCGGATTCGCCGGAAATGATGTCATTGGCCTCGTCCTGGGTCAGCCACTGCTTCTCCACCATTTCCACGTGGGCGTAGTAGGTCTTCACCTTGCCACCAGCGAAGAGGATGCTCATGGAAAAAGCGGGGTTCCAGATCTGCCCGTCAGAGTTGTCGTCGGAGATCCAGGCCTCGTCCTCACGCGCCCAGGTCCTCTTGTACTTCTTGGCACGCGCGGCGTAGCCCACCTCTTCCGAGCTGATCCCATTGGACCAGAGCTGGCGCAGATCGGTGTTTTCCTCCTTCTGGGTCAGGAAGAAACCCTCCAACTCGACTTCGAAGGGACTGTAGAAGCGTTGCAGATTGTCCTCGTTCTTGTTGAAGACATTGCTGTTCCACATCGTGCGGAACAATTCACTGCCCCCCCCCTTCGGGTATTTCTTGTGGCGAAGCTTGTAGGTCTCGATCTGCTCGTACCACCACTCCAGGTTCTTCTCGTTGGCGAAGACCTTGGCAGAGATCTGCCCTCCAGCGACGTTCTTGAGCAGGTACACCATCAAGAGCCCAAGAATGCCGATGACGACCAGAAGCTCGATGAGGGTAAAGCCTTTGGCTTTCTTCATGTTTCCTCTCCGCGAAGATGCAGACCTTCCAGGACCGATGCTCGAGAAGCTCTGCGACGGTCGGCGGGGCGGCAGACCGGACGTCGGTCCGGGTGGGCCCCCGCTCCGACTCTGACAAGCGATCCAGCTTAACCCACAGCCCCGAAATGGAAAAGGACGCAGATGGCTCCCTCTGCGTCCTTCTGGGGCTCATGCCACCAGGATCCAGGCCTGGAAGGGCATCCTAGTAGCGATAGTGCTCTGGCTTGAAGGGGCCCTCGATGGGAATGCCGAGGTATTCACTCTGGTCTGGCGAGAGCTTGCTGAGCTTGACTCCGATCTTGTCCAGGTGGAGACGAGCCACCTCCTCGTCCAGCAGCTTGGGCAGGACATGGACCCCGATGGGATACTGATCGCCATTCTTCCAGAGCTCGATCTGGGCCAGGACCTGGTTGGTGAAGGAGTTACTCATGACGAAGCTCGGATGGCCAGTGGCGCATCCCAGATTCACGAGACGACCCTCGGCCAGGACGATGACGCTGTGGCCATCGGGGAAGGTGTACTGGTCCACCTGCGGCTTGATCTCGGTCTTTTTGATATCGTCGCGGCCCTCGAGGTAGGCTACCTCGATCTCGATGTCGAAGTGACCGATGTTGCAGATGATGGCCTCGTCCTTCATGACCTCCATGTGAGCCCCGGTCAGGACGTCCTTGCAACCGGTGGTGGTGACAAAGATGTCGCCAACCTTGGCGGCCTCTTCCATCGTAACGACCTCGTAGCCTTCCATGGCGGCCTGCAGGGCGCAGATCGGGTCGATCTCGGTGATCAGGACGCGTGAACCAAAGCCTCGAAGGCTTTGGGCGCTACCCTTGCCGACATCGCCATAGCCAGCCACGACGGCGACCTTGCCAGCCAACATGATGTCGGTGGCGCGTTTGATGCCGTCGCAGAGCGACTCGCGGCAACCGTAGAGGTTGTCGAACTTGCTCTTGGTGACCGAGTCGTTGACATTGATGGCCGGCATCTTGAGCTCATTGTCCTTGAACATCTGGTAGAGCCGATGCACGCCGGTCGTAGTCTCCTCGGAGAGGCCCTTAATGTCGTCGATGAGCTGTGGGTATTCGTCGTGCACGATCTGCGTCAGGTCACCCCCGTCGTCCAGGATCATGTTGAGGGACTTGCCACCCTCGAAGGCATCCAGGCTCTGCTTGATGCACCAGATGAACTCCTCCTCGGTCTCGCCCTTCCAGGCGTAGGTCGGGATCCCGGCCTTGGCCATGGCCGCCGCCGCGTGATCCTGCGTCGAGAAGATGTTGCAGGAGGACCAGGTGACCTCTGCTCCGAGCTCGATGAGGGTCTCCATTAACACGGCAGTCTGGATGGTCATATGGAGGCAGCCGGCAATCCGGGCTCCCTTGAGGGGCTTTTCGGTGCCGTACTTCTGGCGCAGGGCCATGAGACCGGGCATCTCCTTCTCTGCCAGGTTGATTTCCTTTCTTCCCCAATCCGCCAGGGAGAGGTCCGCGACCTTGAACTTGGGCTTCTCAGTGGTTTCGACCATGTCTATCTACCTCGTTTGAATTCCTTGTATCTGCGAGCCCCTCGCCTGGATCTGGCGGAGCCGCTACTCCATCAATATATCGCGATATACCGATATACAAGCCCTTCTCTTCAGAAGTTCAGGACTTGCTGAGGGCCGCGGCCTTCTCCTTGAGCTCCTCCACCTTGTCGAGCTTCTCCCAGGTGAAGCCCTCCCCTTCTCGGCCGAAGTGCCCATAGGAAGAGGTCGGTGAGTACACGGGCCGCAGGAGCTTCAGGTCTTCGATGATGGCTTTGGGACGCAAGTCGAAGCAGTTCCGGACGAGCTGGTCCAGTTCGTCGTCGCCCAGTTTTCCTGTGCCGAAACTGTCCACGCGGATCGAAGTCGGCTCGGCGACGCCGATCGCGTAGCTCACCTGGACCTCACAACGATCGGCCAGTCCTGCTGCCACGAGGTTCTTGGCCACCCATCGAGCGGCGTAGGCAGCGGAGCGATCCACCTTGCTCGGATCCTTGCCGGAGAAGGCACCTCCGCCATGACGTCCCATCCCGCCATAGGTATCCACGATGATCTTGCGTCCCGTCAGACCACAATCACCATGCGGCCCACCGACGACGAATCTGCCCGTGGGGTTGATGTGCCAGGTCGTCTGATCGTCCACCAGGTCGGCGGGCAGGACAGCGCACACGACCTTCTTGACTTCGGTGCGAATGGTCTTGTTGTCGACATCGTCACTGTGCTGCGTCGACACGACGATGGTTTTCACGTGTACAGGCTTCCCGGCTTCGTCGTACTCCACCGTGAGCTGGGACTTGGCATCCGGACGCAACCAGGCCAACTCTTTGCTACGGCGCTTCTCATCCAGCGCTTCCAGGATTCGGTGGCTGTAGTGGACCGGCAAGGGCATGAGGGCTTCGGTCTCCCGACAGGCAAAACCAAACATGAGGCCCTGATCTCCGGCCCCCTGATCCTTGTGATCTCCCGCACCCTCGGTGACTCCCTGGGAGATGTCTTCGCTCTGCGTATGCAGGCGCACGATGACCTCGCAGGTCGCGCCATCGAAACCGATGTCCGCGTGCGTGTAGCCGATTTTGCGGATGGCCTCGCGTACGACACTCTCGTAGTCCACCTTGGCCTGCGTCGTGATCTCTCCCGCCACGGTCACATGGTCGGTCGTCACCAGGGTCTCACAAGCCACTCGACTCGTTGGATCCTCGGCCAGACAGGCATCCAGGATGGCATCGGAAATGGCATCACTGACCTTGTCGGGATGGCCGGCACTGACAGATTCGCTCGTGAAGACTCGGAGCTCTTTGGACATCGAGGGGTCCCTTTTTCGGGCGCTGGAGCATGTCATCGGGTGAATGCCCCACCATCGGATAGAAAAAAACACGCTTGGATAGTGATTTTACGGCACGGATCGCGTGAATTCAGTGCCGTCGAAAGACTATACAAAGCAGATTCACGAGGTAGAAGCCTGAACTCCTCGCTGGATTGTTCGTAGAGAATAGGGAATGCCTGATCCCTATCGAGTTTTCCGTTCCCGGAGTAGAGCCCAATGAGTTCCCTGCGAGAGATCACAAGCCATGACCGCACCTCGTTTGCGTTGACGCTCCTGGCCGTTCTCATGATCCTCATCCTCGTCTGGATGAAGTAGGAAGGGCTGCCAGCATGTAGGTTCAAAGAGTGACGGAGGCCTCGATGAGCGGCCGTAGACACGACATGCTTCGTTCCGTAGCTCCCTTGTTCTCACGAAGCACCGACCAGGCCCGCTCCACGTAGCCCTGCGCTTCGGCCGGATCCTCCAGCATCACGAGGAGCTTCTCGACCAGCTCCGCCTCGTCCCGGATTTGGATGGCCCCCCGGACCTCCAACAAGAACTCGACGTCCGTCTGGAAGTTTGCGACATGGGGTCCGAAGAAGGTCGGCTTGCCGAGTGCAACCGGCTCCAACATGTTCTGCCCACCGTGTGGTATCAGGCTTCCGCCCACGAACACGAAATGAGCCATCTTGTAGACCCTTTCGAGTTCGCCGATCGTATCCACGACCAGCCAGGCATCCTCGGATGCCTGTGAGCGTCCCGCCCGTAGTTCGGTCCAAAGGAGGACATCGCGACTGTCCCCCTCCTTCTGCAGGACACGCAGAAGATCGTCCCTTGCCGCTCCTCCTCGCTCGTTCGCGTGCCGAGGGGCGACGATCAAACGAAACTTCCTCGAACTGCGATTCTCAAGCTCCAGGGTGACTCGCGCCAATTTCTCCTCCTCGTCGGAATGCGTGGAGCCTCCGACGAGCACGATGTCCTCGGTTCCTATGGCCAGAGCCTGGATCAGGTCGGTCGGGGCCTCGACGCCTTCCTCCTGGATCTGGATGGCCTCGTATTTGAGATTTCCGGTGACCTGGATCTTGTCCTCGGGAACCCCCAAGGAACGGATCCTCTCCGCATAGATCTCGTTCTGGACGCAGAAGAGATCGATACGATCGAGTTGGGGAAGGAGCCACGACACGCGCCCGTAGCCTCGGAAACTTCGCTGGGAGATGCGTCCATTGACGACAACCACAGGAATCCGCCGGCGCTCGGCGGCATTCAGCAGACCTGGCCACAGCTCGAGTTCCATGAGGAGGAGGAGGTCGGGTTGAATGCGGTCCAGGGCCCTTCCCGGGAAGGGACCGAAGTCGAGAGGGTAGTAGATGACACGTAGTTCTGGATAGAGCCTCTCGGCCTCGGCACGCCCCGTGGGTGTCGTCGCACTGACGACGATCTCGATACCGGGATGCTGATCCTGGATGGCATGGACCAGGGGCTGGGCAGCCTTGATCTCTCCCACGGATACGCCATGCAGCCAGATCCGAGGCCGCTTCTCCAGGATGGGTAGCCGGCCGGTCCGCTCCCTGAACGCCACCCTGTATGCCTTCGACCGGATCATCTTGAGCAAGACGATGGGCGAATAGAACAGAAAGGCGATCAGGAAGACCGCGTCATAGAGGAGCAGCACGAACCGCGATACGGGCGGCCGACGGGGCCGCTCCGGGGATCGGAGCATCTCTAGGTCTGTACTCCGTGACACTTCTTGAACTTCTTCCCAGAACCGCAAGGGCAGGGCTCGTTGCGACCGGTCTTGGAGAGAACCTCGGGGGGAAGAGGTCTTTCCTCGGGTGGAAGGTCGGAGGGATCGACCTGTTCTGCTGGCGGGACACCATCGGCGGGCCCGACCTGGATCTCTGCACCGGCGGCGAGAGCCTCCATGATCTCGGGCGGGAGTTGACCCGCCGCGGCCATGGCCTGCAACATCGCAGCGGCTTCCTGCGGATCAGGTGGCAGCTCCCCCATCGGCTCGTGGGGGTGGGTGTGTATCGTCGGATCCTGGAGCTCCATGTCATCGCGTTGGATCTCGACGCGGAAGAACAAATCCGTCAGCTCTCGCGCGATGGCCGCCTTGAGCTCATCGAACTTGACGTAGCCTTCCTTCTTGAACTCGTTCTTGGGGTCCACATTGGCATAGGCGCGCATGTTGATGCCGGCCTTCAGATCATCCATGGCCTTCAAGTGCTTCTTCCACTTGTCATCCAGGATGTTGAGCAGGAGGAACTTCTCGAGTTCGATGAACTCCTCGTCCCCGAACTCCTTCTGCCGCTTGTCAAAGAACTCCTCGACGACCTTCGAAAGCAGGTCGAAGAGGTCCTCGCGCTCGGCCTCCTTGATGAAAGGCATGGGGCGCTCAGGACCAAACTTCTTGGTCCACCACTCTTCCAGACCATCCCAATCCACTTCGATATCCGGATCACCCGCGACCTGATCCAGGATCAACTCGAGTTCCTGATCGTACATCCCGAGGATCTTGTCTCGCAGTCCTTCATTGCGAAGCACATCGTTGCGCTCGCGGTAGATGAACTTGCGCTGCTTGTCCATCACCTCGTCGTACTCGAGCAGGTTCTTGCGGATCTCGAAGTTCCGTGCTTCGACGCGCTTCTGTGCCTTGGCCAGTCCGCGACTCACCATGCCGCTCTCGATGGCTTCGCCTTCTTTGAGACCGAGCTTCTCCATCACGCTCTTGACCCAGTCCCGGGCAAAGATCTTCATGAGGTCGTCGTCGAAGCTCAGGTAGAAACGCGTGCTTCCCATGTCACCTTGGCGACCACAACGCCCACGGAGCTGGTTGTCGATGCGTCGACTCTCGTGCCGTTCGGTCCCGATGATGTGCAGGCCGCCTCGTTCCTTGACGCCCTCGCCCAACTTGATGTCGGTTCCACGCCCGGCCATGTTGGTGGCGACGGTCACTCGCCCGGGATCGCCAGCCATCGCGACGATTTCGGCTTCCCGCTCATGGTGCTTGGCGTTCAGTACCTCGTGTTCGATCCCATGGTTCTCCAACATCTTGGAGAGTCGTTCCGACTTCTCGATCGAAGTCGTTCCGATCAGGACAGGGCGATTGTCCCGGTGCATCTGGATCACGTCTTCGAGGATCGCATCGTACTTGTCCTTGTCGCCCAAATAGATCTTGTCGTCCTGGTCATCCCGGATCAGAGGCTTGTTGGTCGGAATGGCGATGACCTGGAGCTTGTAGATCTTCTCGAACTCTGCGGCCTCCGTCATGGCCGTTCCGGTCATGCCGGCGATCTTCTTGAACAAGCGGAAATAGTTCTGGAAGGTGATAGTCGCAAGCGTCAGGAGTTCCTGACGCGGTTTAATGCCCTCTTTGGCCTCAACCGCCTGGTGCAGTCCATCGCTCCATCGCCTCCCGGACATCTTGCGCCCGGTGAACTCGTCGACGATAACGATCTCCTGGCCCTCGACGACGTATTCCTTGTCCCGGTTGTAGATGTGATGGGCCCGTAACGCATTCTCGATGTGGTGGGGCCAATCCATGTTCTTGGGATCGGTGTAGAAACTGTCGACGCCCGCCATCTTCTCGGCCTTCTCGATCCCCGATTCGATCAGGACCGCGTTCTTCTCCTTCAGCTTGATCTCGAAATCCTCTTCTTCCTTGAGTTGTCGGGCGATCCGATCCGCCATGAGATACTTGTCGCTCTCGTCATCGGGTTCACCCGAGATGATGAGAGGCGTCCTGGCCTCGTCGACCAGGATGGAGTCGACCTCGTCGATGATGGCGTAGTTCAGATTCTTCTGGACCTGGTCCTCCGCTCTGTGCTTCATGTTGTCGCGCAGATAGTCGAAGCCGAACTCGTTGTTGGTGCCGTAGGTGATGTCGCTGCCATAGTGATCATGGCGCTCATCGGGGCGCATTGGGCTCTGGATCGCTCCTACCGTGAAACCTAGGTACTCATAGATGGGCGCCATCCAATCGCGGTCACGTTGCGCGAGATAGTCGTTGACCGTGACGACGTAGACACCCTCTCCCGCGAGCGCATTGAGCGAGGCCGCCAGGGTGGCTACGAGGGTCTTGCCCTCGCCGGTGACCATCTCGGCGATCATACCCCGGTGGAGAACGATGCCACCGATGAGCTGCACATCGTAATGTCGCATCTCGAGAGTCCGGATGGCAGCCACCCGCGTCATCGCAAACATCTCAGGGAGGGCGTCATCCAGAGTCGCCCGTCCGTCCCGCACCTTGTCCTTCCATTCCGCGACCTTCGCGAGGATCCCCGCGTGGTCCAGCTCCATGGCCCAGTCTTCGAGGTTGTTCACCTCTTTGACGAGCGGTCGCATTTTCTTGATCTCACGCTCGTTCTGCGAGCCGAAGACGGTCTGGATGCCCTTCCCGATCTTCGTCGAGAAACTACCAAAATCGATCGCCATGCTTCTTCCCTTCCTGAAATGGTCCCCAGGGAGACCTCTGATTGCTACACCCTGTCTGTCTTCTTCTTCGTTTCGATGGATCTGGAATCAGAGACCGGGAGCACGAGCCAGGGGAAGGAGGTAACCATGTGCTCCGCCGTCTTGCAGACAGCCGCGAGCTTCGAAGTCGCTGGCCAAGGCCAGGTCGGGTGAAATACGCTCGCCGACCTGCAGCTCACAGGAGTCTTCGACCGATTCACCTGGACAACTCACATCCAACAAGAAGCCATGCGACAGACTCTGCTGAGCCGCCCTCTGGGCCTGCCGGCGTTGGGAAGCCCCCTGGCCATTCAGGGACATTCCCTCTCCACTCGCCACCCAGATACACAGGGTGACCAGAAGAGACCAGGAGACTCGGGATGTGGACTGGGAAATCACGGCGAACAAGGATAGGACCTGGAAGGCCTCTTTGCACCCCTCCAGGTCCGAACTGCTTCAGGAGCCAGAAGAAAGGAGGTAGTCCACCATCTGGATCAGATCGGTGGAGTCGTAGGGCTTGGCCAAGAAACTGTCAGCTAGGCTCTTTTCGGGGGTCATCATCTGGCTGGCCGAGGTCAGAACGATCGGAAGATCCCGGGTCTGCTCCCGATTCCTGAGTTCCTGGATCAGGGTCAGACCATCCATCTCCGGCATCTCCCAGTCCAGGACGAGAAGCACCGGGTCGAGGTGATCCAGTGCCTCCAGCGCCTCCCGGCCGTTCCTGGCTCGCGCGACATCGAACCCCTGCCGCCACAGGAACTGCTCCAGGGTGCGAGCCTCCTCGATTTCATCGTCGACGATCAGGATCCACTGGCCTCGGGGCTTGGGATGCAGGTTCTGATTCTCGCTCTCCTGCGTACGCCGCGTCATGGCCAGTGTGGGCACCCCTTCCTGCTCAAAGGTCTTGTCGATGACCTTCTTGAGCTCCAGATTGAATCGCTTCACCTTGAGCCAGCTCTCGTAATCCGGCATCCCGGGCTTGAGCTCCATCTGGTCGTGGGTATCCACTCCGAAATAGAACTCCCCCCGGACGAGATGCTCCTGGAGGATGAGCTTCATGAATGGATAATTGCGATTACCCAGCCGTATCGCGAATCGCTGCAGTGCGTTGGATGGCTCGATCAGCGAAGAGGCCCTCGCTTCGGGGCGCAATCGAGTCTCCTCATGGAAGACCAGAAATACGCTCTTCTCGTCCCCCGAATCCTCATCCACGAACATCGAGCGCGCCTTGTGCTCGCTGCCAGCTCCGTAAGCAAGGCGGAGATAGATCTCCACCGCCTTCTCAGCCACCTCGCGTTTGATGAGTTCTTTCTTCACATGGTCCCTGCCTGACCAGGCAAGCGCATGGTCCCCGTGATTCCTCGGACCGTGGAGCCATCCTCCCTGAGGAGATCTTCCAGATCCTCGAGAACCTGGAGGGCCGCCAGGGGATTCCGGAAGGATGCCGTACCCATTTGCACGGCACTGGCCCCCGCCACCAGGAACTCTAACACGTCCTCCGCGCTGCTGACCCCTCCGACACCCAGGATGGGCAGTTGCGTGACCAGCCGCACCTGGTAGATGCAGCGGAGAGCCACTGGCTTGATTGCCGGTCCACTGTACCCCGCCATTCCCAGGCCGATCCGCGCCTCGCGCCGACGCCAGTCGACGGCAAGGCCGAGGAGCGTGTTGATCAGCGTCAACCCCTGGGCTCCGCCGGCTTCGGCTGCCTGGGCGATCTCCGTGATCCTGGTCACGTTGGGCGTGAGCTTCACGAAGAGGGGCAGCTCCGAAATCCCGACCAGGTCCGCGATGAGCTTCTCGCAGGCCTTCGCGTCCGTTGCGAAGGGGAGGGCGCCACCCTGCACGTTCGGGCAGGAGAGATTGACCTCCAGCGCGGCCGCACCGGAGCCCTGCACTCTCTCGACCACGCTCGCGAACTCCTCATGCGATTCGCCCGCGACGTTCAGGAAGATGGGCGGTCCCAACTCGAGAGCCCGCGCGAGATCGTTCTCGAGAAAGGCATCGACACCGGGATTCTCAAGCCCAATGGAGTTGAGCATCCCGCCCGAGGTCTCGTGGATGCGGGGTGGTGGATTCCCGGCGCGCGGATGAGGCGTCACGGTCTTGGTGACCAGAGCTCCCAGCCGCGCCACATCTCCGAACTGATCGCCCTCCAGGCCTGCCCCGTAGGTCCCCGACGCGGTCATGAGGGGATTTCGCAAGGTCAGTCCCGGCAGCAGCGGGCACTCCAGTCTGGACTCAGCTGGACTCATCGGCAGGGTCCGGTTTCTCGCCTAGGCCAAGGAAAAGGAGCAAGGCCCCCACGAGAATGGAGGCATCCGTAATGTTGAAGGTGGGATAGTGGTAGGCCTGCTCCATCCAGGGCAGCGGCAAGTAGAAGTCCAGGAAGTCCCTCACGGCACCCGGGGTCCTCACTCCTTCGGACGTGAACAGGTTGTCGTAGAGGTTTCCGAGAGCTCCCCCCATGACGCAGGCGAGGCCCACCATGGCCAGTCGGTAACGCCGGGCCAGCATCCCTGCAAAGACGAGAAGGAAGACGACCATCCCGATCCTGAGGATCGTGAGCCCACCGGTGAAGCTCTGGAAGAGCCCCCAGACCGTGCCCGGATTCTCCTCATTGGCAATATAGAAGAAGCCATCCACGACCGCGTAGAGCTGTCGGGAGTACTCGGTCGAGATGACCTGGATCTTGGTACCGTGCTCGGGCACGAAGGTCCACGCCCAGGCCTTGCTCAGGAGATCCAAGAGGACGATGAGACCCGCTGTGGGCAGGAACCAGGGCGACCCCAACACGGATGCGCGCAGCGGCAACATGCGGCTCTTGCGGGTATCTCCCATTTCTTCCTGCACGCTCTCTGGACTCGGATCCTCGGTCTTCATCACGGTTGGTTTCTTGCCACCCACATCTTGCATGACCTGCTCGCCTGGGGATGCTATTCGATGTGGAAGATGCACTCCTCTCCTTCCTCGACTTTTTGGCGGCTGAGGCCTTGGCCTCTCCCCATACGATCGAGGCCTACCGCCGGGATCTGGAACGTCTGAACGAAGACCTCGATTCCCGGTCTCTCCAGGACCCGTCCGCGATCAGGGAGCTCGACCTCGAGGGCCATCTCGGGAGACTGCGACAGCGCTACGCTGCCGCCACCGTGGCTCGTGCCTGTGCGAGCATCCGCTCCTTCTTCGCCTACCTCTACCTCAACCAGATGCTGCCCCGGGACCCGGCCCAGGCCTTGCACAGTCCCAAGATCCCCGAAAAGCTTCCGCTGGTTCTCTCCCGTGAAGCCATAGCGTCTCTCCTCAAGGCCTGCCAACCAGAGCAGGCCCTGGGACGCCGTAACCAGGCTCTCTTGATCTTGCTCTACGCCTGCGGTCTGCGCGTTTCCGAACTCATTCAGCTGCGCGTCGACTCGGTGCGACTCGACCTCTCCCTGGTTCGGGTCATGGGCAAGGGTGGCAAGGAGCGCCTGGTCCCCATCGCCGGACCTGCGCAGGAAAGCCTGGAGGCCTACCTGGACGAGGAGAGGCCGCTTCTCCGTCTTCAGTCCCCGGGCCGAGTGGAACAGATCTTCCTCAGCCATCGGGGGCGCCCCCTGGACCGACGACGCATCAACCGGATCCTCGCCGAGCTTTCGCGCCGCGCAGGCCTGCCCCGCATTCCCTCTGCACATACCCTCAGGCATAGCTTTGCCACACACCTGGTTGAAGGAGGCGCTGATCTCCGGTCGGTGCAGGAACTCCTCGGACATGCCTCCTTGGCCACGACCCAACGATACACCCAGGTCGACCAGAAGCGGCTCCGAGGCCTCCACGCTCGCTTTCATCCACGTGGCTGAAAGAACAAGGCGGGAATATTTCCTCCCTAAGGCATGCCTAACGGAACATTCCTTCGATTGTTTCCGTCCTATCATCCGCTGGTCTGGCGACGTGGATCTCCACGCTCCCCCGGTATCTCGACCACTGAGACCTCCAACCACCGAGTAACGAGAACTCCCCAATGGGGGGGCGGCCAGGCGTTTCCCTTCGCTGACTCTCCCGCGGCCCTTCTTCCTCTTCTTTTCTCTCTCAATCTCTTTCTCTCTCTCTCTCTGCGCCGCCCTGGCGCAAAGGAATCCTGACGATGTCCAAGATTCTTCTTCCAGCTGCAGCTACAGCCGCAGCCACAGCTCTTATCGTTGGCGGGCTCAGCGCCCAGACCAAGTACGTTTCTCCCTCCGCAGCCCTCAGGTCCTCGGGCAACTACAACATCTACTGGCCCTTCCGCCCACAATCCGTTCAG
>JAJRTL010000450.1 GCA_024278315.1 Planctomycetota bacterium | reverse complement strand
GATCTTCTGGTTGGTGTAGGGCTTGCCGGTGATGGGGCTGCTCATCATCTCCTGCAGCCCACCATTGACATCAAAACCGAATTTACGGATCCGCGTAGCGCCCGCGCCCACTTCTTCGAGAATACGGTAAGGCAGGTTGTAGCCGTCGATCTCGAAGGCGGTCACCTTGCCGGTGGGACCGGCCACGGCCATGAGCCTGCCAGCCCCGTCATACTCGTAGGCCGTGGTCATCCAGGTTGCCGACGACGTTGTCAGATGGGCCCGATCCACCTTGTGGTAGACGAGCTGTCCCAGACCATCGTAGAGCCATCTCTGCTCCACAGTGGCCTTGGGATAGGCTCCTCCGCTCTTGGTGTAGGCGTACTGCTTGAGCACGCTCACCTGGCCACGCAGATCATACTCAAGATCGATCCGCCCTCCATGACTCGGCATGCCCCCTGTCCCACTCAAGTAGCCTGACTGGGTCGAAGGCAGGGGGATCTTTGTAGGCCAACCCATGTAGTTGTTTTGGACGAGGGTGGTTCTCCCCTTGGTATCGGTTGTGGAAACCAGATACCCGGGCCCCTCGTAGGAGAAACTGCTGGAGAAGGTCGTCGAACCATGGATCCGCTTCGCCGTCTTGAGGAGTTGGTAGTCAGGGGAGGCCGGATCCGTCCCGTAGACAAGCTCCACGCGCGCCTTGCTGTTACCACCGCCCTCGACGCTGAAGGACTCCCCTTCGATCCACACAGGATTCCCGTAGCTGTTGTATTCTCTCTCGCTCAGAATAGGGCCCGAGATGCCACCGGCACGATTGGTGATCTTGAGGACGCCATTGGTTACACCAAAGGCATGGTAGATCATGTAGGATGACGGGTCGATTCTGCTCTTGAGCTGATCACGTATCTTGTGATGGGCCGAGCGCGGATAGTAGCTCCAGTTCCAGACGCGAGTCAGAGCACCGTCGCCTCCCGTGACGGTCAGCTTTGTCGGGAGCCCTCGTTTCTCATCATCGAATTCCCACGCGTATTTGAGTCCACTGGGATACGTGATCGTCGAGGGCGCACCGCAGGAGCAGTTGACGTAGTCATAGGTCGTGACCCGGCTCCCGTACTGGAAGTAACCTTGTCGGGGGCTGTTCGGATCTTGAATCTCGTATCTCGTGATCGCACGGTTGCCAGCCAGGTGCCGCACCGAGTAGCTGGTATTCCCATGGCTGAAGACGGCGCCCAGCTTTGTGTGCGTATAGATCCGCTTGACTCCGGTGTCGTCGATCCAGGTATTGCGCTGATTGACATCATCGTAGGTGAAGCTGTCCACAGCGTAGTTGCCTGCGCGATCGGGACCGGTGTTCTTCTCCTGAACACGCCATGGGAGTTCGCTCCCCTGGGTGCCCTGATAGATGTAGGACACGAGCAGGCGACAATCGCTGAAGTCCGATTGATGCGTCCCTCCATCGAGGTCCTCGTAGATCTTGATCAGGGGCTTCTTGCTCATGGAAGAGCCCATGTCGTATACGAAACGACGGACCGGCTCGATGGTGAGCCCTGGGTCGAGAGCTCCATCGCCAGTCTTGCTGGTCACATCGTGGCGAACCAGGCGAGGTTTACGTTTCACAGCCACCAGATAGCCGTCCTCGTACTCAAGGATGGAATCCAGGTCAAGCCAAGGGTACTGGACCCAACTGTTGACCGCACCCTCAGGCTCCTGTTGGCTGATCTTGGTAATGCGCCATTCAGAAGCCTGGCCGACCGGGACCTGAGACCAGGTCATGTTCGTCCTCACGCCACGCTGGTCCACCACCCGGATCAGTCCACCGTGCCCATATGTGGAATCGTAGAAATAGAGACGCTCCCAATCAGGGCTCGCCCAATCGCCCCGATAGGCACGGATCATGCGCCACTTCATCAGGTGGATCTGGGTGTTCCCATAGCCTTCGAACTCGTAGGTGATGCCATAGTTCAATTTGACGAAGATCCGAGGCGTGGCCGTGGTCCCAATAGCCACCCAGTCAAAACTCACGCGGCTCGTCCCATCGATGGGAGTGTAGTCGTAGGCAGTGAGCGAAACACCCGCGACGGTGATCGCTCTGGCGGTGCGCCCCCCCACCGAGCCACCGCCGAAACTCACGGGATCCGCAGGCCGATAGGGAATCTCGAACACCCATTCTGATGGCTGGCAACCATTCTGCAGAGGATTGTATTCGCAGTCAGGAACCGGGATCGGAGGTGGCATGTACCACCCCAGCATCAAGACCCACCCAGGACCAAACGGATTCTGGGGTCCTACGCCTGAAAAGCTGCGACCTCCTAAAGCCGGATTGTCGATGTCATTGTCGAGATCGAACGAGCTGTACCCCGCATACAGTCCAGACACGAGGGTAACGCGGTCTTGCGATGCGCCCGTTGCCGTATCTACACCATCCCCTTGGTCGCTCGAGTCCTGGGGGATGTCCAGAGAATCGTCAATGATGCTCTCTTTCTGCTCAGTGATCCTTGGCGTATGCCCTTTGAAACTCCCATTGGGGTAGGAGTGTGTACCACCTACCGTTCCGCGGGGACAGTCTTGCGCCCGGACCTCAGGGGCCAATGCGCAGAGCAAGGTCAGCAGAATTGCGGAGAGCGGAGAGCGGAGAGCGGAGAGCGGAGAGCATGGATTCCTCACCGGTTCGGGTGCATAGCAACTGGGGCACGCGAACGGTAGCGAGCCAACTTCATCGGATCAACATGCGTGAAGAGAAATCTCTCAGGCATCCAAGGATGCGCACGATCGTAGCTTCTGGCTCTTTGGCGCGGGCGTGCTTCCAGCCTCATGCTCTACGGCTACATCAGAAAACCGGAATAGCGAATGCTTTGCGTACGCGGCAATGAGTCTGTGCTCAAGAACTCGACGACAATTCTTCCCGAGAACTTTCCGCGGATGGAACCTGGCACCACTCGCCCTCGGATCACGACGACTGCACCGTGTTCCCGGAGTTCCCACTCGCAGTCGAGGACATGCCGAGCCCCCTTCCTTCCCTCAATGAGAATCCGGTGCGGAGAGAGACTCCCTTCCCGGGTCAGTCGAAGCGTCCAGGTGCGTGTGCTCCCCTTCTCCTTGCGCACGATGCCGAAGGACAAGAGCCGGTCCGGTGTCCTCTCGATCAACTTCTGCACAGGAGCGATGACTGAAAGCCTCAGTGGCTCTCCTGCATCCGTGCGGATCGATAGCCTCCCCCCCAACGAGGACATGGAAGCCAACGCCGGTACAATTTGCCCAGTCACCGACCAGGTGCTCCCATCCTCTTGAGCCTTCCAGGCCATGACTACATGATCAGGCAGGCCTTCGGGCACATCGAGGAGGCGGAAGGGCTTTCCATCGTGACGCCGCACACGAACGTGGAAGGACTGAGTGCGACCCACCGCCATGGGCGGCAAACTCACAATGCCTGCGCCATCAGCATCGCCATTCAGCTCGAACAGAGGGATCCCTACGTATCGGGCCCTTACCGAAAACTCACGATTCTCGGGGTCATCGGTCTGAATGGAAAAGCTGACATCATGAGGCCCCAAGCCCACCATGAGCGCAAACTCCAACACCACGCTCCCGCCCGGCGCTACAACGAGAGGATGGGTCAAGATGCCGGAAGCCTTGCGCGCCTGCCCCTCGCTCTCCAGGCGAATGTCCTGGCAAACGCAGGATCCCTTGACCTCGAGGATCTTGTGGGATCGCAGCTGAGGATTCTGAAGAGGGATCTTCCCATAGAAGGTCTTGCCCACCATTGTCTCCCCAAGAGGGACTAGGTCGGAAGGCATCCAGAGACGTTCGCCAGCCGCCCCCTCGTGCCCCGCTTCCGAGGGTTGCCCACAGGAGGCCAAGCCAAGAACAACGAGTAGAAGGCCCAAGTGAAGAGAACGGGTCATGTCCAGGGTGATCCTCGAAAGTCCATGCACGGGGCGGAGAGCAAAGAGAGTTAGCTCCGCCCCCATGCACCTGTCAAGACCCGACTCCTCCCCACATCCCTCCCTCGCCTCACCGGAGTCTCCTACGGCGGCAGCTCCGTACCCCACCTCACCCAAATAGCTCCGACGCAATCGCCCAAAGATCACCTCAAAGTGGGGCCAACGCACCCCGCAGTACGGGCCGCTATTGACCTGCACGGTCGCGGCGAAGTTGAGGTCCAGCCAAAGCCAATTCCGTACGCCAGCAGACAGGCACAGATGCCTGATGATCACAACTCGAACGCCTCTCCTCATCTCAACTCTTCCAGAGACGAAGTGATGACCGAGCTTGGACATCGTCACCCCAGAAGCTGCCTGTTAACCAGATTCACCGCTCTCCAGGTGTTCGCGGAGAGCAAGCGCACTGGTGCCGGTCCGAGGCCCCCCATTCTTGCTTGGGGAACCCAATGCGCATGCTCGCCACGAACTCGAACCGGTTGCGGCAGCAGACTGCAAGCCCCACCACACATACGACCTTCGGGCGGGCTTCGTACATGCCAGCGCCCCGCGGTGGTTTGCCGAGGGGCGCTGGGGTTTGCTGTGGTGGGCGAGGTTGGCTCCCCAAAGGGGTCGTCAAAGCGAACTCCGGGCGGGAGAGCGGGCAGGACTCCAGAGCTGGGGTCAGATCGATGCCGGTAGGACGCCCACCCATGTACGAGCCGCGACCGAGTGGCCTCATGGAGTAGGAATCACGGTCGAATTTCCAGCGCCAAGCCGAAGACAAGGGTTTTCCTGGCCAGCCCGCTGCCCCATGTCCCGCTACCAGCGCCATTCCTCAGAATCACGCTCTCGTCTACGCAATCCATGAGTGTCCCACTCCTCTCCACTTG
>JAJRTL010000449.1 GCA_024278315.1 Planctomycetota bacterium | reverse complement strand
GACACGGAAGCCGGGGTGGACACGGAAGCCGGGGTGGACACGGAAGCCGGGGTGGACACGGCGGGGGCAGCTCGGCCCCTACCCCGGAGCCTGCGACCATTGTCATGATGCTGCTCTCGGGTGCAAGCATCCTTGGCGCAGGATGGCTCCTCCGTCGACGCAAGATGACTTTGCCAGGAAGCTGATCGTAGCCAGATCAGACGGTTCTCCTCTTCGTCCGATCCAGAACAACGACCCAAAGAGTGTTGTTGTCCGAGCTGCCTCCAAGGAAGCGTCCTCGAATGCCCCATGACAAGGGCAGTTGAGCCGGGGGGAGAATCGCTGTTAGATGTTATTCGGTCACGGGTTGCGCACGATCGACCTTGAGAGTATCCTGGGTGCTTCTCCCCACCCATTCACAGAGACTCTCTCCATGTCCTACTGTCTGAAGCTGGCTTCCCCGCTGTTGTGTCTTGTTCTCTTCTCCGGTGCAGCTCCAGCATCGAGTCCCGCAGCACCAACCTCTTCACCGATTTTGGTGTCGATGGTAGCGAGTGCTCCTTCCGTTGAGTTAGCGCAACGCAGTTGGAAGCAGCGATGGAGGAAATGGGCCCAGGGAAGGCGCGGAAATGGTCACCATGGGGGCAGGCATGGCGGAAGCGCGGCAGCAACACCGGAGCCAGCCACCGTTCTCATGATGTTTCTCTCGGCAGCCAGCGTACTGGGAGCCGGTTGGTTGCTCCGTCGCCGCAAGTTTACTGCTTCGAGCCACTGACCCAGACGATTCATCCTATCAACCCGGCTGATAAGGACCCCGCCGGCGGCGTCTAGGGGGACGAGAACGGCGCGCAAAGCACATTGCATCTTTGGGACATCAGGGTAGAATTGCCCATCTGTCCCTACCAACCCTATACCTGAAGTGCAATGACCCGTATCCCCCTTGGCATGGGGCTTTGGCTCCTGCTTACCATCGCTCCCTGGCTCGCCAACGCGCCAGCCCCAGAGCCCTTCGCTGTTACGACGGGTACGGCCGTTGCAATCGTTGACGAGGTGGGTGTGCCCGCAGAGCCTCAAGGAGCTTGGCGAAGCGCGGGAAGCCGTAAGAGCAGTTCCTCCCAGGGTTCCCGTTTTCGGACCCAGGCGCCCGCCGGATCAGGGAGTGCAACCCCCACACCTGAACCAACCACAATCATAATGCTCATGGCCGCAGCCATGAGCATCGTCGGAGCAGGCCTCCTGCTCCGACGAAGGCGAAGCGCGGGCACCCCGGAGTAGGAGTTCAGTTCATGGCCTGACCGACGGCCAACCTGAGTTCGAGGATCCTGTCCGCCCAAGCACTCTCCCATTCGGGCTCTGCCAGCTCGGGATCCAGCTCGAGACGAACCCAGGTGGAATCGGTCCGAGCCGCCCACAACGCGTCCAATGTCGAGCCTGTGCCTCCCTCGTTCTGGTCCGAGGCACCCCCTCTTTGCACCCAGAACCAAACGACGCGATCCTGTTCATCGGATCTGAATAGCAAGCTCTGTACCTCCACGGTTTCACCACTGCTGGATTCGAGCGTCCGGCGTGTGACTTCACCGATCTGCTGCCAACCAAGCGTTGCGTAACAAACTCTCGGGTCATGCTGCGACTTTTCCACGAGAGCTTCGCGCGGAAAGTACCCAACGTAGATCGAGAAGAAAGGCATCTCTCGATCGGACTGTTCGACGCAAAGGTAACCGTCAGGCAGTAGGTTCTCAGCCTTGAATCGCACACGTTCGAAATCCACTCCTTCGAAGGCCGCCTCCACTCGACTCCGGAAGTCAGAGAAGTCGAAGCTCCGATTCGCGCGACGAGACTCACCCATCCCCAAGAGCACGCACCCAACCACGAGCGTGGACAGAGAGGCTTTCGTCCAATCCAGCCGCGTCATCGACTCTGGATTCAGCGTCCCTGTATCGGCATCTGGCGGTTCCTCCATTGACCCGGCAGGAGCCTTGGAGGATCGATAGAAGAAGAGGATGAGGACTCCCAGGGAAAGAAGGATCGGAATGGACCCTAGCACTTCGTGGGCGGACTCCGACGTGCCCAGAGGACTGCCCCAGTGGACCAGGAAAGCCGTGGCGAGGATACGGAAGAGGTTGCTGGAGAAGGCGAGCAGGAGAGCCAAGACGATCCCCACGGCCAAGCGCATGCGACCAACGGGTTGGAACAGGCTGGCGAAGATCACGGTGAGGGGAATGAGGAGGAGGATCCCACTCAATCCACTGCACGAGTTCACGATGGCGATACTGCCTGTGTCGAACTCGATGTGGAAACCCTGAACCACAACACCCGGCAAGAACCACGAGAGCACCGTCGAACTGATCACAGTTGCGGAGATGAGAAGGCCCTGTGTGATCGCCCCCATCAGAAAGCCCGGAATCGGAATGGCCAACAGGTAGAGGACAAGCGGGAAGCGCATGGCCCAGAGCCAGGCATGCCCACCCCTCAAGTAGAGATAGGCAGATCCGGTGAGAGCGCTGGCAAGGCCCATGCCGGCAATCACATCATGTCCGACGCTCACCACGTAGATGAGCGTTCCCGCGGAGAGAAGCAGGAATGCAGGCAGGGCCCACTTCGGCGGCTCGGGTACGGGCCTCCTTCGGAACGCCAGTCCCGAGAAGATCACGAAGCCAAGAAATGCCACGAGGCTCGCCGAAGAACGGCTCCCCGAACCCAACCAAATCGCCGTGAGCACCTGCAGGTAGGGTAGCAGCAACAAGCAGAAGAGCAGGAGCCAGCCAGCGTCCACCCAGCTGAACTTGAAGCCTCGGCTGGGCTCACTCGTCTCGACATCCATTCCGGTCTTCCTCTCCACGATCCTACCGCCCACACTCGTCCAGAGAAGCTTACCCACTGGTGGCCACTACGGGGAATACCCGATGTTATCGGCTTCTCACCGACTCCAGGTGAACGACCTCCATCGATTTCGAACACAGAGGGGCAGATCTGTTGCATCTTCTACGTTGCCAGAGGCGATCCAGAAGCCTGTACTGAGGGCATGTGCAGACGTCCCCGAGCCTCGCCATGGCTGCCTTGCCTCCTTGCTGCAGCACTCGTTTCGAGCATCCAGGCGCAGAGAGCAAGCGCAGACGTTCCCCATCCCAAACAGATGCGAGGCGTGCTCCCCAGAGACGGAACACTCGCAACGGTCAACCCTCCCACGCTACGTTGGGCTCCGAAACGCGGGCCCTATCGGGTCCGGATCTCTCAGAACCGGGACTTCCCTGAGAAACAGACGCAGACCGTGGATCGGGAGTGGGCACTCTGGAACCCACACAGGCAGCTAGATGAAGGCGTCTGGTACTGGCAGCTCTCACGCCGGACACAAAGAGGGAAGGAGCGATGGTCCCAGGTCTCCTCCTTCAGGATAGGCCAGGGCAGCCGGGTCTTCGTCACCCCCACGCCGCAAGCCATGCTCGCCAAGGTGCGCCGCACGCATCCACGCATCCTCATCGAGCCCGGGGAGGTCGAGGCGTTTCGAGATCGCGTTCGCTCCCTACCCGAAACCAGGTTCCTGTTGACCAAGGCGCGGCAGGCCCTCAGCCAACCTGTGCCGCGTGAGGAGGAAGGAGTCGCCAAGAAGAGAGGCAGGAACGCCAAGCAGGCACAACGCTTCGCCGACTGGGCCAGCAAGAAACTCGGTGGCCGTATCCTGCGCAACAGCGAAGCTCTCATCAAAGCGTGGCTGATCACGGGCGACGAGCGCTACGGCCAGAAGGCACTGCAGTATGCCCTGGTGGTGGCCGCATTCGATCCCAAGGGAGTGACGGCACCCGAGGTGAGCGACTTCGCCGATGGCGCATGCCTCATGACGCTGGCTCTCTGCTTCGACTCTTGTCACTCACTTCTGGACAAGACCCAGAGCGCCAGGATCCTCGCGGCGATCAGGATCCGGGCCAGCCGCCTCTATCGACGCTGGCATGGTCGCCTCGAAGCCCAGTTCTTCGCGGCCCACACATGGCAGACCATCCTGCGTCAGTTCGCATACGCAGCCTTCGCCACGCTGGGCGAGATCCCCGAGGCCCGCACCTGGGCCAGCTATGTCTACGAGATCTGGATCGGCCGTGCCCCCCTCCTGGGTGAGGCCGACGGAGGTTGGGCCAACGGTAACAACTACTTTCGCACCAACTTCGACTCCCTCGTCTACATCCCCCTGCTCTTCCGTGACCTGACCGGCGTCGACTTTTTCTCGCACCCTTGGTATCGAAACACGATCGGCTACATGGTCTACACCTGGCCGCCGGGGTCTCGGGATGTGGGTTTCGGAGACGGCTACGACCGACGGGGTTTGCCACATCTGGGCTACCTGGCCTTCATGGATGTGCTCTCGCGCGAGCTCTCCAGTCCGCTCGCAGCCTGGTACGTGAAGAAGGGCCTCGAGGCTTCATCCTCTCCCCTGGCCAAGGAAAGCACCTTCGCCTGGTATCGCCTCCGTCGTGGTTCCCTTCGTCCCCCACCCCAGGCACTGGAGACCCTGTCCTCACTTGAGTTGCCCAAGGGACGGAGCTTTGCAGGCATTGGTGTTGTCTCCGTACACAGCCATCTCGCCGACATCCCGCGCGATCTACATGTAGCGTTCCGCTCCAGCCCATTTGGCGCCTTCAATCACGCGCACGCGGACCAGAACAGCATCAACCTCCTCATCGGCGGCCAGCCCCTGCTCTACGGTAGCGGTTACTACATTGCTTATGCTGACCCCCATTACAAAGGGTGGTACAAGCACAGCCGTGGTCACAACACGATCCTGATCGACGACAAGGGACAAGCCTTCCAGCCCCAAGCCTATGGATCCATACGACGCTTCCTCTCCGGCGAACAGATCCAGTACGCGATGGGAGACGCCTCCCATGCCTATCCCGGGACGGGACTTCAGCGATTCCAACGGCATGTGGTGGTCCTCGATGGCAACACCGTGCTCATCTACGACGACCTGGCCGCCGATCATCCAGCCAGCTGGACCTGGTCCATGCACAGTCCCGGAACGATGCAGGTGATCGAGGGCGGGAAAGGTTTTGAGGCGCACATCTCTCAAGGATCCGCGAGGATCGATCTGATCAGCTCGATCGAGATGGCCTTGGAGGTCAGTCGCAAGTTCGTGCCCCCTGCCGATAACTGGCGAGGCATCGAAGAGAAACGGGGCGTCCGGAAGGTCTATGACGACCAGAGTCATGGGATCGCACGGTCAAGGCAGAAGCAGCCAGCCATGCGCATACTGGCTCTGATCCAGGTGGCATCCGCCAGCAACAAGAAAGCAACCATGGCCATCGGGGGCAAGGCCCAGGAGAGCCTCCAGATTGGAGATTGGAGGATCCAGGCCATGATGGATCCCAAGAAACCCGCCTCCCTTCTCATCGAGAATACCAACAAGAAGGTGCTTCTCCTCGTCGATAGGACGAGAGCCAATTTAACGAACGCAACCAAGCAGACAATCCTCACCGAGGGGGTCCCTCCGAGAACCCTCAAGAGTCCACAGCCGCGAGATTGAATCGATGTCTTCCCTCCTTCCCTTCTTGTTCCTCACGCTGATTCCGCCTCTGGCTCAGGACCCCAACCGTTTCGACATGGGTCTCTTCGAGTCTCCCAGCAAGGGTGAGACGCGCAGCAAGGGTGAGTACCTGATCTACCACAAGGGCGAAGGCAAGCCCGGAAAGGGCTACTTCAAGAAACATGAACCCCGTGAGATCGCCGAGTTCCACCTCTTCGTTCCAGAGGCAGCCAACCCACAAGGCAAGTCAGGCAAGAAGAGCAAGCGTCGCAGGAAAATCAGCAAGAAGAACAAAGGGACACCCAAGAAGATCCCGATGATCATCGTCTATCACGGGGGCAAGGACGGAGGGTCAGGCAAGGGGCTCGCCAAGAAAATGAGTCAACTCTCTACGAAAGAGCATCCATTGTTCGTTCTCTCGCCCAACATGTACACCGTCGATTCCTACAAGGAACTCATTGCGGAAGGCAAGTATCCCATCGATGAGAACATGGTTTTCGTCATGGGTTTCTCCTCGGGCGGCATGGGCGTCCTGAGCGCCATGAAAGAAGGTGGCAAGAAGGACTCGGGGTTCCGCCCACGGATCCTCGCCTCGGTGAGCACCACAGCCTCCTACGGGCGCAATCCCTATCCAGACGCCGCGTACTACGTCGTCGCAGGAGAGAGGGAAACTGCGGAGTTCATCAAGCACCCTCTCTTGAAGACACGCCGTACGACTTGTCGCCGGCATGCCATCGTCATGCAACAGGTCATCAAGGATGTGAGCTACGTCGAGGTACCGGGCAAGGGACACAGCTCGGGCTCTCCTCTGCACATGGCCCTGCTCCAGAACCTCATCCGATCCATCCCTGTCTTCGAGATCGACAAGGGTCTCGGCAAAGTGCCTGAGGAGTTTCGTGCGCTTGCAGATCTTGCTCGGGCGGGTCGCTGGGAGGCTCTGGCGAAGGCACGTCAGGAAGCGGCAGGTGCCGAGAAGAAGTCGGCGCAACGACGTTTCCACTCTTTCGATCGCAAGCTCATGTTGTCTCTTCGCAAGTGGCTCGAATCCGAGGTCGAGGCAATCGCCAAACTGAACGGCAAAGGAAGCCGGCTTGCGGTCACACGAGCTTTGAATACCGAGCCCTTTCTTCCCGGACTCGTGAAACTCTTCGAGGGCCAGAAGGATCTCGAGAAAGTGAAGAAGGCCCTGAGCCATCTGGAGTCCTTGCCTTGGTGGCAACGCGAACTGGAAGCCCGCAAGCAGTACCGAGAAATCGCCTCAAGCCAACCGGGAGAGAGCAGCAAGGAGGCTCTCCAAAAACTCAGAAAGGAGTTCAAAGGGACGGTTTTCGGAGATCATCGAGCACAGCAGATGCTTCTCGCCTACGAGCTCTAACCCGAACGATTCATGAGATCGTTGCATCGAGGTCATGATTCATCCGGACTGACCCAAAGCGCGAGGATGGCGCAGATTCTCCCTCTCCGTGATACACTCCGGACCCATCTCCGGAAAGAATGTCGGCATGCCAATTCCGCGAACGACCGTCCTCCTCTCCCTCCTCTTCTCGACCGCAGCACTCACTTCGCAGCGATCCCTTCCCCCCAAGGAGCCATCACCGCAGGAAGGGAGCCAGATGCTGCATGCTCCTCTCGTGCACCTTGGGGATGACAAGGTGGATTGGAAGGGCGTCGCCGCTAGACCAGAGGGTACACGTCTGGATATCGAGTTTGAGATAGCGGAAAAGAAGAAGGGGACGATCTGCTTCACGGTCCATCAGTACCATGTGGATGATCCGTGGAGCATCCGACTCAATGGAAAGATCGTGGGAAAGCTGGACCGCAGCAAGGCCTGGGCGGACCACTTCTACGAGTTCCCGGCAAAGCATCTGAAGAAGGGCAAGAACCTCCTCTCCTTCGTCCCCAGCAAGAAGACCGACGATATCGTGATCGGGCGCGTACGCCTCTATCACGGCACACTTCGGGAGATGTTGCGGCTCTGCCGGGTACAGATCCAGGTCAAGGGGCCTTCCGGTCGGGGCCTCGCAGCTCGAATCACCATCCTCGACAAGGCCGGCAAGCGCACCCCGCTCTACTACGGCTCGACACGCAGTCAGGCTGTCCGTCCCGGCATCTGCTACGTCTCAAGAGGTCAGGGGAGCTTCGAGATCCCCGAGGGAGAGTATCGGATCTACGCCACACATGGACCGGAATGGGGCCTGGCCAAAGCGGAGCTAGCCCTGCGATGGGGAAGCCCGAGCCAGCTTCAGCTCGAGTTGGCACCGGAGGTCGAGACCCAGGGCTATATCAGCTGCGACACACACATTCATACGCTGACCTACAGCGGCCATGGAGACGCCTCGATGGAAGAGCGCATGGCGACGCTCAGCGGGGAGGGCGTCGACCTCGCCATCGCCACGGATCACAACCATCAGACGGACTACCAACCCCTCCAACGCAGCATGGAACTCGGCCGCGATTTCAAGGCCGTCATCGGCAACGAGGTCTCGACGCGCATGGGTCACTTCAACGCCTGGCCGCTGCCCGCTTTCTCCACCGGGGACACGGACGAGGAAAAGAACCTCAAACGTCCCGAGTGGCGAATCCAGGACTGGGTCAAGCTCATCGAGGGCATCCGGGCCAAAGGCGCCCAAGCCGTAGTCCTCAACCACCCTCGCTGGCCCAATCGGAAAGATGGGCCCTACGGTAGGTTTCGGCTCAACCCCCTCTCCGGCGATCGCCTGAGCGGGCCTGCTG
Source organism: Planctomycetota bacterium (assembly GCA_024278315.1). Taxonomy (GTDB): domain Bacteria; phylum Planctomycetota; class UBA1135; order UBA1135; genus JAJRTL01. Next base: position 51 of record JAJRTL010000449.1, on the reverse strand, counting down.
CACTCACATTCGATGCCATGGAACTCGTGAACAGCACGACTCTCCAAGAAG
>JAJRTL010000448.1 GCA_024278315.1 Planctomycetota bacterium | reverse complement strand
TCGCCAGGCCTGGAATCCATCCCGCTCGACCGGCACCATGACGAAGGCTCCCTGGATCCCCTCGCGGGCGGCCAGGAGGATCGGGTCGGGTTTCGCCAGAAGACCCCAGGCGGACGCGGTCAGGTAGATCACACGGCCCTGTCGGGCCTGGAAGTCCGCGAGTCCCTGCAACAGGGCTCGGACGTCCGAAGCCCGCAGCATGCCCAGGAGCAGCTGGTCGATCGTCTCCTGGAACAAGCTGTAGGGCAGCTCCGGCTTCCGGATCAGGAGGGCGTCGACCTCGGAGTGATCACCCATCAGATAGAAGCCGGGTTGCTCGGCCTCGACTTGGACCAAGGCTCGCGACCATGCTGGTGGACGAGATGGAGACTCGTAACTGCGAAGATCATGGATGCCGTAGAAGAGACCGGCTGCGGTCAAGGCCAGGATCCACCACCGGGGTGCGGAGCTCAAGGTGAACAGTGCCGCCGGATAGACGAGGGGTAGGAGATAGGCACCCCGTTCATGCACGCCAGGAACGAGGACCCAGGAGAGCAGGACGTAGACCAGCACCGAGACGGCGAGCCATGAAGTCCTTCCACGCTCGTCGGGGAGACGGAAGGCCATCCAGCAGAGGAGGCTCACTGGCAAGAAGGCGAGGATCCACTCATGGAGGAAATCGGAACCGAACTCAGCGACCGGTGGCAGGAACTCAAGAGAGGACAACAGGTAGTCCTCTTGGCCCTGAGTGCCCTCGGGACGGAGCCAGTAGCCCAGGCCGAGGACAACGACCGCATGGCTGACGAATGCCAAGAGGACGAGAGGCAAGGTCCGACGGAGGACTGGCGCGGTGAGACCCTGGCGCAGGAGATAGAAGGTCGGAAGGAGGAGGACCAGGAGCTGCCCACTTCCGTGCACGAGGGAGGCCAGGCCTGTCGCGATCCCCATGGCCACAGCCGCGAGGGCGGACCGCCGCGATCTCTCCAGGCAGGCCTCGAAGAACCAGGCCATGGCCGCGAAGGCCAGGAACAAGCCATGAAACTCCACGACCGCGGCGAAGAAGAGCAGGGCCGGGCTACAGGCAATGGCCGCTGCCAGCGACGCACGCTCCGCGCGCGAACGGCCCAGTCTGAGTGCCGCGGCCCAGAAGAAGAACACGGCTGTGGCCATGCCGATCGCCGAGATCGCACGGAGAGCCTCGAAGGGTGTGAGGCCCACCCACAGCAGAGCTGTGGCAAGAAGGCGAGCCAAAGGCATGAAGAGGAGGTGACGGTCGTGGTTGCCCTCCCCCATGGCCAGCCAATGCACCAGACTCTGGCCATCCACCTCATAGAAGCCACTCTTCGCGAACAGGAGATAGAGACCGAGGGCCAGGCCGAAGACGAGGCCTCCTTCCAACCATGGCCCAGGCCTTCGGAATTCGGAGGTGACGATGTTCGCTGGAGGCATTCCAGGGATCTTGGGAGGAAGAGGGCGAGATTGCCAGAGCAGGTCGAACTTGTGCCGCCGCCTACTTGTCCTTCACCTCCTCCTTGCCGAACCGCCTCACGAAGGCTGCTGAGTTCCTCACCGAATCCAATCGAACATCCTGGAACAAGGCCTCCTTGGTGAGGCGCTTGCGCTGAAGCGCCTCACCAAGCTCCGTGACGACTTCTTCTTCGAGTTCGCTCCTGGCATCGTCCTTCAGGGAATCACCTGCCACCGTCAGGTACCGACAGAGCAGGAGTCCCACACGGTAGGCCGTGCTGCTCCTCTGGGGGAGAAGGGAACGAATACGCTCGGCCGCTCCCAATAGCAGGCCGGGATCTCCCAGATCGCATCGCAGGAGCGCCTGAGCCTCGAGACTGTTGCAGAGCTGGATGCGAACACGCTTCACGTCCTGCAGGAGGAGAGCCTGCTCCTGCCGTTCAACGGCCTCGTCGAGGATCTCCATGGCTTCTGGTTTTCGATCGGCCTCGATGAGGAGTCCCGCCAGATTGTGCAGGGAGAGTCCGAGGCTGTACGTCCGTCCCCCGGATTCCGGTGTAGCAATCAGCACCTCACGCTTGAGTGCGATGGCCTCACGCAGCACCTTCCTGGCCAGGTCCTTGCGCTTGGTCTCGCGGTAGAGATTGGCCAAGTTGTTCAGCGCATAGGCCAGACTCATCTGGGAGGCAGGGTCCTTCTGCATTTGCTCCAGAACCCATCTTCGGATCCCGACCACGCGGTCGAAGCTCTTCTCTGCCTGACCCCAGCGTTTCTGGCGTCGGGCCAAGGTCGCGACGTTCCGTAGCACACGACACAGCTTGTCGATGTCGAAGAGATGGCTCTGGGCGAGATCTGGCTCTGGCAGGTTCTCGGCCAGAGCCAGGACCTTCATCGCCTCCTGGTCCCGTCCCTCCCTGAGGAGGATCCCAGACCGGCGGGCGAGATGCGCCAGCCAGCTCGAGGCCAGTTCGGAGAGGTTGGGGACTTCCCGCCAGAGATCCTCGAACTGGGCCTGAGCCTCGGCGAACTTCGCTCGACTGGCGGCGACCTCTCCGAGGTCCAGATCCAGGGCCGCAAGACGGGACAGTAGATCTGCGAGCCGGACACGCAGATCCGGATAGCCCGGCTGCTCCCGGGCCAGTCCGCGGAGGATCTCCAGAGCCTTGGAGTCGTGGTCATGGGCCTCTTGCAACTGGCTCATGCGCGCTTCCATGCCGGCCAGAAGGATGTAGGCACGAGACTGATTCAGCCGAACCAGAAAGCTCTGGGGGTCTTGACTCCTGAGCTTCTCATAGAGTGTCACGGCCTTCTCATAGCGTTCCCGTGCCACCCCGCGCTTCTGCAACCAGGCGGCGGATTGCCCCCACCGGATCAGGGTCGCCCCCAGCTGCTTCCCCTGTGCCCGATCCGGATCCGGAACACTCTGAAGCAACTCGAGGGCCTGCCCGTAGGCTTGCTCCGCTTCGCGAGCCGATCCACGATCCAGATGCAAGGCCCCGGACTCAGCCCAGATCTGGGCATGCAGCGCGATCCAAGCCTTTGCCTGGGGCAGCTCCTGCATCTTCGCCAGGCATTTCGCAAAGAGTCCTGCGGCCGGGACCAGCTTTCTCTGCCTCCGGAGGACTCGTGCCAACAGGTAGTCGGATCGGATCAGGAGGACCTGCCTCTCGGCGCCCCCGGTGCTCGTCTTGAGATCCCGCTGCGCGGCTCGCGTCGTGGCCTCGGCCTTCGCGAGCTTCCCTTCCCTCACGAAGAGATCGCCCAGGACGAGTCCGATGCGCCCCCTCGCCAACGCCACCCTGGGATCATCGGCGGCATTCTGCAGGTAGTCCGAGTAGAGCTTCACCGCCCTCTCGACGAGCATCTTTCCCGGGCCCTGTAGCGCTGATCGGTCTTGGATGCCCTCGGTGCCCCCCACCTCGAGCAGGTCCTGGACGGCTGACAAGGCCATCTGCAGATTCTGCTCCGCACGATCCCTGGCATCGGCCAACTCGACGTTGGCGCTCCGCTGCAGAAGCCAGAGGCTCGTGGGCGTTCCCACCACGAAGACGAGAAGGACCGCCAGGGTCAGCGCCAACGCCGGACGACGCTTCGCCCAGCGTTGCAGGCGCATCCAGCTGCCGGCAGGCCTGGCAAGAATCGGCTCACCCTGGTCGAATCGATCCAGGTCCTGGAGCCACGCGGACATGTCCGCATAGCGATGCGCGGGCTCTGCCTGCATGGCATGGAGGCAGATGACTTGGAGATCTCTCGAGATCCCTGGATTCCAGAGCCGCGGCGGGCGACAGCTGGCGTCGAGGATCTTGGATTCGAGACCCGCGAGGCTGGCTGCCTCGAAAGGCAGGCGCAGCGTCAGCATTTCATAGAAAGTGACCCCTAGACCATAGATATCGCTCCGCTCATCGGCGCCCTTGCCCTCGATCAGCTCGGGCGCCATGTAGGCGGGAGAACCCAAAGGGCTGCCCGTGCGAGTCATGCGACTGAGGTCTTCGACTCGCGTCAGGCCGAAGTCGAAGAGCAGCACCTTGCCATCGGGCGTCAGGAGAAGATTGCTGGGCTTCACATCCCTGTGCACGAGCCCCCGGCGATGGACATGTTCGAGAGCCAGGCATGTACAACGGATGATCCCCAAACAAGCGTCCATCCAGCTTCCCGCGTACAGGGTCGCATCGACATCGAAGACCTGACCCGGGTACTTCCGCGCCGTTCCGCTGGCTACTGCGCGCCCTAGATCAGCTCCGCAGAGCTGACCAGGATCTTGCCCCTTCAGTTCATCCAGGGCTTCGGCAAGCGTACAGCCACGAATCAGTTCCATGACCAGGTAGCCCACGCCTCGGTCCTCCCCCTCCTCCAACAAGGGAACGATCCCTGGATGGTCCAGACGGGAGATGGCCTCTGCCTCTCTGCGAAAGCGAGCACGTGCCCGTGGGAGACCGGCCTGCTCCGGACGAATCAACTTGAGCGCTACCTCACGCCCCGTGCTGTGGTCTCTCGCTCGGAACACGAGCCCCATGCCTCCGCCACCCAGAGGCTCTCCGATCTCGTATCCACCGAGACGATCCGGAATGCCCCCCTCATCGAGCTCCGGGATGGGATCGCAGAGTCCGAGCCGGGATAGCTTGGCCATCGAGTCCACAAGTTGGGTCTCGAGGTCCGGGAACTCGGAGAGGACCCTCTCTACCGTCTCGGGTTGGCCTGACTCGCTTGCCTCGAGGCAGCGAGCCAACGCGCTCTCGAGCCTCTCCTGTTGCGTGGTCATGATGGGCCCCTGGCTCTGCCTGGCCTGCAGGGATAGCATCGTAGGAGTGAAACAGCAAGCCCAGGAACTCGTGGACAGGGCCAGCCGGGGCGACCCCGAGGCGATTACCGAACTACTGGAACGTTATCTCCCCATGATCGGAGCCTACTTGCGATTGAAAGCCGGTCGCAAGATCCTGGCTCAAGAGAGCGTCTCGGATCTCGTGCAGTCGGTCTGTCGCGATGTTCTCGAGGATCTCCCGGGATTCGAGTATCGCGGCGAGGCACAGTTCCGCTCCTGGCTGATCCGCCATGCCTGGTCCAAACTCTGCACGAGATGGAAGTATTGGAAGCGCGACAAGCGGGACATCTCCCGCGAGCGTGGACAGGGGGCCTCGAACGATCCAGGCATCGACGAACAAGCCGCGAGCTTCTTGACTCCAAGCCGAGAGGCCGTAGCACGGGAGGAGCTGCATCGGTTCGAAATGGCCTTGGACGAATTGCCGGCTCCCATGAAAGAGGCCATTCTGCTACGCCGAGTGGCCGAGCTCCCCTATCCGGAAATCGCGCAGGCCATGGACCGAAGCGAAGGGGCGGTCCGCAACCTCGTCTACCGGGGTCTGGCGAAGATTGCCCTGGATGGCGAATCCCCTGCGGGGTCGAGCAAGAAGCGCGCGCCCGGGGCCTGAAGTTCCCATCCACATCCTGACAGATCCAACGGACTTCCACTCTGGTGCTGCTTGCCATGAAGCTCTCCTGCCTTCATGGATGAGAAGGGATATGTCCACGCTTCTGTCACTCGCAGAGCGGCGATTCTCGGATTTTCGGTCCTCCGGGCTGTGACAGACTTCCCCCGATGCCCCTTGGTTGCCTGGGAGAGGATTCATTCCGGGCCAACTCTCCCGGCCCTTTCTCGACTTTGGAGCATGACCATGAACAAGTTCGCAATCCTACTCGCCTTCTCCGCACCTCTCTCGGTGCTCTTCCTGGGCACTCCCGGCCTGGCCCAGAAGAACCTGCTCAAGGACAGCGGGTTCGAATCAGGACTTGGGTCCTGGAAAATCACGGGAGGTAAGTTCTACGCCGGGTTCGAGAAGATCGATTGTGACGGCGACGGAGCCAAGAGCCAGTGTCTCTCCGTCTCCCCCGACGCGACGAACAACCCCTTCTATCTCTATCAGAAGGTGGCCATCACCAAGGGGAAGACCTACTGGTTCCGCGCCAGCGTGAGGGGAACCGGCAGTCTCAAGACCAGCAACTGGTCCGAGGTGCGCGCGGGGTTGGCCATGCAACCCACATGGCTCCATCAAGCCCTTCCCTATAGCAACCCCCACACCAGCGGCAAGGGATGGGTCGTGGAGCTGGCCTTCCCCTTTACCGCCTCCACCAACTACACCTACATCACCCTTCGACTCATGACCGGATCCCGGGCTGGCCTCGGCTTCAAGATCCACATCGATGACATCGAGCTCTACGAGATGGGAGGCATCCCCTGGAGCCATTGCACGACCGTTCGCAACCTCACCCCAAAGACCATCGGAATCCGGACCTTCGGCAAGCCGGGTTCCCTCTATCTCATGTGGCTCGGTACCAAGCGCTTGTCCAAGGGCATTGCGATTCCTGGGATCACAGGACTTCTGGAGATGGACCCGAGCGGAGGGATGATCATGCTCACCAGCGGAGTCATCAAGACCAACGGCTACGACGATCTGTCCCTCCCCCTGCCAGCTTCGATCTACAAGAGGATCCAAGGCCAACCCCTCTACTGGATGCCGGTGCAAGTCACATCGCTACCTACGACCGTAGCCCTTGGCAAGGTCGCAAGCTGGGGATTCCTGTAGGGGATCTCACGGTCAGGGGTGCTTCCGGAGGCTGTCCCTCACTGACGAAGGGACGGGCGCTCGAGCCCGGACGATTCATGAGATCGTTGTGAGCAGATGCGAGATCGGCTGCGCCGATCTCGCAT
>JAJRTL010000047.1 GCA_024278315.1 Planctomycetota bacterium | reverse complement strand
GGCGAGGTCATAGGCTGGGAAGCGAAGCAGGATGCGCACGGGATGATCCTTCGCGTCGATGCGGACGATGGCTTTCTGTCCCTCGATCTCGCTCAGCTTGGTGAGCAGGTAGCCGTGCTTGCGCACAGCCGTGGCCATGGCTACCTGGATCTTGCCGACGTAGACAGGCGCGACCGAGGACGAGGCCTTGGCCACGACCTCGTCGAGTGCCGCTCGGACCTCCTCCAGGTAGGGCCCGTCGAAGGGCTGCTTGCCCTTGCGGCGGAAGGGGTTGCCAGCGCCAGTACCCACCCAACGCGAACGACTGGCGTTGCCCGAGCGTGAGGACCGGCCTCGACTCCCGCGACGCGAGCCCCGCGGACCGCGCGATCCGCGGGCACGCGCGCGCGCGCGCAACATCGCAGCACTCACCTGGCGCGCGCTGCGCAACCGGACCTGCACTTCGAACTCCTCGTCTCCGCGCAAGAGCTCGAGTGGCAGCTTATCGCCTGCCTTCTTGCCCTTGAGCCACTCACCGATGTCGAGAGGATCGTCGACGGATTTGCCAGCCAGCCCTACAAGGATGTCGCCCACCTTGATCCCGGCGGCCTCCGCCGAGGCGTAGCGCTGCACACGTGCGATGCGCAGACGGCCTTCGTCGGTCTTCTCGACGTTCATCCCGAGGATGACACGATCCTGGCTGTGGACATGTCGACTCCCACCCCAACGCTCACCCTTGAGCATCCGATCCCAGGCATCGACGAAGACATCTGTCGACACATGATTGTTCTGTGTAAGTCCCACATTGATGTTGGAGTTGATTCCGACGACCCGACCTTCCAGGTCGAAGAGCGGTCCGCCCGAATCCCCACCCATCATCGTGCAGCTCGTGCGCACGAATCCTCGCCGCCTCTTGTTCCCGTCCAGGAAACGGCCGAGTCGCAGCGGAGCCGAGCGCCCCTTCTGCAGCATCTGCGGATGCCCCATCATCACGCACCACTCATTGCGCACCAGCTCACTGCTTCGACGCACCTCGGCGAAGGGATACTTGCCCTTGTCGAGGATCTGGATCATGGCGGCATCCACGCTAGCGTGGGACCCGAGCGCACGTCCGCGCAGCTTGCGCCCATCGGAAAGATAGATCTCCACGTCATCTCCCGTGGATTCGATCACATGCGCGCAGGTCATCACGAGCCCATCCTCGCTGACGATCACGCCCGAGGCTCCGGCAGGACGGCCCTTGCGCCCGACTGCCACCGTACAGGCCAAGGCATCCGGATACATGTGCTGGATCTTCTTCTCGACTTTCATGAGATCGGCGAGCATGGCCTGGGCGCCCGCTTTGGTGGTCACGCCGGCTGGATCACGGCTCTGGGCCATGGAGGGAGCGCAGAGCATTGGCGAGAGCAGGAGAGGAAGAAGCAGGCTTCGGATCATGATCGGGGTTCCGTCAGGCAGATGAGAGGACTTCTACGAAGCCACTCCCAGATAGTGGAGCCAGTCGCCGTCCAGGGTAAGGGGTCGCACAGCATTGTTACCCTGACGCGACATTCCATGGTCCCTGAAGAATGGGCATGTTCCTTTCTTCAGGAGCATCCTACAATCGCGCCATGCAGACAATCTTGCGCGTTCTCTCTGGTCGGTTGGTAGCGTGCCTTCCGCTCATTCTCCTGGCGGGGCCATCGCTGACGGGGACCCTACGAGCTCAGCATGAACTCACAGTGACCGGGGTGCCCGAAGAGGCGCCGTTCACTGTCAGCGCCACGGCGGATCCCGCGCGACTGATCGTGGAGCTGCAACTCGAGAGGGGTTGGCATGCCTATGCACGGGACGTGGGTGGTGGAGATCCCATCCGTCTCACGATGACCAAAGGATCGACCGTGAAGAGGGCCGGAAGACTCCGACTGCCAAGAGACAAGAAGGGCGAGCTCTCCGGTCGCATCCGGATCGAGCAGTGGCTCACTCCCAGCGCAGGGCAGGGACGGATCGCGGCGAGACTCAACTTCATGATCTGCGACCCCATGCAGTGCCTTCCGCCAATCGAACTCTCCATCAGCGGCAAGATCGAACCCGTCCGCCTTCTCCTGGTCGTGCCGGAGAAGGACGCACACGCAGAGCGAATCGGGAAGTTTCTCGGCGCGCGCGGATTCGCGGTCCAGACGACGAGCTACAAGGATGTCACCGCCAAGGCCTGCGACGCACAGGATCTCGTGCTGGCGGACAGCAAGCTCTTCCGCAAGAACGCAGGGGCAAGCCGCAAGGCCCGGGGCTTTCCCAGGACCAAGGTGCCCATCGTGGCGGTGGGTTTCCTCGGGACGCAGCTGATCGAAGCGCAGGGCCTGGCCATGGCCTCAGGCTACATATGAATCTGCATGGACCACCTGGGCCACGGGTTGGCCCTGCAACACCCTGTCTTCCAACATCCTTTCAAAGCTGAGTTCGAGTGGGTCGAAGAGCCCCGTCCCAAGCACTACGAGGGGTTCACGTCGCCGCTCTGGCCCAAAGGCGTTCCAGCGACCTATCGACTCGCCAGTTTCGAGATCGGCAAGCCCGACGGCTTCAACCCCACGCTCGTCTCGCACGAGGGCTTCTTCACGGACGTGCCAGGGTTCGAGAACCTGGCCGAGGGCCACTCCGCCAAGGCGCTCGGCAGTCTCTCGCTCGCGCGGCAGGGCAAGCATTTCTACTGGGGCTACTCGATCGACCCCGATCGGATGACCGCCGGCGCCAAGGACACATTGGTCAATGCCCTCTACTACATGCACAGCAAGCGCGACAGCCTCACCGTCCAGTTTGTCTGCAAGACACGCGCCAGCTTCAAGGTCTACACCTATCTTGGACGCGACTCAGAACCGCCTTACATGCGTGGGGTCGAAGAACACCTCCCCGGAAGCCTGATGCCCAAGGCCCGGGCCACCTACACGCGGTCCTTCGAGGGTGCTGAGACCTGGGTTTCACAATACCTGGACTACATCTACGCTGGCAAAGCGGGCATGATCAAGGACAAGAAATACGGTTGGCTCTTCGACATCGACGAGGACGCCATGAAGCTTGGTACACCCAACTCGAGCCGCAAGAGCCTGGAACGTTGGATCGCACTCAGCAAGGGGGATCAGGCCGAGGACAAGGCGCGCGCCCTACGCTGCCTCGAGCGTTACGTCCACCCGAAGATCGCGCCCAAGGACGGCAACTGGACTCGCTGGTACGCGACCTACAAGGATCTCATCTGCTTCATCGATTCGACAGGTTTCTGGTGGCAACTCGACCCGATTGCACTGGAGCGCAGCCCAACCAAGTAAAGAAAGGGGACGGGTCCTTTTGCTACACCCCGAGGCCTGGCGGCCTGGGGGTGCAGCAAAAGGACCCGTCCCTTTTCTCTACCAGTTGGCGAGGGGCTGGAGCTTGGGGGCTTGGGTCTTGCGGGAGCCCGGGATGAGTTGGACGCGTAGGCGGGCACGGGTCGAGGCGGGCAGGCGGATCTGGAAGCCGATCATGCGCGTGCCTGGGTTGCCCTGATCGTAGGCGGCGCGTGGTTTGGCGGTATTGATGATCTCGAGCTTGACTCCATCGGGCGAGAGGACGCGTAGCCTGAGCTGCTTGCCGCCGCGTGAGAGCCAGGCCTGGCCACCCTCGATGCGCTCCACCTTGGCTCGTGTGACCATGCCCCAACGCAGCGTGGTTTCACGATCCAGGGTCTCGACCTCGTCCTGGATCAGGACACTCAGGTCCCGCAGCAGTGCCACCCCGCGCCGCACCCCCGCGAGTTGGCCTCGATAGACTCTCGAAAGGTCAACAATTGTATGGGGGTTGCGGCCGCGCTCGAGGGCGAGGCCAGCGAAACCGATGATGGGCGCCGACCCTCTCACACCTTGCTTCCTGCCATCGACGACCAGCGTGTTGTGCGAAAAGCTGTTGAGCCGAAAGACCGTCCACCGCTCGCTCTTCTGACTCTTGTTCCAGAGGTCGATGCCCTTGGACTCGAGGCTCTGGTAGCTCTGCGCGCCGAGGTCGCTCGCCCAGCGCACACCATCGCTGTCCATGACGAAGGAGCCGATATCCATGTGGGCATGGTTGGCGGAGGGACTCCCGCCTTTGATGGCCACAAAGCTCGCCTCCTGACCCCAGGTGCTGCGATGCATGCCGACCGGAACCCGGCCAGCCGCTTTCCAGTGCATGCGTTTGGGCGACTGGATGTCCGCCAGTGCCCCTGTCCAGATCAGGAGGAAGGGCAGGGCTCGGTCAGCGTTGGAGGCAGTGGGCCTGGCCTTTGCAAGCTTGCGTTCGAGAGCCGCCCTTTCCTGCCAGAGCAGTGAGGGCATATGGCGCTTTGTGGCAAACCAATACATGGCCGGCGACACACCTGCCTTGGCCCCGCAATCCGAGTAGTTGAAGAAGAGCCCGGTCGGACCACACACCTGTTGATAGTAGTCTGACGACTGGAGGAAGCCCTGAGCCTTGGAGAGCCCGAAGTCCGTCCCGAAAACAGACTGCAAGGCGTCGATCAGCAATACGTTGTAGGTCGTGCCGTAGTTCCAATATCCGGGTCCCTCTGGATAGGCGCCATCGGGGCTGTACTCCTTCATTGCTCGGGGCAGGTTCCTAACGGCGCGCTTGAGGATCCGCGTCGCCAGCTCAGGCTCATCCTCCAGCACGGCCAAGGCACCCAAGGAGAGCCCACCATGGCAAACCTGATTCCAGTTGTTGCTGCTGCTCACCCACCAGCCACCACGCATCGATGTCTCGAGTCCCTTCTCGACGATCGCCCTTCGGATGGACTTGCGTGACCCTGGACTCAAGCCCTCGTAGAGCCAGTCGTATCCGATCGCGAGAGCGGCCGTCATCTCTGCCACATCCAGGAAGTGACCAGGGTTCCAATCTGAAAAACCAGCTGCAGCCAGCATTTCCCTCTCAGCTCGCTCGAAGTAGCGAGCCTCCCCGGTCATCCGATACGTGAAAGCCAGATACACGACGCGCTTCAGGCAGGTCCGGGAGACACCCAGCAGGCGCCTCCCGACCTTCTTGCGCACGACCGGACGGGCCGACAGGATCGCATCCGCAGAAGCCCGCACGAAGGCCATCGCCTTGTTCAGGAGTGGGTCACCGGCAATCTTCTTCTTCATCTGTTCTGCACCGGCTGCATCCATGAAGAGCCTCGGGTGCGTCTTGCTCACGGCCAAGACGCGTTTGGCAATCTTCGACTCATTCCGCTGCTCCGACGACTGGCTTGCAAGCTGGCCACCCAGAAACGGCAAGAGCAGGAAGCAGAGGAGCAGTATTCGTATCATGTCCTTGGTCTCCGGGTCGACATCAAGACAAGGGACAGAGGGTCAGTCAGACGCAGGATCGCATGCTGCACATTGGCGCCTCTTTCCCAGGACGCATCCGACCTATCTCTGGTCCGGTGATTCCAACAGATCTGCGAGGACCAGGCCAAGACCCTCCACAGCCTTCGTCAAGCGAGGGTAGTCGATCGTCGATGGATTGTCGCTGGTTTCGTGATAGTGCGGACTGCGGAAGAACGCTGTATCGGTGACCATGAATGCCTTGTACCCCATCTTCCAGAAGGACCAGTGATCCGAAAAGCCGATCCCCGTCATGGATCGGGGAGCACTGATGGCCTGGACGGGGAGAGTGCCTCCCTTCCTGAAGGCCGCGAGGGGGCGACGCATGAAGTCGGCGGAGCCAAGATCGGTGACGAAGGCGAGGAAGTTGCCTTGCTTGGGATAGATCCTGGCTAGAGCCGGAACCGGGTACTTCTGCGAACCCTCTTCGTCACGGTAATACCCAAGCATCTCCAATGCGATCATGCCAAGAAGCTTCTCCTCGCGTTCCCTGCACGCATATGCATGAACGAGACTGCCCATCTCATCGGTCTGAAAATAGGGAGGCTCCTCGTTCGCGAAGGCGATCATCCGCAGAGAGTGCGTGAGCTTCACACCTTTGAACCTTCGCGACAGCTCGAGCAATGCGGCGACTCCGCTGGCATTGTCATCGGCCCCCGGCGTGTCATCGCAGCTGTCGTAGTGAGCACCCATGATGAGCCAGCTTTGGCTGTCGCTGAGCAACTCCACGTAGAGGTTCTCGGCCATGCCGTCCGCTGCCTCGACGCGTTCCCGCTTCACGCGATGGCCCATACTCTCCCAGTGCTGCTGGACATAGTCGCGGGCCGCACCGAGCTTCGATGGAAGCGCGAGGTTTCTAGCCCGGATGATTCATGAGATCGTTGTGAGCAAATGCGAGATCGGTGCAGCCGAGCTCGTTTTTGCGGTCTGACGAGCGCATTTCGAGTTCAGGACGGCTGCGCAAGATGAAGGCGACCCAAGAGGGTCGT
>JAJRTL010000447.1 GCA_024278315.1 Planctomycetota bacterium | reverse complement strand
GCCCCAGAGTCGTTATCCTCTGGGTTTTCTCCTGCTCCGGTGGATCCACCCTCTCTTTCCCGGCGCCGGAGAAGCCCACTACAGGTTGGTCTTCGCTTTCTTCGGGATCGCCAGCATCCCGCTGGCTGCCGTCGTGTTCCGACCGGCAATCGGGCCCGGAAAGTCCCTGCTGACAGCGCTCATCCTCGCGGTCTCTCCCTGGCACATCTTCTGGTCCCAGTCGGTTCGAGCCTACTCGGTCGTGCTCTTCCTGGCCTTGGCCGCCTATGGGTCCTTTCGCGTGGGGATCGAGAAAGGCAAGGGGATCTGGCTCTTCTTCTCGCTCGTGTTTGCGGGGCTCACCACGCTGGCGCACCCCTCGAGCCTGTTCCTGATCCTGGCCTTCCTGGTATTCCTGCTCCTCGTCAAGCAGCGTTGGGTGGTGCGTCCTCGCCATCTCCAGACGAAGGCCATCCTGGCATTCATGATCCCATTGGGGGTTCTTGGTGGTCTGGCCCTGCTGACGGAAACGGCCAATGTGCCACGCATCATGGAGAGCTACACCCGTGCCAAGGGTGCAGGCACTCTCTTCCATCTCTTCAGTACCGCGAGCTTTCACATGCGCGTGGCCTTCCTGGTCACGGCCCTCTACGGAGGGTATCTGGTGACTCGGCTGAAAGATCGTGAAGGCATACTCATCCTGTGTGTTGCCGTGGTGCCCATGGTCGGCCTCGCCGTTGCTACGATCTTCGCCAAGGCCACGGCCTACTATCTCTTCTTCACCCTGCCCTTCTGGGCAGCCCTGGCTGCCACCGCCATCATCGAGTCCGCCTGGGCCGTGCAGCGCCAGGACTGGCTCAAGAGTCTTGCATGGCTTCCCCTCACCGTGGTCTGCATCGACCTCGGCTCGCAGAGCTACCTCTACCACAGTCACCACCATGGCCATCGACCTCGTTGGCGTACGGCGGTCGAGTATCTCCAAGGGCAGCTTCGGGACGGCGATATCGTCGTGAGCACCAATGAGCCCGGGATCGAATACTACTTGAATCCATACGATCCCCAGATCGGCAAGGTCATCACGAAACCTCATCGTGGTAGTGCACGCGTTCAGATCCTGGCCTCTTGGACTCGTACCGATCTCATCGAAAAGTGGGTGCCAGCGGCAGCCAAGAGCGGCAGGTCGGTCTGGTTGATCTTCACCGAGCCCGAGTTCGAAGAAGCCGATCCCGGTGGGAGCGCCCGACGCCTGGTCCAGGATCGGTTCCGCCTCATGCGGCGCTACCAGTGCTGGGTCGGACCCAAGGACATGACGGTCTATGTCTACCGATACAAGAAAACCCCCTGACTCACCCTGTCGGATCCACCTCGTGCGTCATGGAGAAGTCGACCCGGGCTGGAGAGGCAAGATCTACGGAGGACTGGATGTGGATCTTGCCCCCGAGGGCAAACAGAGATTCGTGGATCTGGCACCGTCTGTCGTTGGAATGCAGATCTGTGCTCTCTACAGCAGCGGTCTGTCGCGTGCGATCCATGGTGCCAGTTGCTTTGCACAAGTGCTGGGGTTGAAGGTCACGCAGGACGCCCGATTCAACGAGATCGATCGCGGTCAATGGGCCGGTCTCTCCACGGAGGAGATCGAAGGTCGTTGGCCCGGTGCGCTCGACGCCTACAAGCGGTCGCCGGGTTCCTTCGGGGGTCATGGCGGTGAGACCTTTGCCGATCTCCATGCCCGCACCTGGCCAGCGCTTCAGGACCTCGCGGAGAACCACCCGAACGAGGAGACCCTGCTTGTTTGCCACGCCCAGGTCATCCGCGTCTTGGTAGCCGGACTTCTGGCCATCCCTTTTGCGGATAGCCTCCGGCTGATGCTCTCGCATGGCGGTATCACGACTCTGGATCGTTTCCCCGATGGAGTGTGGGGGGTCCAGGCGGTCAATGCCGAGTTCCTGCGCAACGGCAGCTGGGGGGGACGCTACCGCAAGCCCTGAGGGACGTTTTCTTGTAGGATCTGGGCATGAAACACCAAGGACGAGATCCCAAGCAGGCGCTCGTGGAGCAGGAGTTGATGTCCTGGTTCGAGAACGAGGTCGTCGACGAGGAGCTATTGGGCTACCGCTTGACCCGTGTGGACCTGAGTTCCGATCGTGCCCATATCACGCTTTGGTACCTTCCACCGGAGGGGCCTTCGGAGCAAAGAGACGTGCCCGAGATGACCTGGGTGAAAGAGGCTCTCGCAGGCCACCGGAGGGAAGCCCAGACGCTGGTCGAGGGCATCCTGCAAAAGCATGCGGACGTCCGATGGCGCGAGGACAAGGGGGCCGAGAACCGTCGTCGGGTGGATAGCATCCTCGAAGATCTGCGGGAGGAGCAGGGGAAAGACGGCTGAACCCGCTCGGATAGGCGGGGGTTTTGGTCGGAATCGGGGGGGGCGCATCCTAGAATCTCGCCCCGAATTGCAACCCGTTGATACCGCTTGCCACAGATCTCCCCGAACCGAGGAAGCATGAGCGCTCGTACCCCCCTGTTCTCGTTGGACGTTCTCCGCCAGGACTACCAGAAGATGGACAAGGTCCGTCTCTTCATGGATCAGTTCCTGGACATCATGCTCAATCGGCGTCAGAGCGGTCACCCCGGTGGCCCACGAGGCAAGGTCCATCAGATGGTCGGACTCATGACGACCGGGGCCATGCGCTGGGACGTCCGCAAGCCATGGGCGCCTCTCGGCGACCGCTTCGTGCTGGTAGCTGGCCACTGTGTACCGCTGGTCTACGCGAGCCTGGCCGTGGTCAACGAGGCCATGCGCCTGCGACATGAATGGACGGGAGACGATCGGTTCGCGATCCAGGGTGGACCGGATCGCATCCTCCTGCCCTCCGATCTCCTGACTCTCAGGGACAACGGAGGCCTCGCCGGGCATGCGGAGTTTGAGGGCAAGACGCTGTTCCTGAAGTTCAATACGGGACCTTCCGGTCACGGCGCACCCGCGGCAGCGGGCGAAGCCATGGCGCTCAAGGCAGCCGGAGCCGAAGAGGTGCAGGTCTTCGCCATGGAGGGCGAAGGTGGCCACAGCGCCGGCGTGCATCACGAGACCAAGAACTCGGCCTACGGGCTGGGCCTGGAGAACCTCGTCTATCTCTTCGATTGGAACGACTTCGGGATCGACCCGACCGCTCACAGCCGCGTCGTGCACGGAACTCCCGAGTCCTGGTTCGCACCCTATGGCTTCCGCGTCAGTGGGACTGAAAAGGGCAACGACTTCGAGGGTGTCGTCCCGGCACTCTACGACTGCGCCTTTGGGGCCAACGATGTCAAGGCGCCTCGCGTGGCATGGTTCCAGACGACCAAGGGACGCGGCTATGGTGTTACGGGCTACAAGTCCAACGGTGCGGCCCACAAGCGCAACAGCGAGCTCTTCTGGAAGACCAAGGAGGAGTTCCAGCAAGCCTATGGCGTGGAGTTCGAGGGCTTTGGTCAAGGTGACCCCGGAGCCGACAAGGCGCAGGCCCAGGCCGGGAGCCATATCGCCACGGTCTGTGAGGCCTTGGCCGGGGATCGCGAGCTCGTCGAATGGCTGACCGACCGCCTCGTGGCCATCGGAGACAGTGTCCCCTCGAGGATCGAAGGCATGCGCGTCGAGACCGGCGTGGACCTCCTCGCGGATGATCCGGTCTACTGCGACTTCGAGAACTACCCCGAGGAGCTCTTCCAGCCTGCGGGCACCAAGGCTCCCAACCGCAAGGGGCTCGAGACCTTCGGCGCATGGATCAACTCCTACTCCCTCGAGAAGCACGGGCGGCCGCTCGTGATCGCGATGTCCGCCGATCTCGCCGAGTCCACGAATATCGCGGGCTTCATGAAGGACTTCGGTGAGCACAAGGGCACGGGTTGGTACGACCGCGACGAGAACACCATCGGCGCGCTGCTCCCACAGCAGATCACGGAGTTCGCCAACTCGGGCATCTGCACGGGCCTCGCCGCCACCAACCTGGCCGATGATCCCTTCGAGAAATACGCCGGATACATCGGAGCTTGCTCGACCTACGGCAGTTTTTCATACCTCAAGTACGGGATGATGCGCCTCTTCTCGCAGTTGACCCAGGACTGTGACCTCAAGACCGGTCGCGTGCTCTGGATCGCTGGCCACTCGGGTCCCGAGACTGCAGAGGATTCACGCACGCACTTCGGGATCTTCTCCCCGGGGGTGACGCAGTTCTTCCCCGACGGTCAGGTCGTCAACTTGCACCCCTGGGAGCACAACGAGGTCGCGCCCGCCATTGGGGCCGCGCTGGCCAGTGGCATCCCCGTGATCGCCCTGCACCTGACGCGCCCCGCCGTCGAGATCCCGGATCGGAAAGGGCTCGGCATGCCCTCGCACATGGCCGCAGCCAAGGGTGCCTACGTGATGCGTGAGTTCGACGATCGACCCCAGGAGGGCGTCATCCTGGTCCAGGGCACCAGCGTTGTGGCGTCCATGGTCGAGACGCTCCCCTGGCTGTCGGATGGGGGACCCAACGTCAAGGTCGTCTGCTGCGTCTCCTACGAACTCTTCCGTTTGCAGGACCAGAGCTATCAGGACCAGGTGCTTCCCGACGCACAATGGCGGGATTCGATGATTGCGGCGACCCAGGCCCGCCGTATCGTACGCGATTGGATCCCCGACCGGGCGCTCGAGGCATTTGCCCTGACACCGGATCACGACAATCGTTGGCGCACCGGCGGCAGCTTGACCGAGATCGTGGCCGAGTAAGGACTCGATCCCAAGAGCCTCAGGGAAGGGATCTTGCGCTTCGTCGCCAGAAAGGGCTGATCGGCTCGGATGGGGGAGGGCGCATGGCCCTCTCTCTCAATCTCCAGTCGACTCCATGACCGAACCCCGCGCGCAGTGGAAGTCCAAGATGGGCTTCATCCTGGCCGCCTCCGGATCGGCGATTGGTCTCGGGAACATCGTCATGTTCTCGAGCAACGCCTACAAATACGGTGGCGGGGCATTCTATCTGCCCTACTTCATAGCCCTCTTCCTCGTCGGCATCCCCGTGATGATCGCCGAGTTCGGGCTCGGAGCCTTCACCAAGAAGAGCTTCCCCATGGCCATGCGCCAGGCCGGAGGACGGGTGGGGGAGTTCGCAGGCTGGTTTGCGATCCTGAACGCCGGGCTCATCACGATGTTCTATGTGACGATCCTGGGCTGGGTCGTCGGCATGCTCATCCGGGCGATCGCCATGGAGGATGTGAGCCAGGGCTTCGCCCCGGGCAACACTGTCTGGTCCGATCTGATCCGGGGATGGTTGCCGGTCAGCGCAGTCGCCATCGTGTGGGGGCTCAACATCCTCCTTGTCAGCAAGGGCACCAAGACGATCGAGATGGCCGTCAAGGTTTTCGTGCCCCTCATGTGGGTAGCCATGCTCGTCCTGGTCGTCGTTGGGTTCTTCCTCCCTGGAGGCTTCGATGGCATGCAAAACCTCTTCGCTCCCGAGCCCGAGGTCTTGTTCAATCCCGACGTCTGGCGCGGCGCCACGAGTCAGATGTTCTTCACGCTGTCTCTGGGCTTCGGCGTCATGACGGCCTACGCAAGCTACCTGCCCGATCACTCGGACCACAGCCACAACGCCATCACGACCTCACTCCTCAACTGCGGCTTCGAGTGGATCGCCGGTGTCGCGGTGTTCGCGATGCTCTTCGCCTACTCGCAGCTGCCCGCGTCGGGCACACTCGGCATGATGTTCACCGTCGTTCCGAGCGGGATCGCGGCGCTGCCCTTCGCCGTCAAGATCTTCGGTGTGGCCTTCTTCGCGCTCCTGTTGATCGCCGGCCTGACCTCCAGCATTTCCCTGGTCGAGGCTCTCGTCGCATCGCTGCAGGACAAGTTCCAGATGCCACGTGGGCGAACACTGGCGATCTGCGCTGTGGTGGGCTTTCTCGGTTCGACCCTCTTCGCCTTGCCCATCCTCATCCAGGTTCCTGCCGAAGGAGGGCCACCGGGAGAAGCGCCGATCGGGCTCATGCTCCTCGACTTCATGGACCACTGGGCCTTCGGGTACGGTCTCATCCTCGTGGGGCTCGTCGAGTGTCTCGTGATCGGTTGGGGGATTGGAGCCCAGAACCTGCGCAAGTTCATCAATCAACGGAGTCGATTCCAGCTGGGTGCCTGGTTCGATGTCCTCCTCAAGTTCATCCTCCCGATCCTGCTCACGCTTCTGCTGACCTTCTCGATCATGGATCAGGACATCCTCAAGGAGACCGTCTACGGCACTGGCATCACGACGGCTGATGGAGCGGGCCTCTGGAACAGCCTCGTCGAATGGAGTCCCAAGCTGATCCTCGGCCTCTGGGTGATCGGTTGCGGCCTGGGCGCATGGTTGCTTTCGGGGGCGACAGGTGCGGATCTGGACGATCGGGCTGTCGAAGAAGAAGTCGCGGAGATCCAAGAGGAAGGAGGTCTGCTATGAGAGTCCTTCTTTCCTGTCTCTTGGTGGCGATCTTGGGGCTCCCGGCCATCGCTGCGCCTTGGATCCAGGAGGCTCCGTCAGGAAGCATCGAGATCGAGGGCTACCATCCTGACAAGAACCTCTTCCTGGAACGTGACAGCAAGTTCACAGTTCTGGTCAAGGGTGTCGATGCGACAAGGCTCCGTGTGATCTACCGACCGACCAGCAAGGTGGAAGCACTCGAGGACATTGGAGAGATCCAAGGAGGCAAGATCGTCTGGACGCCGAGCCAGGCCGGCCTGGCGAAGCTCGAGGCTTTCGTCCTCGTGGAGGTGAAAGACGAGAAGGGCGATACGCAGACCAGGCCCAAGGTCCTGGTGAGCCGCGTCGTCTCGATCAAACCCGGGGAGGGCTTTCCGCTCGGCTTGCTCATCATGGCGCTCGCAGGTGCCATCCTGTTCTTCGGTGCTTTCGCCTCGATTCGGGCTCTCCTCCGAAGCTGACCGCCCGACTTCCGTCACCATGAGTCATGGCCAAGAGGCCAGAGCTCTTGGAGCTCTGGCCTCTTGGGTTGCGCTGTGTCGTTCCCGTCAGTTGGGGATGATGCTTCCCACCTGGGTCGTGATGATGCCGAAGCCGTTGGCCTTGGCGTCGAAGAGCGCCCACTGGATGTCGATCGGTGCCGAGGACAGGCTGCTCGGCAGGGGGAGGCCTACCGAGAGTTTGCCCGAGGCGGGGACCGCAGCTGACAGGAGCAGCACCGGGTTGACGCCGAGGACACAGCTGCCTGCGTTGGCCAAGGGCAGTGGCGCGGGGAGCGCGCCATGTGCTCCGAGGAGCAGGATTGCAATCGTGTTGGCTGGCGCCTCGAGACTGACGGCGTAGGCGGCGTTGCCCGGCTCGGGAACGCTGTTGGCCCAGCTGCGAGGTTCGTTCGTGAAGGTGGATTTGCAGGAGTGACCTGCGTTGTGCAGGCGCGGACTACGTTGGATGGCGAGACCGGCGAGCTGACCACCGATGGCAGGGCTGCCACCGAAGAAGTCCTTGCTGACCTTGCCGTTCTTGTAGACCGTGACGCCGTTACCCTTGACCTTGCTTCCCAGGGGAGGCGTGCCGAAGATGACGTATTCCTCTGTCTTGAAGTCCTGCATCGGATAGCTCATGCCGAACTGGCCGATGCTGAGTGGTGTCACGGATAGCGCCTTGCCGGTATGAGGATTCACGACGTTGAGCGTGTGACCCGAGAAGTTACCACGATCGATCACGTTGACGTTGCCGGCCCCATCCACCGTGAGACTGGTCACGAAGGTCGGGAAGGGGGCGTTGGCTTGGTAGAACGACTTCCAGTTCTTGAGGTCCTGCGGATCGACCTTGTAGATCGTTGCCGAGGCGTATTTTCCTGTCGAGTCGACGTTGGTGTAGATCCAGCGACCATCTGTATCGAAGACCGTGTTCTTGGCCGTCAGCGTGAAGATCGTGGTTTCCTTGCCGCCCGCCTTGGGGATCTTGGCCAGACGCGTCTTGGTCATGAACCAGAGCTCATCTCCCACGACGCGCATGGACAGGATGGCTACGTCGTTCTTGAGGGAGTTGCTGTTGAGCTTGCTGCTCTTGACCACCTTGCCGGCGGACATGATGACCTGATAGATGTTGGGATCCCCGAGAGTGGAGACCACTTCCGAGGTTGT
>JAJRTL010000446.1 GCA_024278315.1 Planctomycetota bacterium | reverse complement strand
GCCGCCGTGATCCTGGCCCTCCAGAATCAGCAGGCGGAGGCCGTGGATATCTTCGTTCCCTCGGGTGAGAAGACGCGTCGTTTCCGACAAGAGGTGCGGCTCACCGAGTGGGCTCTCGAGGCCAGTCTCTACGAGAAGGCGCAGAAGCATGCCTGGGTGGCCGTCGAGCAGGCCAAGATGAAACGCGATCGACGCTACGCGCTGGAGATGCTGGTCGAGACCTACCGCAGGCCCGACAAGCTCATGGATCTGCTGGCCGTGTTCGCCGCCAAGAAGGAGCTGAGCGACGAGGCACGCAAGGTGTGGATCGGACTCCTGCGTGAGACGGGGCAGATCGACAAGGCTCTCGAGCTCTTCCGTGCCTCGGCCAAGGGTGGTTTCACCACGGAGATGCGGCGCGAACTTCTCGAGATGTGTCGCGAGACCGGCCGCGAGAAGACCATGGTCGACGCCTACGCGGACCTCATCGCCAAGGAACCCCGTTTCCTGGAATGGAGACAGAGCCTGGCTCGCTTCTACCTCGAGCGTGGTCAGGGGAAGAAGGCCCTATCCGTCTGGACGGACTATCTCCAGGTTACCCAGGACCCTCGCTATCGCATGGCCGCCGCCCACAGCCTCATGTCGCTGGGACTGGATGCCATGGCCGAGGAGTTCGCTCGACAGGTCGGCCGCGAGCCCGAGTGGCACGATCAGGCGATGATGTTCCTCTTCGAGCTGCACCGTGAGCGTGGGCGGCTGGATCGTGCACGTGCCGTGCTCGTCGAGATGGACAAACAGGTGGGACCCGGGGCCCGCGTGCGGCAGGAGATGGCCGAAGCCTATGAGCGTATCGGCGACAAGCGCGAAGCCGTGCGACTCCTCACAGCCCTCTGCAAAGCCAAGGGCGACAGGGCCAATCCCGACACGCTCATGAAACTGGCTCTCCTGCTCTCCGGAACCGGCGAGGAGGAGCGGGCACTGGAGCTCTGGACGACCCTCTGGAAACAGACCCAGTCCATCCCACGACGTCGCTACGTCGAAGAACGGCTCATGACGGTCGCCGCCCGCCTGGGTCTGCTGGCCAAGGTTGCGGTCTCCCTCGAGAAGAAGCTCATCCAAGGGGAGGCTGACGATCGCGAGGCCGGTCTATTGGTGAGGATCTACGTCCGTGTCAAGGATGCCGTCTCCGCGTCGGAGATCATCGAAGAGCACATGAAGCGCGTGGGCAAGAAGCCCGTGGACGTGCTGTCGGAGAAAGCACGCGTCTACCTGAGTTGCGCAGACTACTACAACTACGAGATCGTGATCCGCGAGCTGATCGAAGTGGATGCAGAAGGGCGCTCCGATCATCTGCGCGAACTGGCCATGAGTTGCATGGAGGGTGGCAAGCGGCAGGAAGCCCGTGAGATCCTCGAACGTCTCAAGCTGGAGGAAGCGGGTTCAGTCAGCGATGAATTCGAGGCGGGTCTGCTGGCTCTGGCAGGCATGCGCAAGGAAGCCCTCCATGCGTACCGGCGTGGTCTGGCGCGCTATCCGGGGCGGATCGATGCCTACCTCCTGCTCTCCAACATGCAGAAGGAGCTGGGTCTGCATGAGCGTTCGGCAGCCATGTTCCAGTATCTGGCGGCCACAGCCAAGAAGGACGACCTCTTTACCATTGCGATCGACGGCATCCTCAACATGCGGGACGGGCGAGGCAACCGGGGCGCTCCGGATCGACTCGTGCAGTGGGCGCGTCGCCTCACTTTGGAGCGCATCGCCTCGCGACCCGACAAGCTCTACCTCTATCGCCTCGTAGCAGACCTCTCCGACGAGGTGCGCGACAGCGCCATGGCCATGCGCGCCCTCAAGAGTGCGTTGCCGATCGCTGGCGAGCAGCGTACACCACTCCTGCGCGAGCTCATGGCCATGGCCAAGAAGCGCTCGGGCGGCAATCGCCGTCGCCCCATCTTCATCGGGCGGCCAGGCATGCCTCTGCCGGCGCGGCGTGCCGTCGATGCCGACCTGCTCATGTTCGGCCGTCGGATCCTGGGACAGGCGGAGCTCGTGCCACCAGAGGTCTATATGGAACTCGGCGAGGCCTTCCTGGCTGCCGAAGAGGTTGTCAACGCCACGCGTACCTTCCAGCAGATGGCGCGTTTGCCCGAATACGCGGAGATGCGACGCAAGATCGCGGATGCATTCGAGCGAGCCGGCTATCCCAAGGAGGCGCTCAAGATCTACGAGGAGATTCTGAGCGTCGAGACCGCGGACACCGGGCTGCTGCTCAAGGTGGGGGAGTTGCAGGAGCAGATCGGTAGGGATGATGTGGCACGGGATCTCTATGGCAGGGGTCTGGAGAACCTCCTGGCCCGCACGCCACTCTCGGAGACGGGAAAGAAGAAGAGCGACGCCACGAAGCTTCCCGGGATCCCTTTCTACATGCGCAATCGCAACGCGGGTGACTACCAACGCTACCAGCCCTGGCTCGTCTCGGGATTGCTTGCGACATTGGGTAGCGAGGAGGAAGCCCGATCCTGGCTCGCCCTGCAGAAGGAACGCATGGAGCAGGATCTCGATCGGATCCTGAAGGAGCGCGAGCAGAAGAGTGGCGGCGGACGGACCCTCTCGGCGCATCCCCGACTGGAGCGCCGTGCGGCGCTCTACAGGCGCGTGAGCCTGGCCTTCGAACACACCGATCTCGCGGATACCGTGGACCAAGGGCTCGTGGCGGCCTTCCCCGAGGACAGCTCCTTGGTGGAAGCGCTCGTCCTGGATCGACGCACCTGGGGGTTCACGCGCTCCGCCCGGGAGCTCATCGAGAGGAGCCAGCTCCCCAGCGCCAGGCGTAAGCGACTGTTGCTGCTCTGTGGTGGACAGACCGCGGAGAGCCAATCGGGCATCCTGAGTCCTTCCGAACTGAGTGGTCTGCTCCTGCCACTCTTGACCTCCGGCAGGTCGGATCTCGTGCGGAGTCTGCTCGAACGTATGGACCTGTCGGCGAACGACAAGAGCGATCTGGATCGCATGCCCATGCTTGTGGGTGTCAGTGTCTTCCTGGAGGAGCCGGACATCACGCTCACTCTCTGCCGTCATTGGCTGGCCCTCCTCGGACAGCACAGTGCCTCCAACATGTATGGAGTCGTCGAGACCATGCTGGGACAGGCCAAGACATCGCTGGATGCCCACCGCTTCCAGAGCCTGATTCAGGATCTCGTGGATCGGGTCGTTGCCGATCCAGACAAATACTCACGCTTCGTCCAGCGGCTGCCCGACATGCGCAAGACCCTGGGCATCGGGCTCCTGGATCAGAAGCAGGTCGAAAAGCTCATCGACAGCCGTCTCGCTGCCAGCGATCGTTTCCTCTTTGGTGTCGAGGGGCTCTTCCGCTTCTTGAGGGCCGAGGATCAGGCGTCTGCTCTGCGCTCGCGCTGGGCACGTTTTCCCAAGGCGAGACGTGCGCTCTTCTTGTTGCGTTTCTTGCCTATCCTCGAACAGGAGGTGAGCCCGGGCTTCGCCGACTTCCTCATCGGAGCCTTCGAGGAGGGCGTTCGGACGGCGGATGACAAGCGGATGCTGGGCTACTACACCCAGAACCTCACGACCCTGGATGTCAATCTCGGCGTGGTGCTGCGCTATCTGGAGATCATCGAGAAGACGGCTTCTTCTGTAGATCTGAACGGTGCGCGTACGATCATCCTGGACAAGTCCGGACGCAAGGAGGAGGCCAAGAAGGCCATGCACAAGGTCTTCGATGCCGTGATCCAGATGAAGGGGCAGCGGAGCACCGAGGACTACCGGATCCTGGCGGCCTGGCGGCGGCTGGAAGCCCACTTCGGTGCCAAGGATCTGGATGTCATCCTGGATCTCTACACAGAGGCGGAGAAGACGCAGGGCAAGGACCTGGAGGCTTCACGCAAGAAGCTGCAGTTCCTGCGCCAGCGCGGCAAGATGCAGTTGTACGAGAAGTCCCTGCTGGCGCTGGCAGAAAAGCATCCACTGGATACCCGTTTTCGCCAGGAGAAGATCCAGTTGCTTCGCCAGCAGGGTCGTATCTTGGCTGTGCATGAGATCTACCGGAAGCGATTCGACAAGTCACCGGAGAACATAGGCTTCCGGAAGGGACTCGAGGTCTCATGGCGTCGTCTCCGCAACCCGATCGAGGCCAAGAAGCTGAGGGATGGAGCACCTGTTGCCAAACCGGTTGCGCCCAAGAAGGACCAGGCCAAGAAGGACGAGGACCGGCACCGGAAGAAGCGTCGTTCGCCCGCCACGCTCGTGAGCCTGGCGAAGAAGTGGGAGGAGGATGACAAGGCCGGTGCCCTGGCCGAGTACCGTCGCCTCTGGCGAAGCTATAGCGACATGAGCGGCCGCGTCCGTTACTTCCCTGCCTATCTCATGGGAACACGGCGTTTCATGTGGCCAGCCAAGCTTGTGAAGCCTTCCGAGTCGACCAGCCAGAAGGAGCCGGATCGCGGTGGGTTGCCCAAGATCTTCCTGGCCGAGAGCGTGTCGCATCCCCGGAGTGCCTTTGGTCGATCGGGCCCCTTCCCATCGCGTCCGTCACGAGGGAATGCTGCGCCGGGGGACAAGAAGGTGCGCCGCAGGAGCGTGTCCGAGGTCCTCGCCGTGGATCGGCTGGGGCGCGTCGAGGTCGAGCGTCATCTTCGATCAATACCTCCGGTCTATCTGTCATCTTCCGGTGCCGGCGATCTGTTCCGCGCGATCGTGGATGCCAGCCTCAGGGACAAATCGGCCAGGCAACTTCTGGAGGAGTACCTCGCGCGGGAGAAGGCCGGCGACTTCGGCAAGCTGGGTTATGGCAAGCTGACCATCCTCCTGGAGAGGGATCTGAGTGCGGTCGAGTCCCTGCTGCGCGATGCGCTGCCAGGGATGCTAAGCAACGTGGACCCCAAGGATGGAGTCCAGCTGCGGCAGATGGCTCGGCTCTTCGCCAAGACGGGGCACACCGAGCAGGCTTCGCTCCTGTATCGATGGTGCGGTCTCCTGGCGGGAGCCACCCTCTACCCCAACATCGGCAATGCCAGCAGCCTGATCGAGGAGATCCTCGTAAATCTCGAGGGCGAACAGCGGATTGCTGCGGTGCAGGCTGTTCTCGATTCATCGAAGCCGCGTGAGTACAACGCGGATCGCTTCGATGAGTTTGCGCTCCTGACCTGGGATCGGCTGCTTCCACCGGACCAGGTCTCGAAGAGAGCCGAGCGGATCCTCCAACGTGTGACCGACCTGGGCTACATGCCCAAGCGCTCCTCCTGCAAGGTGGCCACCCGGATCCTGGGTCGTTCCGGCCAGATGGACAAGGCCATTCGCACCCTCGAGATCGCGATCTGCAGGCTTCCCGTCCCTGCTGACCTGCGGGTTCCCTTCTACAAGATCTACTTCGACCGGCCGGGCCATCTGAGTCAGCAGGACATGGCATGGATGTTCTCGAAGGACATCGAGGGGTTCACGGATCCCAAGGCCTGGTTCGAAGCCATTGCCTCCAAGGTGTTGGAGTGGCAATCCGCCAAGCGCATCGACGAGCGGACCGCCATGCCGCTCATGGCCGTGTTGGCGTTGCGACTCTCGGAGCAGGGGAGCGAGGAAATCTCCGATCACCTGGTGGCGCGAATGCGAGAGCTGGCCGCGTCCAAGGTCACATGGGCGCTCTGGATCGCTGATGTCGAACGTCAGTGCGGAAGAGGCAAGCAGGCCCACGAGATCGAGAAGAAACTCCTGTTGAGAGGCGAGTTGGATTTGGATCGACTCTCGGATGTCATTACGCATGAGTCCGAGTTGCATGGCATCGATGCGGGCATTGCGCTGGGAGAGAAGGCGGCTGTCTATTCTCTTGATCCGGCCTTCCTCGAGACGCTGATCGGCCTCTGCTACTTTGCGGACAAGATCGATCTCGCCGCACATTGGGAAGCGATTGCCGCCGAGGCGAAGGCCGCCGAAGAGGCCCTCCAGAAGCAGGACAAGGAGCGAGAGGAGGCAAGCAAGGCTGCCGCTGCCGCCGCGCGCGCGCGGCGCTGAGCGGCGCCGCGGCCCTACCCTAGCTCGAGCTGACGCTTGGCATCGACGACGTCGCGGTTGATGGCGATGCGGGCGACTTCGAGCTTGTGGTGGAGAGGGTAGTCCTTGTCCAGCGCGTGTTGCGCCTGGCGGAGCATCTGGATGGCCATGCGCAGCGCGCGGACGATGTCCCCGCCGATGGCCGTGGTGTAGTGCTCCATGTCCTCGAAGTCGACGCCCTCGGCCCAGGCCAGCGCGGCCGGGTAGAGCCCGAAGTCGGGGATCTTGATGCGCTCCTCGAAGCCGTTGGCGGCCTCGATGGCCGTGAACCGGCGCACCGCCTTGTCCACGAGTCTCGTGACTTCGCGCATCCGCTTGTTGGGCGTCGTCAACATCTGGTCCGCGCGCCGCTCCTCGTAGACCAGTGAGGTGAACACCGCTGCCAGCTCCGGCGGCTCGAGATCATCCAGCACGCCTTGGAACAGCAGCTCGGCGATCTGGATCTCGTAGCCGTTGATCTGCCGCGCGATCTTGGCCCGGGGCATGAGCCCCTCCTGGGGATCCAGATACCCGCTCTCCTCGAGGACGTTGAGTTTGCGCAGGATGCGCGCTGTCTCCTGGGCTTTGATGGACTCGCGCTTCTTGGCGCTGCCCTTCTGCGTCTGGTAGTAGCGAAAGCTCTTCTCGTAGGCGCCCACCAGCTTGCGGCCGAAACGCGAGTAGAGGTTCATGAGTGTCGAGTAGGAGAGGTTGAAGTGCGAATTCACGGGTTCGGGTGTGCCCGTGAAGATGCGCCTGAGGGGCGCCTCCTGGATGTCCTCGTTGTCGAGGATGGAGACGACGATTCCTTCGTCGTCGATGCCCTGCCGGCCGGCACGTCCTGCCATCTGCAGGTAGTCGCGCGTCTTCATGTAGTCGAAGCTGACCCCGTCGAACTTGCGCAGGCTATCGAAGCAGACGACGCGCGCGGGCATGTTGATCCCGAGTGCGAAGGTCTCGGTCGTGAAGAGCAAGCGCAGGTTGGCCGAGGTGAAGAGGCGCTCCACGATCTCCTTGTGGATCGGCAGCATGCCTGCGTGGTGGAAGCCCAGCCCAAGCATTGCGCGATCCCTGATGTAGCGGAGCTCCGTATCCTCTTCCCAGTCCAGCTGGAAGAGCTCGCAGATCTCGTCGAACAATTTGGCCATCGCGCCCTGTTCACGTTTGTCGAGCAGTCGGCGATGGCTGTTACGTTCGGCCTTGATCTCGCATTCGCGGCGGGAGAAGCAGAAGTAGAGGATTGGCATCTCCTGATGGTCGATCAGCTCGTCGAGCATCTTGCGGGCTGCCTGATGGGTCCCGAGCCGTGCGTTGCGCCTCGGCGGACGTCCTCCCTTGTGGCGCCCTCGTCCCCGACTGTTCGGCCCGTGACCGCGATTCCCTTGTTGCGCCTTGCGCAGGACCTTGCGCTTGACGTTGTCCCAGTGGCGGAGCTCGAAGAAACCCGCGTCGATGTGGTAGAGCTCATGATGGAGAGGGACGGGGCGCTCTTCGTGGAGAATGATCTCCAGGTCCTGCTTGCGGACGGTGCGGATCCAGTCGCCAAACTGGTCCAGGTTCTGGATGGTCGCCGAGAGAGCGACGATACGGATGTCCTCGGGGGCGTAGATCAGGGATTCTTCCCAGACCGTCCCGCGATCGCGATCGTCCAGATAGTGGATCTCATCGAAGATCAGGAACTCGACATCATGGAAGCGCTAGGGCGCTTCGAAGATCGTGTTGCGGAAGATCTCCGTGGTCATGATGAGGACGGGGGCCTCGGGATTGAGGGTCACGTCCCCGGTCATGAGGCCTACCTCGACGTCGGGGTCGTCCCGGAAGTCGCGGTACTTCTGATTGCTGAGTGCCTTGATGGGAGCGGTGTAGATGGCGCGCTTGCCATTCGCCAGTGCTCGATGGATCGCGTACTCGGCCACGAGGGTCTTGCCAGCACCCGTGGGGGCGGAGACCAGGACCGAGTCTCCCCGGTCGATGCTCTGGACGGCTTGCACCTGGAAAGGGTTGAGTGTGAAGCCCTTGAATCGCAAGGGCTTCTGGGGAGATTGGGATCGCGTATCCGAGGATCTTCGTCGGCTTGCCATGGCCGCGAAGATATCCGGTACAGCCCGCATGTCCTACGCCCGAACCGGGACCTTCGCAGGTCCATCCGGCTTCTCTGCAGGATCTGCCTGAAAGCCTCGATCCCAGGCGTGCAGGCGGGCATCCAGATCGCTAGAGTCGATGCTTGGCCCGGATGATTCATGAGATCGTTGTGAGCAAACACGAGATAGGCTTTGCCTATCTCGTGTTTGCGGTCTGACGAGGAGATTTCGAGTTCAGGACGGCTGCGCGAGGTGAAGGCGACCCAGGAGGGTCGTCGAAGCGAAGCAATGCCGAGCGAACCGCCAGATTCGCGGTCCTGGACCGAAAGGCGCCGTCAGACGCATCGAGGTCATGAAGAGTTCGGGCTAGGGAGGGGAATGAACGACTGCTCTCCCGTCTTTTCTTCGAACTCTCACTTTCCCCGCTCGCGGGCTCTGTCCAGTGTCCGCAGGCGTCACCAACTTTCCCCGGGAGGGAATCATGGACCGCAATCAGGATCAGGCTCAGTACACTCGTCGTCACCTCTCTCAGCTCAAGATCTTGGTCCGCTTGCTCGAGCACGAGCTGGAGCTGGCCAAGGGCGAGGAGGTCGTCCTCGACAAGGCTCTCATGGAGAACACTCTGGATTGCCTGGAGATCTTCATCGAGGACAACGGCACGACTTCCACCACGAAGACCTCGAGCGGCTCCAGTGAGCGCAAGAGCGTCAGCGCCGAAGCCAAGCCTCAGGTGACCCGCCTCAACTAGCCCGAAGAATGAGCACGCCTCCCTCGACGCATGCGCCGGGGGCTGGCTCTTTCAGGGGAAGGAGCCCTGGACGGGGTGAGCGTGTGAGTTCTCGTTTTCTGGAGGAAGGCGTCACTTGACCGAACGGGATCAGCAGAGAGGGTCACTCAAGATCGCCTTGGGAGTGGGTCTGGTGATGGCCCTGGCGCTTTTCTTCTACTTGTCCGGGACCTCGCTGGCTTCTTTCCGGGACGACACCCAGTACCGATTCGATCCGCGCCGAGTGGATCTCGGTCGGAGCCATCCTGAGTGGCTCCGCGAGGCTCCGCTCAAGGTGGCCTTCTTCGCGTCCTACCTGCAGGTCGCTGGCCCCACCTTCTCCCTCCTCGATGAGGAAGCCGTGGCCGCTTTCGAGAAGCGGCTCAAGACCTCGCCCTGGATCGAGGCGGTCCAGGCTGTGCCCGTGCTGCCCCACAGCATGAACCTGGATCTGACGCTCCGCCGGCCGGCCGCGGCCACCGTGGATCGGAGGGGACGTCTCTGGCTTCTGGCGGAGGACGGAATGCCCCTGCCTCTGGTCCGGGGTGCGGAGGTCTCGAGGCTCGAGAGGGCACTTGCGCCCCTCAGGCTCTCCGGCGGCCCGCTGGCGCTCCCGGACGGGGAGCCCACTTGGGATCCTTCGATCCGCCCCTTGGGGTTCCCGCTCCTGTTTGGTGGCATCCCTCTCGATGTCCGGGTGCCCGCTGGCGAGACCGGGCGATCCTTGCCCGCCGCTGGGGCCCAGATCGCTGGCCTGGTTCGCAATCGTGTCCTGCCCCGCCTGCGTCACCGCTGGTCGCAACTGCCTGCCTTCCTGGGAGTCGACATCTCCAATGGCGGGTATCGTCTGCTCGGGGCCCGGGCGGAGTATCGCCTGGTCTTCCTGGACGCCCTGGGACGTCCTGTCTACCTCAGCTGGGGGCACAGTCCCACGACCGCCTACGTGGAGATCCCTTGGCAGGACAAGGCCCGCAACTTCGGACGCCTGCTGGAGGCCTGGCCGGGTCTGCGCGGTATCCGCTGGGGTGACCTGCGCTGGTCACAGTCCTGGCAGAAGCAGGTGGCTCCCCGCGACGGCAGGGTCGATGAGGGGGGCAGGGTCGGTGGGCGATAGACGTCGAGGGCGGCTCCCTGGTCCTGGCTCCTGGGTCTCGGATTTCGGGTGAAGTCCCTGCACAGAAAGGCTTTGACCGGTTGGAGAGCCTCGCTAAGCTGTTTTCCCTTCTCTTGCCGGGGGTGCCCTGTCCTGATTCCAGTCAGGGGTTCTCGAGGGAGAGCTTGTGCCGAGCTTCCTGAGTCTCGGTGGACCGAACCCGTCCGGGACCGCCCGGACACGATGTGGAGTTGCAGATGACCAAGACAACCCTGGCCAAGGCCAACCGCCCCTTCGACTGGTATACCGTCGACGCCTCCCAGCATACGCTCGGCCACATGGCCGTCGCCATCGCCGAGACCCTCATGGGCAAGCGAAACGTGGACTACACGGCCCACGTGTATTCCGGCGATGCCGTCGTCGTCACCAATGCCGCGCAGGTGAAAACCAGCGGCATGAAGCACGAACGTCGCGTGTACACCTTCTACAGCGGTTATGT
>JAJRTL010000445.1 GCA_024278315.1 Planctomycetota bacterium | reverse complement strand
GGGATGGGGCAGCGGATGTTCTCGAACCGGATCTTCTCGACATCGGTGACGAAGGCCTCGCGCACCGGCTTGAACCCCAGCGCGGTCAGGGTCTTCTGGATGTGGTCGGCGGCCTTCTTCCGTGCCGCGCTCCCCGGGATCATCGGCCCAAGGTCTGTGAGGATCTTGACCTGTGCGAGAGCCCTCTTGCCCAGGTCTTTTTCCTTGGGCAGCTGCTTGCGGAAGGACGGCGCCTCGGGGCTTGCCTGCGGCGGTTTCGTCGAAGGCGTCTGGCCCTGGCAGGCGCAAGGCGCGAGAATGAGAACGAGAGCCCCGATTCCAGTGCAGCCACTGCGATGGAGCCTCTGAAGCCAGGTCATCGTGACTGCGAGCCTGCGGCCGGATAGTACTTCTCGATCACGAGGGGGAGAGCGGTCACGACGACATGGCCCACCGTGGCCAGGCTCTCGGCCGAGATCATGGACAGGTCGTCCGTGGGTTTGTGCCACCAGGTCTGCATGTCCTCATCCCGGAACTGGATCAGATCCAGGGTCTGGATACCTACCGCGGCGAAGGGTTCGTGGTCGTCCGCCACCGGCATCGTGGACTGGAAGAACTGTTTCTCCTTGCCCAGCGCCTTCGTCACCCTCTTGAAGAGGCGGATGAGCTCTGGGCTGGAATTCTGGCTGTCCTCGACGATGTGCAGGTCCTTGGCGCCCACCATGTCCAGGAGCAGCATGACCGGAACGACTTTGGACAGAGGGGAGGAAGCGGACTTGGACTTGAGTTCCTGGACGTATCTCTTGGATCCGAAGAGTGCGCGCTCGCCACCCGCCCACTCCCAGGGGATACTCTCCTCTCCATCGAACCAGACGAGATGCAGGGTCACTGCGGGTGGATGCTTCTTGTAGTGGCGGGCCAGCTCTAGCAGCAGGCCTGAGCTCGATCCGCCGTCGTTGGCTCCGACGAATCGGAAGCCAGGCTGCTCGGGTGGCGCGGCCTGATCGGTCCGCTTGGTGTCGTAGTGGCTGCCGATCACCAGGATGCGATCGTCGTCCTTCCTGGTCCCCTCGATGATCGCCTCGATGTTGGAGAAGGCGGGTACTTCTGGTCGGCCGAGATCTACCGTGAACTTGTCCACTCTTGCTGGAATGCCGATGGCCTCGAGCTCTCCCTTGATGTAGTCCCGGCACTTGTAGATCGCTGCGGATCCGGATGGGCGAGGGCCGATCTCGACCATGGCCTTCACATGACCGTAGGCCCGCTGGCCGTCGATGGGGTTGGGGCCCGTGGGGACCGCAGTTTCGGGGCTGCAGGCCAGGCAGGACAGGGCCAGCGCGGGCAGGAGAGCGAGTGGAAGCGTGACGCAGGATCTGGGGGCCATTCAGGCTCCTGAAGGTTGGGATTCTCAAGGTAGGAGATCTCGTCTTGGCGAGGCAGCGATGTTACCAGAAAGAGGGGGAGGGATTGTTTCCTTGGCTCGGGCATAATGTCACTCAACCCGGCATGGCAACGAGACTTGTCGTCAGCCTGCCTAAAGCCGGCACCTGGGTCCCGTCGAAAGAAGGGACCCCCCGATCCTGAGAACCCGTATCCCCAGAGACCGATCACCATCCACCGAAGCTCAGTCCCCGAGACTGGGTCCCCCGGATCGATCGGTTTCCGATGAATCGCAAGCTTGGTGAGAAAGATGGCGGAGAGCAATGAGATCCTGAAGATCGTGCGCGAGTCCCTGGACCAGGGCAAGTACCGCGAGGAGCACTGGGAGGGCAGCTTCCAGGACTACCTGGGGATCCTGGAGGAGAACCCTCTGGTTTGTCGGACCGCACATCAGCGGGTCTACGACATGATCCTGTCCTACGGTCAGGGAGAGGTGGAGCGCCTCAAGGAGAAGTACATCAAGTACTACTTCTTCGATGATCCGATGGAGGATGGCAGGGATTCGCTCTTCGGGCTCGAGGACTCCATCATGCGGCTGGTCAACGTCTTCAAGGCGGCCGCCCATGGCTTTGGTCCGGAACGCCGCGTCCTGCTGCTGCATGGACCCGTGGGATCGTCCAAGTCAACGCTCGTGCGTCTGCTCAAGAAGGGTCTCGAGACCTACAGCCGGCAGCCAGAGGGCGCTCTCTACACCTTCGACTGGATCGTCGATGGAGAGGCCCAGAGCTCCATGATGAACGAGGAGCCACTGCTCCTCATCCCATCGGCACCCCGGCAGAAGATCCTCGATCATCTCAACGAGAAGGCCCGTGCGTCCTACAAGCTCAATCTCGATTTCGAACTGAGCCCGATCTCCCGTCACTACTACGAGCACTTCATGCACGAGTACGAAGGCAACTGGGAGAAGGTGCTGGACCATGTCCGCGTGCGGAGGCTCATGATCTCGGAGAAGGATCGCATCGCCATTGGAACCTTCCAGCCCAAGGACGAGAAGAACCAGGACAGCACCGAACTGACAGGCGATCTCAACTACCGCAAGATCGCAGAACTCGGGTCGGATTCGGATCCGCGTGCCTTCAACTTCGATGGCGAGTTCTGCGTGGCCAACCGCGGCGTCATCGAGTTCATCGAGGTGCTCAAGCTGGACGTGGCCTTCCTCTACGATCTGCTCTCCGCGAGTCAGGAGCACAAGATCAAGCCCAAGAAGTTCGCCCAGACCGACATCGATGAAGTCATCATCGGTCACACGAACGAGCCCGAGTACAAGAAGCTGCAGAGCAACGATCTCATGGAGGCCTTCCGAGACCGGACGATCAAGATCGACATCCCGTACAACCTGACTCTCGACGACGAGATCCAGATCTACGAGAAGGATTTCAACAAGGACAAGGTGCCCGGCAAGCACATCGCTCCTCATACGATCGAGACGGCGGCCATGTGGGCGGTGCTGACGCGCTTGGAAGAGCCCAAGAAGGCCAACCTCACGCTGATGCAGAAGCTCAAGCTCTACAACGGTAAGACCCTGCCTGGATACACGAAGGACAACATCCGGGAGATCAAGCTCGAAGCCAGACGCGAAGGCATGGAGGGCATCTCCCCGCGCTACATCCAGGACAAGATCTCCAACGCGCTCGTGGGGGAACAGCCCTGCATCAACCCCTTCATGGTCATGAACGAGCTCGAGACCGGACTCAGCCATCATTCACTCATCAACGATGAGGACACCAAGAAGCGCTACAAGGATCTCCTGGGCGTCGTCCGTGAGGAGTATGAGGACATCGTCAAGAACGAGGTCCAGAGGGCGATCGCTTCCGACGAGGAAGCCATCAGTCGTCTCTGCGGCAACTACATCGACAACGTCAAGGCCTACACGCAGAAAGAGAAGGTCAAGAACCCCTACACGGGCAAGGACGAAGAGCCGGATGAGAGGTTGATGCGCTCGATCGAGAAGAAGATCGGGATCCCCGAGAATCGCAAGGACGACTTCCGTCGCGAGATCATGAACTACATCGGTGCGCTCGCCGTGGAGGGAAAGACCTTCGACTACCGCATGAACGAGCGTCTGCACAAAGCTCTCGAACTCAAGATGTTCGAGGACCAGAAGGACAGCATCAAGCTCACCTCGCTGGTCTCGACCGTCGTGGACAAGGATACACAGGAGAAGATCGAGGTCGTCAAGTCACGGCTCATCCGGGACTTCGGCTACGACGAGATCTCTGCCACGGATGTGCTCAACTACGTGGCCAGCATCTTCGCCCGAGGTGATTCCAAGACCGAACAAGAGGGTTAGGCCACGTGGTTCACCGCATCGACAAGGACCACAACCGGTTCCGGGAGATCGTTCGTGGCCGCATCAAGAAGGATCTCAAGAAGTACGTGAGTTCCGGGGAGATGATCGGCAAGCAGGGCAAGAAATACGTCTCCATCCCGATCCCCCAGATCAACATGCCCCGTTTTCGCTTCGGAAAGAACCCGGAGGGTGGAGTTGGGCAGGGTGAGGGAGAAGAAGGTGATCCTGTCGATGGCGACGAGGAGGGCGAAGGCCAGGCTGGTGAGGACGAAGGACAGCACGTCCTCGAGGTGGATGTCAGCCTCGAGGAGTTGGCCAAGATCCTCGGTGAAGAACTCGAGTTGCCGAGGATCGAACCTCGTGGCAACAAGGCCGTCGAGACCATTGGGGGAGCCTGGCGGTCGATCCGGAGAACCGGCCCCGAGAGCCTCAGACACTTCAAGCGGACCTTCGCGGAGGCTCTCAAACGGCAGATTGCGGCGGGCCTGTACGACCCGGAGGATCCCAAGATCATCCCCATCCCGGCTGACAAGCGCTTCAAGTCGCAGAAGATGGTCACGCAGCCGCAGACCAACGCGGTCATCATCTACATGATGGATGTGTCCGGTTCCAT
Source organism: Planctomycetota bacterium (assembly GCA_024278315.1). Taxonomy (GTDB): domain Bacteria; phylum Planctomycetota; class UBA1135; order UBA1135; genus JAJRTL01. The sequence goes on along the minus strand of JAJRTL010000445.1, from coordinate 8,505 downwards.
GGGCCGGGAACAGAAGGAGATGGTCCGCATCGAGTCCTTCTGGCTCGATACCTGGCTGCGCACGCAGTACAAGAACATCGAGGTGGAGTACATCGTGCATGACGCGGCAGCGCACATCGTGGATCAGCATACCTTCTATCACCTGCGTGAGTCCGGCGGGACCAAGATCTCGTCGGCCTACGAGCTCTGCCTGCAACTCATGAAGCAGAAATACAATCCCTTCGAGTGGAACATCTATCCCTTCCACTTCTCCGACGGGGACAACTGGTCGAGCAAGGATACGGAGCACTGCATCGACCTCCTGCGCGATCAGATCGTGCCGGCGGTCAACCAGTTCTCGTACGGGCAGGTCAAGAGTGCCTATGGATCCGGGCAGTTCATCAAGGACCTGCAGGCAGCCTTCAAAGATGATGAGCGGGTCGTGTGCTCGGACATCCAGGATCGGGATGGCATCCTGCCATCCATCAAGGAGTTCCTCGGGAGGGGCAAGTAGCATGGGCAACCTGACTCCCGAGATGAGGCTCATCCACGAAGAGGTCAAGGAGCTGGCCAGGAACTACGGGCTGGATACCTATGACGTGGTCTTCGAGGTCGTGGACTACGATGAGCTCAACATGATTGCCTCCTATGGGGGCTTTCCGACGCGCTATCCGCACTGGCGCTTCGGCATGGAGTACGAGCAGCTCAGCAAGAGCTATGCATGGGGCCTCAGCAAGATCTACGAGTTGGTCATCAACAACGACCCTTGCTATGCCTACCTGATGCGAGCCAACTCGCTGACCGATCAGAAACTTGTGATGGCCCACGTCTACGGCCACTGCGACTTCTTCAAGAACAACTATTGGTTCAGCAAGACCAATCGCAAGATGATGGATGTCATGGCCAACCATGGCACGCGGATCCGGAAGTACATGGATCAGCACGGGGTGGAAACCGTCGAGCGCTTCGTCGACAGCGTCCTGTCCCTGGACAATCTGATCGATATCCACAGCCCCTTCATCAAACGAGATAGGGAGCCGGGCGAGGCACCTCCGATGGTCCAGGAGACCCCCAAGATCGGGGCCAAGGACTACATGGACCGCTACATCAATCCTCCCGAGTTCCTCGAGGAGCAGAAGCAGCTGCTACGCGATGAGCGCGAACAGCACTTCCGCTTTCCCCAGGAGCCCACCAAGGATGTGCTCAAATTCTTGCTCGAGAACGCACCTCTGGAGAGCTGGGAGCAGAACATCGTCGCCATGCTGCGGGAAGAGGCCTACTACTTCGCGCCTCAGGGCATGACCAAGATCATGAACGAGGGGTGGGCCGTCTACTGGCATTCCAAGCTGATGACGCAGCACCTTCTCCAACCCGAGGAGGTCATCCTCTACTGTGACCACCACTCGGGGACCTTGGCTACGAGTCCAGGTCAGGTCAATCCCTACAAGCTCGGTGTGGAGCTATTCCGGGACATCGAGGAGCGGTGGGATCGAGGAAAGTTCGGTCTCGAATTCCAGCGCATCGAGGATGAGGACGTCCGACGCGATTGGGACCAGAACCTCGGGCTCGGACGAGAGAAGATCTTCGAAGTCAGGAAGATCCACAACGATGTGACCTTCATCGACAACTATCTGGAGGCGGATTTCGCGGCGGACCAGAAGCTCTATGTCTACGGGTTCAACGAGCGGACCAGACAGTACGAGATCCTCGACCGGGATTGGACCAAGGTGAAGAACCAGTTGCTCTGGTCTCTGACCAACTTTGGACAACCCAGCATCTATGTCGTCGATGGAAACCTCGGTGGGCGTAACGAACTCTATCTCTACCACGATTGGACCGGTGTCGACCTCCAATTCGAGATGGCGTCGGAGACCCTCAAGAACGTATTCAGCATCTGGCGGCGGCCTGTGCATCTGGAGACGCGGGAGGAGGGCAAGCCCCGGTTGATGAGCTTCGACGGCAAGGACTACGAATTCCGTGAACTGAGTCCCTCCAAGGAGGCTTCTGAGATCGTGGGTACCGAGAGCGGCAAAGAGGGCTCCCAACCCTAGTCCCGAGATCGTGCCCGCATGTTCCTGCTGTTGCCCATCCATGATGACGCGCCTCGCAAGAGGAGCCCTCTCGTCGTCCCGTTGCTTCTGGCGATCAACCTGCTCGTCTACATCGAGGCCATCCACATCCGGATGTCCGATCCCGAGCACATGCAGACGCTGTTCCAGGATCAGGGGCTCGTGCCGGACGTGTTCCTTTCCTGGTGGAGACTGGCCTTCGACAATCCTGCCTCGCTGGGGGACCAGTGGATCGAGTTCCTGCGCTGGGGGGTCTACCCACTCTTCAGCTATCAGTTCCTCCATGCCGGAGTGGCCCACCTCGCTGGCAACATGCTCTTCCTCTGGACTTTTGGGGACAACGTCGAAGATCGCCTGGGGCGATTCGGTTTCCTCCTCTTCTACCTGCTCTCAGGTGTCCTGGCTGTCCTGACGCACTGCCTCATCGATCCGACGAGTCAGGTGCCCATCGTCGGGGCGAGCGGATCCATCTCGGGAGTCATGGGTGCCTATCTGCTCCTCTTCCCCAGGGCGCGCGTCCTCCTCCTGGTTTGGATCGTCATCTTCGTGACTTTCGTCCGGGTCTCGGCCTGGCTCCTCCTGATCCCCTACTTCGCCCTCCAGTTTCCTGCCGTCCAGAGGCTGTTCTCGCTGGGTGAGACCCAGGGCGTCGCCGTCTGGGCCCACATCGGGGGCTTTCTCGCCGGGATGGCGCTGGGCCCCTTCTTCGTCTGGATCCGGACCCGGAGCCAACAGGCCGGGCCCCAGAAGAAGTCTGGTTGACCCCAGAGCCATTCCAGTCAAGTCCGAAAGACGAGGAGCCGGGGTTCACCACGAAGATCCTGAATCGTTCGGGCTGATCGGAGCCGCGCGTCCGATCAGTAGCCCAGCGCGCAGCCGTCCTTGCGGGACTCGGAGGCTCCGATGTAGATCCCGTTGTCGTGGTCTCGAAGGATGGCCTGGTAGCCCCCGAAGCCACCACGGCTGACGCGGAGGCGGTGGCCCAGTGCCTTGAGTGCCTCGAGGGTCTCAGGGGAGAAGCCTGGTTCGAGCTGGAGGCGCCCTCCACTGCTCATCTTCTGTCCTGTCGGTTGCGAGGATCCCGAGTGACGTAGTCGGGGCACGTCGCCGGCCTCCTGGAGGTTCATGCCGAAGTCGATCATGTTCACCAGGATCTGCACATGACCTTGGGGTTGCATGGCACCACCCATGACTCCAAAGGCCATCCAGGGTTTACCGTCCTTGGTGACGAAGGCTGGAATGATCGTATGGAAAGGGCGCTTGCCGGGTGCATAGCTGTTGGGGTGGCCTGGCTCCAGATCGAAGAGTTCGCCGCGATCCTGGAGAACGAAGCCCAGCCCCTTGGGCGTGATGCCCGACCCCATGCCCCGGTAATTGCTCTGGATCAACGAGACCATGTTGCCGGCCTTGTCGGCCGTGCAGAGGTAGACCGTGTCGCCGTCCTCGAGGGCGGGATTGCCGGCCTCGTAGCTGTTCGCAGCCTTGTCGAGCGAGATCAGGGCGCGGCGTGTCTCCGCATATTCCTTGGAGATCAGGGCCTCGACAGGGATCTTGCTGAACGAAGGATCCGCATACCAGCGGGCTCGGTCCTCGAAGGCCAGCTTCTTGGTCTCGCAGAGCAGGTGCAGGTACTCCGCGCTCCCGAAACCCATCTTCTGGATGTCATAGGCCTCGAGGATGTTCAGCATCTGGAGCGCCGCGATTCCTTGTCCGTTCGGCGGCAGTTCCCAGACGCGATAACCCCGGTAGTCGGTCGAGACCGGGTCGACCCATTCGCCGCTGTGGGTCGCGAGGTCCTTCACGGTGAGGTAGCCGCCCGCCGACTTTACGGCCTCTGCAATGGCCTCGGCGACCGGGCCCTCGTAGAAGGCCTTCTTGCCTCCCGCTGCGATCCTGCCGAGCGTCTCGGCCAGATAGGGGTTCTTGAAGATCTCCCCTTTTCGTGGGGCATGTCCGCCTGGCTCGAAGATCCCGGAGAAGTTTTCATAGCGCCGGAGCATCCGTGCATTGCCACGCCAGTAGTAGGCGATGAGCTCTGAGACCGGAAAACCCTCCCGCGCATAGTGGATGGCCGGCGCAAGGATCTCGCTCATCGGGAGCTTGCCGAAGCGATCGTGCAGCTGGATCCAGCCGTCGACGCAGCCTGGCACTGTGACCGGCAGGGGCCCCAAAGCGGGGATCCTCTTCAGGCCCTGCTTCTTGAACTCGGCGAGGGTCAGCGACTTTGGGGAGCGGCCGGATCCATTGAAGCCATACAGCTTCTTGGTCTTGGCCTCCCATACGATCGCGAAGAGATCCCCCCCCATGCCGCTGCCTGTCGGCTCCATGAGGCCGAGGGCGGCATTGGCGGCGATAGCAGCATCCATCGCGCTTCCCCCCTTTCGAAGGATCTCGACGGCGATCCTGCTGACCAGCGGTTGGCTCGTGGCGGCCATTCCATGTTGCGCCAGGACCTCCGAGCGCCCGGCCTTGGGGCTTACGAGACGGGTCTGGGCCATGGCATCATCGTTCTGGATCATGAGAAGCAGTGTGGAGCAAAGAAGGAGGGAGTGGAGTGGAAAGCAGAAAGTCATGGAGGCTCCTCGGAGGGGCGGGACAAGAGCCCGCCAATCTACTAACTTCTGGGTGGCGGTAATAGAACCCCCTGCCCAGCCTTCAGAGAAGTCCATCCAACGCATGATCCGGTCCCTCGTTTCTCTCTGCCTGATCTTCCTCCTGCCGACCCTGCTGGTCGGGCAGGGGCGCCACAGAGACAAGAGCCTCGGGAAGATCGAGGCCGTGGGAAAGCAGGACTGGAAGGGGGCAGAGGTTTTCTTCTTCTCGCGACCCTACACCGGTAGTTTCGTCGTGGGTGAACCCGATCTCGTCCGCGTGATCGCGGGAGGAAAAGGACGTTTCCAAGCCAAGCTTCTGCGGGGACGCCTCTACGACGCCTGGGCCATCCTGAAGAAGAAGGAAGGCCGCTATCTGGTGACCAACACGGCGAGCAAGATCGTGGCAGGCAAGCTGGTCCAGCTCAAGGCCAGCAAGGTCGAGCAGATGGAACTGCGGCTTCGCCTCCTCGGCCAGAAGCGGTGGCCGGACCGGGGCCCGTTCTCGATCCAGGTCCTGGCGCACAACAAGCAGGCGATGAGCGTGGATGTTGCCTTCGACGAAAAAGGGGAAGCCCTGCTTCCTCCGCTTCCGAAGGGATCGGCATCCGTGCTCATCACCGCTGCGAACGGGCAACGGCTCTTGAGCAAGACCGTGCAACTCCACAGCTCTGCGCGGAAGGGGATTCACAACCAGATCAAGAGTTATCGGAAGCAGTACGCCAAGGCCAGAAAGAAGCGCGAAGAAGATGCCCGACGGAAGGCCGAGGAAGAGGCCGGGAAGTCGGTCAAGAAGGAGGAAAACGCTAGCAAGGTCAAGACGACGAAGGCGACCAGGAAGTCTGAACATCGCGACAAGGAGAATGTCAGAGAAGAGGATGCGGACGAACTGGACAGCAGAGAGGCCACGCTCAATCCCGGAGACATCGTTCCGCAGGTGACGATCCAGGAGGGGCAGGCGAAGGGCAAGAAAAAGAAGCCGGTGACCATTCCCCAAGAGCGCCTTCCCGAGTATTTCGAAGGTGACATCCCAGGTCCGGATGTCGAGCTCCTCGTTCTTCCTCGCACATTCAAGGCACGCTTCCTGCTGCAGGACGAGGCCGAAAGGCCCTTGGCTGGCATCGAGGTCCGGCATGAGATTGGCGATGGGCGGCTCGGACGGATGCCGCTTCTGGGCAAGACAGACGAGAAGGGGAGGATCGATCTGGTCGTTCCGCAGCCAGACTCAGGTGATGGAATCCCGACGGCCAAGCCTAATCTGAACTTCCTGTTCAGTGGGGCTGATTGGGGGCGTGCGCAGGGCGGATGGACCAGCTACCTACGTGGTCAGAAGAAGCCGATGACCAACGAGGAGGTGGTGGCTCGGGAGAGTCAGATCCGGAAGGTGGTCCTGTCCTCAGGATTCTCTATCAAGGGACATGTGTTCTGGAGGAAGAACGAGCCCGCAGTCGGCTTCCCTGTGGTCGTCAGCATGCCGGCCATGATCAGCTATGGCCCCGGGTCCTTTGGGACCTCGGCGCATCGCACCTTCATCATCCACACGGACCGAAAGGGGGAGTTCTCGGTACCCGGGTGGCATCAGCGTCTCTACGGCGGCAACCTCGGACTCTGGGTGGAGGGTAAGAATCTGGTCAAGCAGTTCTCCCTCGACATGGAGATCCCGGATTCGCTCATACGACCCTTTCCTGCCTTGAACCTCTGGGGACAGTCGGAAGAGTTGGAGCTGGATGCAGTCTACCTCTCGCAGATGCGCGTGGCCCAGGTCGAGGTCCGGACCGGAAAGGGCGAGCAGGCGAGTTTCGCAGCAGTGGCGGCCAGCCTTTCGCAGACCATGGACTGGAACAGACTGGATCAGGATCCTGCCAACTTCCGGGTCGCGGATCGTCGAGGCCGAGCTGTGATCCTGGTGCCCGGCTCGCAGCGAAATCTCTTCGTCCGACTCGAGGGAGAGGGTTACTTCTTCGGAGGCATGCAGATTCCCGAGGGCAAGATCTCCATGCCTCTCAAGGTGTTTCCCCGGCTCCAGCCCTTCTCCAAGATCACGGGTCGCGTCGTGGACGAGAAGGGCAAACCCATTGCCAATGCCGATCTGTCCGTCCGCTCGAGCAGCATGAATGGGGTAGGTGCCGATGTGAACATGATCTACAGCCTCAACTGGAGATTGTTGCGAGGCAAGTCGGATCCACAGGGCTACTTTGCACTCGAGTTCATCCCGCATCCCAACATCTCGTTCGGAGTCGGGGTTCGAGCCAGGGTAGAGAGCCAGTACTATGATGCCCCCGAGATGATCCAGGTCGGAACGCAATCGCAGAGCGGACTCGAGATCGAGCTGCCCGTGGATCTCGAGCTGGCCAAGAAGGAGGCGAGGGAGAAAGCCGAGGCTTCTACCAAGAAGGCCGTGAAGAAGGCGGGTAATGCCGTGAGGGATGCGGTAGGCGGGGCCGGTGCCGGGATTGAGAATTCCCTGCAGGGATTGCTGAAGCGGGCCAAGGCCTTGGCCAAGAAGAGGAAGGTAGAGGAGGCGGCTCGTAAGGCCAAGAAGAAGACGCCCGAGAAGTCCCAGAAGCTGCAGGGGGCAGGGGAGAAGTCCGGAAAGAAGAAGACCAGCGTCGCGAGAAAGGGTAAGACCGAGAAGCAGGCGAAACCGGCTGCGCCCAAGGTCCTGGACAAGAGACACTAGAGAGACGCGTGCATGGTCCGTGAAGAACGAAGAGGGGATGACGCGGGAGTCGAGAAGCTCCTGCGCAGTGGTTTCGACGCCTTGAAGGATGGGAATCTCAAGCTCGCCTTCAAGATGGCTCGCAAGCTGGAAGAGGCCGGTCACAGTGCCTGTTTCGAGCTGGCTGCCCTGGCCCATGAGGAGGCTGGAGAGGTCGATGATGCCCTTCGGGTTCTGGAGAGGGGGATAAGTCTTGCACCACAGGTGTGGATCCTATGGCAGCTGCGCGGCAACCTGCTCTCGGACCTGGATCGATTCGAGGAGGCCAGGTCTGCGTATCGTCAGGGCCTGAGACTCGAGGGCTCGGATCACTCGAGTCTCTCCTACAATCTGGCTCTGGTCCTCTATCGCAGTGGCTCCCTGATCGAGGCGCGGGAGGCCTTGGCGAACGTGAAGGGCAAGGAGACGGAACTCCCCAAGCTGGCCCTGGAGGTGGGCCTGGACCTCGCGGAGGGCAAGCATCAGGATGCCGAGGACAAGGCGCGTGCGGCTCTCGACCGGACCCGCGAAAGCGAAGCGGACCCTGTTGCCCTGGCAGCCCTTCACGTCCACCTCGGGGAGGTTTTCCTGGCACGCGATGCCCCGGATGAGGCCAGGGTCGAGGGCATGAAGGCCATCGAGATCGACCCCGTCAACCACGGAGCTTTCGCTCTGTTGCGAGAAGTCGACGAACCGGTCGTGGAAGAAGCCAAGAGCTTTGAAATCCTGCTCGAGGGTGTCCTGCGCTCCGCTCCCGAGGTGGGTTTCTACAAGAGCTATCAGGTCAGGGCCATGGATGCCGAGGCGGCCCTCGGCAAGCTCATGGCCTTCGAGGCCCTCGCGGATCCCGAGAGCCTACAGGTGGAGGAGACCGAAGAGCTCGGCTTCGATCTCGGCGAGCGCACCGGTGTCTACGCTTCTTCGGGCTACACCTTCTTCGACCGCGACTAGCCCGAACGATTCATGACCTCGATGCGTCTGACGGCGTCTTTCGGTCCTGGACCGAAATGCGCTCGTCAGATCGCAAATGCGAGATCGGCGCAGCCGATCTCGCATCTGCTCACAACGATCTCATGAATCGTCCGGGCTCGAGCGCCCGTCCCTTCGTCAGTGAGGGACAGCCTCCGGAAGCACCCCTGACCGTGAGATCCCCTACAGGAATCCCCAG
>JAJRTL010000444.1 GCA_024278315.1 Planctomycetota bacterium | reverse complement strand
CTGCTGGGCATGCTGCCCCATAGAGCCGTGACCCGCGCCTACCAGAAGAAGCTCCGCCAGCTCCAGGAGCTCCGCAAGACCGAGGGCTTCGACGAGTAACCCGGATGATTCATGAGATCCTCGCGCATCGAGGTCAAGAGTCGCTCGGCGTAAGGGTCAGGAGGTAGCGCCGCCGAAATCGAAGCCGGCGTTCTCGATGGTCTGTTCCACGGTCTTGGGGTCGTGCTCGCCTTCGATGCGGACCTCTTGAGAGGCCAAGATGACTTCGATCTTGGAGTCGGGGAGGGCGGTTTGGAGGGCCTTGGTCACAGAGTTGACGCAGCCTTCGCAGGTCATGCCGCCGATTTTGTAGTTACTCATCGTCTTCTTCCTTTGCTGAAAGTTCATCGAGAATGGGGCAGTCAGGGCGATCGTCGCCGTGACAGCAGTGGATCAGGTGTTGAAGCGTGTTCTGCATGCTCTCCAGCATGCCGATCTTGTCCTGGATGGCTTTGAGGTGTGCTTGTGTGATGGCTCGGACGTTCTTGCTCTTGCGCCGCTTGTTGTTCCAGAGGGTGAGTAGCTCACCGATGTCCTCCATCGGGAAGCCGAGTTCTCGCGCACGCCCGACGAAGCGCAGGGTGTGGACCGCGCGTTGGTCGTAGTAGCGGTAGCCGTTACTGGCTCGTCTGGGCTCGGGGAGGAGACCCACCTCTTCGTAGTAGCGGATCGTCTTGGCGGGGACGCCGCAACGCTTGGATAGTCGGCCGATCGTGAGCTGTGCCTCCTCGGCGGCACTCTTGGTAGCACTCTTCGTGGCTCCCCGGTTGTCTGGCGGACTCATCGGGCTGGCCTCCAACTGCGGAGCATGAGGGAGTTGCTGACGACGCTCACGCTGGACATGGCCATCGCGGCTCCGGCGATCACGGGACTCAGAAAGCCCATCGCGGCGAAGGGGATGGCCGCCGTGTTGTAGCCGAAGGCCCAGAACAGGTTCTGGTGGATCTTGCTCGTGGTGGCTCGCGAGACCGCGATGGCGTCGTAGACCAGGAGTGGATCGGGTCGCATGAGCGTCACCGATGCGGTGGCCATCGCGACGTCCGTGCCACTGGACATGGCGAAGCCCACATCGGCTGCTGCGAGTGCAGGCGCATCATTGACCCCGTCCCCGACCATGGCCACGACCTTGCCTCCTCGGGCCAGCTCACTGACCACGTCCGCCTTCTCACCCGGGAGCACTTCGGCAATGATGCGATCCACACCGAGCTTGCCTCCGACCAGCTCGGCCGCCGCCTGGTTGTCGCCGCTCAGCATGATGACCTCGATGCCCTTCTGCTTCAGAAGCTCCACCGCGTGCGCCGAGCTCGCTCGTAGCTCGTCGGCCATGCCGATGAGGCCCAGGACCTTGGATTCCGACCCCAGGTCTGCAACGAGCATGAGTGTGAGCCCTTGTGCCTCGGCTTTCTCGATGTCCGCACGCAAGACTTCCGTGTCCAGCCCCTTCTCCTCGATCAGGCGCACACTGCCGATGAGGAGCGACCTGCCTTCTACGGTGGCCTCCAGTCCCTTGCCCATGATGGCAGTGAAAGTCTCGACCGGACTCAGGGTCAGGCCGTGCTCGCTGGCCTTGCGCAGGACCGCCTGGCCCAGCGGGTGTTCGCTGCCTTGTTGTGCAGAAGCCGTCCAGCGCAAGAGCTCGTCCTCATCGCCTTCGATGGCCCGGATCTCCTGGACGACGGGCTTGCCCACCGTGAGCGTGCCCGTCTTGTCGAAGACGACGATGCCGACCTTGTGGGCCTTTTCAAGCGCTTCGGCATCCTTGATCAGGATCCCTGATCGCGCGGCGGCGCCGGTGCCGACCATGAGGGCGGTGGGCGTTGCGAGTCCCAGGGCGCAGGGGCAGGCGATGACCAGAACCGCGACGGCGGCCAAGATCGCTTGCTCAGGTGCGGCTCCCATCAGTAGCCAGACCACCAGGGTGCCGAGAGCGATGAGCAGGACTGCAGGCACGAAGATCGCCGCGACTTGATCCACGACGCGCTGGATGGGGGCCTTCTTGGCCTGCGCTCCTTCGACCATCTGGACGATGTGGGAGAGCGTCGACTCGTCACCGACACGCGTGGCCATGACCTCGAGGAGACCCTCGCCATTGATGGCGCCACCGGTGACCTCGTCGCCGATTCCCATCTGCACGGGCATGCTCTCGCCGGTCAGCATGGAGTTGTCCACCTGGCTCTCGCCACGACGGATCTCGCCGTCCACAGGGATGCGTCCGCCGGGTTTGATGATGACGACATCGCCCTTGCCGACCGCGTCCGCGGGCACCTCGACTTCTTGACCATTGCGCAGCACGCGCGCCGTGTCGGGGCGTAGGGCCATCAACGCACGAATGGCGGCAGTCGTGCTGCGCTTGGCGCGTGCTTCCATGTGTTTGCCGAACAGCACGAGCGTGATGACCGCCGCTGAAGCCTCGAAGTAGAGGTGGCTCCCGCCCTGGCTCATGACCCAGAGGCTCAGCCCATAGGCGGCACTCGTGCCGATGGCTACGAGTAGATCCATGTTGCCGGTGCGCGCGCGCAGCGCGGCCCAGCCGCCGCGGTAGTAGCGCAGACCCACGTAGAACTGGACCGGCGTCGCCAGCGCGAGCTGCAACCAGCCCGGCAGCATCCAGTCGACGCCGAAGGGCGCCAGCAGCATCGGCGCCACGAGCGGCAGGGTCAGGACGATGGCCAGATAGAGCAGGCGGGTCTCCTGCCTCTGTTGTCGCTCCTCCTCCTCTTCGGCGGCCTTGTCCTCCCCATCCGCGACCCGCGCTCCAAAGCCCGCCCGCTCGATGGCCGCAATCACCATCGCGGTCTCAGTCTCCCTGTCTCCAGACACGACCGCAACCGTCGCCACCTCCGTGGCCAGATTGACCTGGGCCGACAACACATCTCCCTGCTTGCGCAACACCTTCTCGATGCGCTGTGCGCAGGTCGCGCAGGTCATCCCCGTGACCTTGAGCCTCAGTGCGGTAGCAGCAGCGCCGCTCTCACCGCGACTCCCGCTTCTCGGTTCCGTGACGGTCTCTGGCATGCTTCTCTCCTGGGCTGGATACAACCTTCCAGCCACTGGAAGGTTTGCGAAGCCCAGGTATACCCCTCCAGCCTGCATCCGATCCATGAAATCGCACCATCTCGGGAGAAAGCGCGTCTCGAAAACCCGGATCCGTGGACCTCGGGGCAGGAAGGGCGCCGGGCTGCAGGGGTGAGTGGGTCAAGGTGTGGGGGCTGGATACCTCTTCTTGTCGGGCCCCTTCGTGCGCTTTCTGTTGGGGAGGCGGGGGTGCGCTTGGGGGGTGATGGGACCGCGTTTTCGCCAGCCGGATCGGAGGAGCCAGGATTGGGGGGAGGCAGCGGGCTTGGCGTGGCGTCTCAGGGGGTGGTTGGGGGCACTCGTTTCGAAGGGGAACCATGGGCCGGTGCTGCAGGGGTCGATGCCGGAGTCCAGGGGGCGGGCTCCGTGCTTCTTGGCGTTGGCGAGAACGTAGATCAGGGCATTGTGGCATTGGGTGGGGGTATTGATGGTCTCGCTGTGGTAGCGATCGGCGAAGACCTTGCCTCTCCGCTTCCAGTACTTGTTGAGACTTCGGGCCAGGCTGCTCAGGATACCGTTCATGGCTCGGGAGAGGGCCGCGTCGTCGTCTGCTTCACAAAGCATGTGGATGTGAGTTCCTTGGATGGAGAACTCCACGATGCGAAAACCTTCCCGCTCGCAGATGCGGGCCAGGTCGTTGAACAAGAGAACGACGGTCCTGGGATCGCGCAGGGAAGGAAGGCCTGCTGCGATGCGACAGGTCACATGCAGGACAGAGCGTTTGGAGAAGGGCTTCCTGGTCCGATGCAGGACAGGGGCTCGCGTGCCCTGTCTCTTGCGACCGGCTCCCTTCCTCAATCCGCCATGTCCACAAGGGAAACTGAACTCCAACTGTCGTGATCTTTGCATGGGTCTCCTCTCTCACTCCTCTATCCCGGAGGGTTCTCCGAGTAACAGGAGTGTTCTCTTTCACTGAAGATAGTGTCGACTGTGAGATCGGCCTCCATGCATGCGGCTCTGCTTCGCCCACAGCTGAGGGTTAACCCGGATTATTCACGGGATCGCGACACCGGCCGTTTCTTTGACCCCCGAGGGCACAACTGAGCGCACTGGGGCGGGAAAGCGGGAAAATGAGAGTGTGGTTTTGGTTGACTCGGACGTTCAGGCTCGGGTTGCCGGT
>JAJRTL010000443.1 GCA_024278315.1 Planctomycetota bacterium | reverse complement strand
TCCAGGACCTTCACCATGTGGAGCAGCAGGTCGTCGAAGTCCATGGCGTTCATCTCGGCCAGGGCTTCCTGATAGGGCGTGTAGATGCGTTGGACGTACTCGTCGATGAGACTGTCGGAGGGGATCTTGGGATCACCGGGCAGGAGGCCCTGATTCTTGTATCCCGAGATCAGATTGCCGACCAAGGAGGGGCGCAGTGCTTTGGCGGGGATCTCCAGGTGGGCCATGATCTGCTTGATCAGGGCGTTGCGATCCTGAACGTCCTTGATCGAGAAGTCCGGGCCGAATCCGATGCACTCCCCCGAGCGTCGCAGAAAGCGCGCGCAAGCGGAGTGGAAGGTCGAAAGACGCACCCAGGAACCAGGCAGGAGGTCCTCGACGCGGCCCGCCATCTCCTTGGCGGCCTTGTTGGTGAAGGTCAGCCCCAGGATCTCCCGCTCTTGCACCCCATGGGACAGCAACCAGGCGATGCGCCGGGTGATGACCCTTGTCTTGCCCGAGCCAGCCCCCGCCACGACGAGCAAGGGGCCATCCCCATGCGTGACAGCATCCCGCTGGGCCTCATTCAGATTCTCGAGCAGGCTCTCCAAGGCAGTCTCTCCACGGCAGTCTCGCTACGGCAGTCTCGCTACGGCAGGGTTGCCATAGGAGGGGACCCACGGCACACGAAGCCCCCCCTGTCCTTACATGCAGAAACTCCGGGAAGGGCTCGGCCCCACCCGGAGTTTCCAGCAGGAACGCTGACTGCGCTACTTCTTCTTGGAGATCTGCGACATCACCATGACGTCCTTCCCCGCGATCGTGTCATACATCTCGAAGTGCTGCTCCTTGTCCGAGACGATCTTGATGACAGTCTTCATGGGTCTGCCCTTGGGTGTCAGGAGGTCCACCATCGTCCCGTTGAGCGTGATGGTCTTGCCGTCCTCGGAAGCCGAACCTCGGGAATGCACAGCCCAGGTCGAGAAACTGTCGCGCCAGCTCGAGACGTATCTCTTGTGGAGCTTGTCGTAGCCCAGGATCTGAATGCCCTCGAAGGGCATACCAGCGAAGCCGCCCTTGTACTCCTGCAACACCCAGCGACCGCCAAGCATGCTGGTGTACGTGGAGGTAGCCTTGCCCTCCTGCCAGGGCGCGTCCGGCCCCATGCGGTACTTGGTCGTCACAGCCCATTCGCCAGCCATGGCCGAAAGGGCTTTGTGCTCCTTGCCCGGAGTGGCCAGCTTCATCATCTCGGCCATGTACTTCTGCATATCCAGCTCTTGGGGAACGCCACCGGCTGGCTGGCTGGCAGGCCGGGAATCCTGCCCCTGGAAAGCAACGAGGGCGAGAGCGAGAGGAACAGCGAGGATCAACGATTTCAACAACATGAGGGGACTCCTTGGCCTCCAGGGCCTGCGAGAATGGGGCTTGCTCAGTCACCCGGAGCATCCCTGAGATCGTTGTGAGAAAGGCCACAGACGGCGAAGTCGATTGTGGCGATGTGGTCCGACGAGGAGATTTCGGCTTCAGGAGGGGCACTGCGAGATTCAGTCGGCCCAGAAGGGTCGTCGAAATCGAGCGAGGTCCAGCAAACCAGCAGGTTTGCGGTCCTGGACCGAAAAATCCCCGTCAGACGCAACGAGGGCACGAATGGTCCGGGGTAGGGCCGAGAGCCTAGCGCGGGCCGGATCCTTGGGAAAGCACCCCCACGACCTAAGCCCTACTGCGTAGTTCCACACTGGCCTTTGACCCTAGAAAGCGGGGGAGAAGGGTCCAAAGATCGATAATCACAAAACCGTCTGTATGATCTCCGTTCTGCTGACTACCTTGCAACAGGGCCTGATGGGGGTCCTGTCCTCTTGAAGCCGCGATGGCTTCGGGACTTCTCACTTCTTTTCTCTCTATCCGGATATCGGAGACTCGACCCGAGATCCAGGAGCGGAACCAATGAACAAGATTCTAGGAATTGCCTCTCTCGTCCTCGTCGCCGGTGCCCTGCAAGCTCAGAGCACGAGCATGAAGGTCACGGACGTCATCACTGCGCAGGCCAACAAGGTGACACAGTCCTTCAAGAAGAATCAGGTCATCAAGACCTACGGGTTCATCCAGGCCCGAGACGGAGGAACGCGCATGCGCAGCAAGGCAGCGGCCTCCAAGATGCTGCGGATCGGTCGCTCCGGCCACTCGGGAGGACGACACGGAGGCAGCGGGCACTCCGGCAGCATGGCCACGATCAGCGACCACGCCTCCGCACAGGCAGGCACCAACACGGCCAGCGTGAGCGGCAAGGGCAAGGTCGAGGTGGTCTTCACCACCACCGGCAAGGGGACCCTGGTTCTGAACTACTTCGGTAGGGCTGTCAACGGCAAGGGTGGCGTCTCGGTCACGGGATTCACGACCTTTACCGCAACTGCAGATGGCAAGCGACACACCAAGAAAGTCACGATCACCAAGGCTGGCAAATACACGCTGCTGGTGGATTCCGCGGCTTCGGCGAAGGCCCTGTCCAAGGCTGGTGCCTATGTATCGGGTAGCTTCAGCGCTCTCCTCACCTCTGACAGCTCGAGCCGGAAAGTCACGATCACGAAAGGCAAGGCCTCTTGCAAGGAAGGTGGTGTGCTGAGCGGCAGTGCCCGTTCCTACGGTATGGGACACTCCATCACCCTCGACCTCAAGGGCTCCTTGGCCAACGCCTTTGCCATCAACCTGATTTCGAGCTCCTCCAATACGGGCCTCCTGCCCGGCAGCAAGACCTGCAACCTCCTGCTCAAGCCGACCTGGGCAGGCATGGCACGCACCGACCGCAGCGGCAACGCCAGCACGCACCTGCGTCACAGCTTCCGCAGGGCCGCTACGCTCTATGATCAGATGGTCACGCTGAGCTTCGGCCGCGGTGGACTCAAGCTCGTCTCGAGCAACCAGGTCAAGATCGTCATCCAGTAGAGACTCTCTCATGGTGCAAGGCTGCGACCAGGTTCGCGAGCCATATCGGAGAGGACCTCGGGCTCTGCCTGGGGTCCTTTCCGCATGTACAGGGCACTGCGACTCCGCCGCACAGGGAGCACTCCCCAGAGAAAAAACCTCAAATGCCTGCAAACACGGGGTTTGGGCCCCATGAATTCCTGTCACGGAAGTAACAAAGTCAGATTTTCTTCGATGGCCGTGTAAGAACTGTCCCCACCGGACTACCTGGGGGCAATGCCCAGCAGATTCGAGCTCTCGAAGATGCTACGGCAACGAGACTTCTCTTCTTTCCCAAACTTCTTCTGCGGTCCCCGACCCGAAACCACACACGTGAACAACATGAACAAGATCCTGCCTATTGCTTCGCTCGTCCTGGCCGCTGGCGCCCTCACGGCCCAGACCGGCATGAACGTCAAAGCCGACATCAATGTCAGCGCCAACAAGGTCGTGAAGACCCTCAAGAAGGGCGCCGTCAAGACAAGCGCCTACGCCTCGGCCCGTGACGGCAAGTCCTGGTGGCGTCCCAACGCGTCGGCGTCCAAGAGCGTCCGTCACTACGTGTCCAGGTATTCGGGCAACAGCTACGCGTCCGTGAGTGACCGCGCCTCCGCCGCCAAGGGCACCAACAAGGCGAGCGTTGCCCAGGGCAGCGTCGACGTCACCATCAAGGCCGCCAAGGCCGGCTCCCTCGTCCTGACCTACTACGGCCGCGGCAAGGCCGCCCTCAAGGTCAGTGGCGGCGCCACCTGGGCCCCCAAGGCCGACGGCAAGAAGCAGTCGATGACGGTCAAGATCACGAAGGCCGGCACGATCAGCTTCAACGTCGCCTCCAACGCCGATGCCATCGCCACCGCCAAGGCCAGCGCCTACTCCTCGAACAGCTTCAGCGCCGTCTTCATTCCTGCCTTCAACGGCACCAAGTGCACGATCACCAACACTGGCGGCGTCAAGGGTTGCAGTGGCACGCTCACCGGCACCTCCTCCAGCAGCGGGACCCGCCACCTGATCTCCCTCAACCTCAAGGGAGCAGCCGCGAAGTCCTGGTTCATCAACGTCGTCGCCGCCAGCACCAAGAACCCCATCAAGCTCAGCAACAACTGCCTCCTCCTCGCAGGCCCCCACTGGGCTGGCTTCGGTCGCACCGACACCAAGGGCAACGGCACGAGCCGCTTCTCCGTCTCCGCACGCAAGGCCCTGTCCGCCCACATCCAGAGCGTGACCTTCAGCTTCGGTAGCAAGAGCTTCTCGCTCAAGACCAGCAACAGCATCGGAATCGTCTGCAAGTGACACGGTCCCCCTGATCTCTGACTCCCGCACCTGCCGGGAAGGAGAGAGACATGAGCTCCCCGCTGCCGGGAAGCTCATGGGAAATGGGCTCCGGGCTTCGGCCTGGAGCCTTTTTTCTCGTACCGGCCTCGGTTAGGACTGTTGCATGCGCACCCTCCGGTCCCTCACCCCTCATCTCCTCGTGGCCTCGGTCCTTGGGCTTCCGATCCTGCTGGCACAGTGCAGCCGTGAAGTAGCTGTCACCTCTCGATCGGGTGGATACGTCGGCAGATCCAGCTGTGCCGAGTGCCATGAGCAGGCCTCCAAGCTCTGTGAGGGATCGCACCATGATCTGGCCATGCAAGTCGTCAACGCCAAGACCATGCTGGGCGACTTCAATGATGCGAAGCTGACGCACTTCGGGGTCACGTCTCGCTTCGAGACAGAGGGCGCGAACGGATCAGAACGGTACTTCGTCCTCACCGAGGGTCTGGAGAAGGACAAGCTCGAGCGCTTCGAGATCGCGTATATCTTCGGTTTCTACCCTCTGCAACAGTATCTCGTGGCCTTTCCCGATGGGCGTTACCAGGTGCTGCCGCTCTGCTGGGATTCCCGGAGCAAGGAACAGGGTGGGCAGCGGTGGTTCCATCTCTATCAGGACGAACGCATCACACCCGACGATCCGCTCTACTGGATGGGCCCCCAGCAGAATTGGAACTACATGTGTGCCGAGTGCCACTCCACCAACCTGCAACGCAACTACGACAAGGAAAAGGATCGCTTCGAGACCACCTGGTCCGAGATCGATGTCAGCTGCGAGACCTGCCATGGGCCTGCAGGAAAGCACGTGGCCTGGGCCAAAGCCGACAAGGAAGGGGATCCACGCCTGTCCGTGGATCTCTCCTTGAACCGGGATGGATTCTGGAAGTTCGATGAGGATGCACGGACGGCCCGGTTCGAGCCCGCGCGCAAGACCCGAAGGCAGCTCGAGAGCTGTGCTCCCTGTCACTCCCGTCGCTACGACCTGGTCCACACAAAGAAGGCCGGCGTCGCCTACGACGACCAATACCACCTGTCCCTCCTGCGCGAAGGACTCTACTACCCAGACGGCCAGATCCTCGACGAAGTCTATGTGTACGGGAGCTTCTTGCAGAGCAAGATGCACGCAGCTCAAGTGACCTGCTCGGACTGCCACGACCCTCACAGCCTCCAGGTCAAGGCCAAGGGCAATGCCCTCTGCTCCCAATGCCACAAGCCTGACTTCTACGACAACGAGAGCCATCACCACCACAAGCCCGCGACCCAGGGCAGCGCCTGCGTCGACTGCCACATGCCCACCAAGGACTACATGGTGGTCGATCCGAGACTCGACCACAGCATCCGGGTTCCACGACCGGACTTGTCCCTGCGCCTCGGAACGCCCAACGCCTGCAATGGATGCCATAAAGACAAGGGGCCGCAATGGGCCCAGGAATCCGTCGTGAAGTGGTATGGCACCGAGCGAAGCCGCAAGGGTCACTACGGCATGGCCCTCAGCGCGGGCCAGAGGGGCGATGTGCACGCTGACGACGCGTTGATCCGACTCGCCGAGGATGTCAGCCAACCGATCATCGCGCGGGCCACCGGGGCCAGCTTGCTGGCTGGCTATCCGGGACCCAAGCGCGATGCCACCTTGGCGAAGCTCCTGAATAGTCAGGATCCACTCTTGCGACGTGCCGCGATCGACGGCCTGGAGAGCGCGCTGCCACAGACCCGTCTGCGCCTCTTGCCACCGATGCTCACCGACCCGATCCTGGATGTGCGACTCACGGCCTATCTGAGTCTCAGTCAGATGACTGCGGAGCAGGTTCCCGGTGGCAAACTCCCGAAGAAGATCGCCGAGAAGATGACCCTGGTCCATGCCGACTACATGGCCTTCTTCGAGAATCGCGCGGACAGGGCCGATGCCTGGTTCGGACTGGCCAACCTGCATCTCTCCCAGGGTCGCCTCACTGAGGCGGAGCGGGGCTTCAAGAAGGCACTCGAACGGGACTCGACCTTCGCGCTGGCCCGCGCCAATCTCGCGGACCTGTATCGCCGGACCGGACGCGAAATGGACTGCGACCAACTTCTGCGCGAGGGGCTGACGACCCGTGCCGACACCGCACCGCTCTACCACGCGCTGGGTCTGTCCTTGATCCGCCGCAAGGACTACAAGGGGGCTGTCCAGCCGCTCGGCGAGGCGGCGCGCATGCGTCCCGACCTGCCTCGCTTCGTCTACGCCTATGCACTTGCCCTACAGGAAACCGGTGCTCCCGACAAGGCCATCCAAGCTCTCGAAGCTGCCAGGAAGCGCTTCCCAAGCCATCCACAAATCCTGATCGGCCTGGTTTCAGCGCATGAGGCCTTGGGGAACCGCTCCCAGGCACTAGGCTTGGCCCAGGAACTCGTGCAGCTCTATCCCAAGAACCAAAGCTACCGTCAACAAGTCCAACGGCTCCAAGCCGGAAAGTAGCCATGAAGACTCCAATCCTGCTCTCGCTTCTCTCCCTCCTGGCGCACTGCTCCTGTACCACCACGAGGATCCCCTACGACGCCCCCACCATGGGTTCGCCCGAGAGGGAGCCGAGTCGCTCGAGAGATGCCAGCGAACTTTCCCCCATGAAGAAGCGTCAATCTTCCGCAGGAGCCAACAGCGCGATCGCCCTGCTGTTGGGTGGGCGTGTCCTGGACAACGACGACTGGTCCCCCCTGGACGATCAGCTCGCCGCGGGCCTGGAGTTCTCCTCGATCCCAAAATACTTCCCGGTCGGCATCGAGTTGGGATACCTGGGCTCCTACCAGTCCGAAGATGCCAGTAACGGGAGCCTCACCGAAACGCTGCACGGCGGGCAGCACGAGGTCTATCTGGGACCACGCTTTGGTTTCCAGGATCCAGCCTGGTCCTTATGGGCTGGACTGGGCTTCAGCGTGATCTACAACCAGATGGAAGGGTTCGTCGGAGGCAGCAAGCAGAAGGGCGACGACACGGTCTTCGGTGGCTACGGACATGTGGGCATCGAGTACAAGATCAGCAAGAGCTTCGGCGTCGGGCTCGATGCACGGGGCATGTATGGGCAGGAAGCGTCGATCCTCGGTCAGGATCGCAAGACGACCTACCTGCAGATGGCACTCCTTTTCGCCTTCCATTTCTGAGAGCATGCGGGCAGGACGAGCTCGGGCCTGCCGAACCTGGGGGATTTTCGGGTTTACGGTGTTTTTCCCGTATGCAAGATAGGTCACTGCCCCGACGGGGCCATCGATACCACCTAGCCAGGAATCGCCATGTCGACAACCAGACTCATCAGCGCAGGTTTCCTCTTCTCGCTTCTGTCTCTCGCCTCCTGCGGATCCGTTCAGGTCCCCTACCAGATGCCCGAAGCCGGTCCCCGGTCCGACTCGAGTGCGGCCAGCCTGCCAGCCGACCTGATATCCGGCGTGGATTCTCGAGAGGAGACTGGGGTCGCAGCGGGATGGACGACTGACAGTGAGAGCGGGGAGCTCCTGGATCTCGACGCTGTGCCTGCACCCTACTACAAGAAAGCGAGCGGTGGCAGCAAGGTCAACCTGGCCTTCCTCCTCGGTGCGCGCAGTCGCGACAGCAACGACTGGGGCGTCCTTGACGACCAGGTCTCCGCGGGTGTGGAGTTCTCCTTCGTGCCCAAATACTTCCCGATCGGTGTGGAGGTCGGTCTGCTCTACGCCTTTACCAGTGACACGGTGGGTGGCATCGACTTGGACGGCACCACGACGGAGCTCTACTTCGGGCCACGTTTCGAGTGGTCCATCCCCGAAGGCACGCTCAAGTTCTTCGTGGGTGGAGGCGCCAGCCTGATCCGCTCGGACGTGGATCAGATCGTAGGTTCGCTTTCCCAGTCCTTCGACGACACGACCTTCGGCGGCTACATCCATGGCGGTCTGGAGTTGATGCTCTCCAAGAGCTTCGGCATCGGGTTCGATCTGCGCGGGGTCTTCTCCGAAGATGCCACATTGAATGGTGTAGATCTCAGCCCGAACTACTATCAAGGCGCCCTGCTCTTCGGCCTGCACTTCTGAGACGCGACTATCTGGCTACCCTGCCGCAACGATAGGGCTCGGTGCTTCCCGGCACCGGAACAGGAACAGGTCTGGCAGGCCTGAGGGGGATCCGCACCATCCGGTCCTCGAGTGCCGTGAGCCACAGTGCACGGAGGACCGGTTCGTAGCCCTTCACACGAAAGCGAAACAGGTGACGGCCGGCGGGAAGCTCGGAGCCGAAGGATTCGGCCTTACCCCAGCGGATGCGGCGCACCTGATCCCGAGCCAACACCCGTTCGTGGTCGGGATCGCGCGGATCCAGACGGCAGATCTCTGCGTCCCGCAGATCGGGAAAGGCGTGCAGCGACGCGGCCTTCGTAAAGACAATACTCACACTGGCCAGGGGACGCGGTTGCCAGCGGATGCGCAGGCTCCCGCCTCCAGGGGCCCACAGGGTCCGGGTCTCGGCCATCCATGCATGATAGGGGATGCGCTCCGGCTGTTTCTCTCGAATCATCGGACTGGAGGGACAACCCCTTGGCTGGCTCCGATTCACGAGTTTCATGCGGAGCTTCTGCCTTCCTACCGGGATCCGGAAGTGGAACACTCCCGGTGGGTTCTCGTTCGTGTTCATCCAACGCCACCCCTCGCTCTTGGAAAACACCTCGATCCGTGCACGCTTGTGGCTGATCCACCGGGGAGCGTCGAGGGTCAGGGTCGTAGACACCCAGGACTCGGGCTCGGGCACGACCACCAAGAGACGCTGCCGCTTTGCCCCGGGCTTGACCGCAATCCGATCATCCGACCAGGGGCCGCCGGGCAGAGATGCGGTGACCTCGACGCTCACACCCACCGGGAGTGGCAGGGATCGGACCTCTCCATCTGAGCCCACCGTCCATGACAGCAAGTCGACAGTCTTTTCTCCGGGGAACCTGAGCCTGGCCTGGACCCGGCAGCGCTGGATTCCGCGAGGATAGCGAACTTGGATATCGAGTCGCTGGAACCTCCAGACCTGAGCACTCCGCACGTCCAATTCCCGATGCAGCGTCATGGATGAACTCTTCTTCAAGCTGCGCCCCTCGATGTCGGCCAGATCAACGATGACCTCGTACCGGCCCGGGGCCATGCCCTTCATGACAAAGCCACCATGCGCATCGGTCGCAGCGTCGGCCCAGGTGATGCCCGGAGGCACTGGGGCATCCTCGTTCCTGGCGACATACTGGGCCGCGACCGTGAAGCCTCGTAGCGGAGTTCCGTCCTCGAGCAACAGCCTGCCCCGCAGTACGGCCGAGCCCTTGAGCACGAGATCTGGCAGGCGCCGCTGGGGGTAGTCTAGGATTCGCATCTCGAACTCCACTGCACCGACATCCGTTCTCTCGGCGGTCAGGAGGATCTTGGTGATCCCGTCAGAGGGATCCGGCAGGGTCATGCAGAATCTTCCTTCGGGATCGGTCCAGGCGCTATCACTGAAGTCTGCATCGACTTCGGCTCCCGGGACAGGATGACCACCCGAATCGAGGATGCGCCCCATGAAGAAGGCTCCCTTCGAGATGGAGACAACGCTGGGCTCTTCATCATGCTCTTCCACACAGTCTTCGAGACTCTCCTGGTAGGCGGCATACCCAGATGCATGGATCTCCAGAACCCAGAACTCCAGGGAACCAGCAGGGAGCGGCAGTCGGATGGCCTGACTCGTGTCGACCGTGGTTTCGTGAAAGAGATCACCTGCGCTCACCCCCACCGAGTAGATGCGAAGGTGATACTCCGAGATCGCCTCTTCGGTTTCGTAGTCCTCGACACGCAGGTAGACGAAGCGCTCTGGCTCGACGCTGACTCGCGGACCACCCTCGCTTGTCCGCGGATGCGAGAGGTCCTCCTGCCTCATGGAGGCTGACCCGGGTGGAGCCTGATCTCCCTTTGGATCCCCGCTCATCCATGCCGCTGACGCGCTGTCATCGCCAGCGACGATTCCCTCATGCCAATCCGGATCCCCTATCTGCAGCGAGGGAGGATCTCCCAGGAGGAGGAAGGGGGAGGCCAGGAGGCAGAGCCCAAGGATGATGAGGATTCGATGCATGTCGGGAACCGTGAACGTCGGTTCACGCTGACAAGCAAGGATCGTTCCAGGCTGCGGACCAGATCCTCTGGCCATACGGCTCCATGCCGGTCGCTCCTGCGGGATCGTCGTTTCGGCAGGCCGTGATCGTTACGCCAGCGGAACCGCCGCGGAGATCCAGAGCGAATCCATCGCAGTTGCGAGGATTCAGTCGCCAGGCTGGCGAGGCAAGCCATCGGGGCGGCGGCCCAGAAGGGCAAAGATCCGATGCGGCACCGGAATCTCTGGCTCGGAGAACTCACGTTGCAGCAAGGCGGCGACGTCCCTGTCGAAGGCGTCGACTTGATCCGCTGGCAGTGTACCCCCGACGCCAGCGCTCGCGCGGAGACGGCCGCGCCAGGACTCGGGTGTGTAGATCAGGTCCAGGTCGAAGGTGAAGCTCTCCAAATCCTGGAATCCTGCCTGTCCGAGATCGGTGAACCACTTGGGATAGACACCGGTTCCGCCGCCGAGCATCCAGTCGGGGTTGTGTTTGGTGATGATGGCTTCGCAGGCGGCCACGATGTTGCGCGGCAGAGGCACCCAGTCCAGGTGGGCGATCAGGAGATGCCCCCCCGGCTTGAGGATGCGGGCGGCTTCTCGCGCAGCCGCTACTCGTGAAAACCAATGCCAGCATTGGCCAGCGGTAACGAGATCGAAACTACTCTCGGGCAGGCCGGTCCGCTCGGCCTTGGCTTCGACCAGCGCGAGCGAGCCCGCAGCGGGCTGGAAACCTGCGACCACTGGGATGCCCGCCTCAGCGGCCATCCCGCGTGCCTCGGTCAGCAGAGCCACATCCGGGTCGAGCCCGACGACGCAGGCTCCGCGAGCTGCAAACCCACGTGCCAACGTGCCTGTTCCCGTGCCGATGTCGAGGATGGATCGCCCCTCCAGTCCCAGGCCAATGGCCTCCAGGCGATCATAGAACGAATCAGGAAAACCAGCGCGGTGGCGACGGTAGTCCTCACTGACACGACCGAATTCAGGTGTCTTGATGTCCATGGGTCGACGACTCTTCTGTTCAGGCGGGTCTTCCTGGTGCCCCGATCTTGGACACCCAGGCTCCTCAGGTCCAGAATTCTCCTTCGTGGATTTCGGGGATCTTTCCCCATCCCTGCGTAGGGGCAACTCATCTCCTCTCACAAGATCGCGTGCCCTATCTCGAATCAGGAGCCTTGAAACGATGCCCCAAACAGCCCACTCCCCTGCACTCTGGACCCTCGGAATCGCCGCCCTGACCCTCTCTGGGTTCAGCCTCTGGACCCACCTGAATGGTTCCTCATCCTCATCCCAGACCCAGGGAGTCACGGACGAGGGGACTCAGAATCTCGCTGCAAGCCTGGCCAAGATCGAGGAGGGCCAGACGATCATGTTGGCGCGTCTCGAGTCACTAAGACTCCGTGTGCAAAGTCTGGAGAGCACGCCACGAACGCAAATCCGTCTTTCGGATGCTACGACCCCGAATCGGAGCAAGCCGCGCCTGGATGCCGCTGACGCGAAGATGCTCGAGGCGACGAACCCCGGCCCCAAGATGAGCCCAGAGGAGTTCTCCAAGCTCTTGAAGAAGATGTTCCGCGGTGGATCCGCAGACGGAGCCACCACGGACGAACAGGAGATGTTCTGGAAGCTCGCCCGCACGACAACGATGATCGACGACCAGATCAAGGACTTGCGAGCAGCCGTTCGCGCGAATCCAGGCAGTGCCGAGAAGAGGCTTGCCCTGGCTGACGCCTATGTCGCCAAACTCCTGACCGTCCCTGACGGACCCGAGCGAGGGATCTTCGCCATCAAGGCAGAGAGTCAGTGGAAGAACATCCTCAAGAAGGATCCCTCCAACTGGCAGTCACAGGTCAGCCTGGGTTTCAGCCACTCCCAGTATCCGGACTTCATGAACAAGACGGGAGAGGCCATCGAGGACTTCGAGAAGGCTTTGAAGATCCAGGAGCGTATGACCCGAGACAAGAGCCATGCGGTGACCTACTTCCAACTGGCCTTGCTCTACCGCAAGCAGGCCAAGACCAACAAGGCTCTCGCAATCTTGAGGGAGGGCAACCGTCGTTTCCCCAAGGACAGCAGCATCCGCAAGATGCTCGACGAACTCCAAGGCCGCTGAGTCACGCACGCGCGACACCGGCACCGCGAAAGCTCGGGAATCCACGGGCCCTCCTCTGGCGTCGCAGAACTTGCCGGAGAAATGGGGTCTGACCCCATTTACTCGGTTGAGGGTCTAGAGCGTGACTCCTACTCTGGTGCGCTCACACCTCCGAGCTGGACTCATCCACTGGACCTCCGAAGATGAAGCGACACGAGCTTTCCCTCCTACCTGGCCTCGCCCTGGCGCTCTCTCTTGGATCCTGTAGTTCGGTAGCTATCCCTACGAGGCCGGTCCTACCACAGGAGAAGGCAGGTCAGCGGGCCATCGTCCCGGTCACGACGGTGGATTTTCTGGGCTGGCTACCGAGAGCAGGGATCACAGGAGACACGCTGCAACAAGACGGCAGGGGTGTGATTCGAGACACAGAGACCGGCGCGAGCCTCGTGGAGACGCTCACGCTGCGGGGAACGCAGGGACGCAGCGCAGGGGCCATCGAGATCCCTCCACCCAGCACGAGCATCAGTCATGCACCGCAGAGCTGGGATCTCACACTTCTGGCGGGCTACCGCAACATGTCTTCAGGTGCTTGGAACGAGCTCCAGAACCAGGGCGTGATCGGCATCGAAACGGCCTTCTACACGTCGCCCACGAGCCAGGTGGGCATCGAGGTCGGAATTCAGGGATCCTACAGCAGGGATGGCGAGCGCTCTGCGAGCGGTCAACACTTCAATCTGGATGGCAACGTAGGCGAGATCTACGCCGGTGGACGGAGTCGAGGCCGTATCGGGACGACTCCCATCCGCTGGGGAGTAGGATTCGGCTTGGGTCTCATCCGCGCACAACGAGAAGACATCATCAACAACGGAGTTCAACGAGGAAGCGATGTCTCCATCACTTTCTATGGGCACCTGCTGACGGCCGTGGATCTCAGTGCCGGCGTCTACATCGGCTTCGACCTGCGCGCCAACTTTGGCTCGACCATGTCGATCAACGGCAACGCAGGATCCGCCAACTACCTGCAAGGCGCCTTCGCCCTGGGATTCGACCTCTAACCCGGATGATCCACGGGATCGTTGTGAGCAAATGCGAGACCGGCGCAGCCGATCTCGTTCTTGCGGTCTGACGAGCGCATTTCGAGTTCAGGGGGGGCTGCGCGAGATATGAGGCGACCCAAGAGGGTCGTCGAATCGAAGCAATGCCGAGCGAACC
>JAJRTL010000442.1 GCA_024278315.1 Planctomycetota bacterium | reverse complement strand
GGGGATGCCTTGGGCGAGTTGCGCTACGACCTTCCGATCCCCGGGTCCCGCCCGGCGCTGGCCGGCGCGAGACTCTACGCGCAGGTCTTCGCAGTGGATTCCCAGCAGAATCGACTCGGGATGCGCGCCAGCCCCTACCTGAGCATCAAGCTCGGACAGAAGGACCGGCCTCTGCCAGCGCGGCTGTTCTACCACGGTGGCCCGACTCTCTCGGATCGACCGACGGCGACGCGCGACATGGGGCTCGTCCTGCGGTTAGACTGAGCGCATGGGAAACCTCTTTGACGAACTCAAGAAGGCCAAGCTGGTCGACGAGAAGCGAGCCAGGCGGCTCGCTCACGAGCAGCGTGTGGAGCACCAGAAAAAGGGCGGAGACAAGGCCCAGGATGAGGAGGCTCGAGCCAGGCAGGCCGAGTTCGAGAAGAGGCGCAAGGAGGAGGCGCTCGACCATCGCCGCACCGAGCGGGATCGGCAGGAGCAGCTGCGCGAGAAGGAGCGCCACGCGGAGTTGATCCAGCTCGTTGCCTCACGGGCCCTCGGGCGAGAGGCCGAAGGCAGGCAGCGTTGGCACTTCGAGGCAGAGGGGGGCAGCCTCCCCTTCCTTCCGGTCAACGGGGCCTCCGCCAAGCGGCTCGAAGCGGGAGAGCTGGCCATCGTCCGCGACCCCGGCCGGAGCTATCCGAGCTACGTCCTGGTGACTCGGGACATTGCGCTACGTCTCAAGCGCGAGTTTCCCGGTACCGTCCGCTTCCTCAACGGAGCTTGAGCCTTTCGCGCGCGCCGCGCTCCTGCTCAGTGATGCGCAGCGGTGATCAGCGGTGGCGCCAGATCAGGTGGTAGCCGAAGCCGGTCTCGACAGGTCCGACGACCTCTCCGGCCTTGGCCTGGATCAGGGCCTTCTCGAAGTCGGGCACCATCTGCCCGCGGTTGAACTCGCCCAGGTCGCCGCCGGCGGAAGCGGAGGGACAGGAGGAGTACTTCTTCGCGAGCCCCTCGAACTTCTCCTGGTTGCGTATCTTGCCAAGGATCTGCTTTGCCAGAGCCAGCGCTTCCTCCTTGCTGCGCGTCGTGTCCCTCGGCGCGCTCAAACAGCCTTTCCAGGGGATGAGGATGTGGGAGGCGTGGAAAGCGGCTTCGATGGCCAAGCGCTTGATGATGTGGAAGCCCAGCGGGGTCTCGACCGGTGCGGAGTAGCTCCCGGGTTTGAGTCGGACGACAGCATCGCTGAACGTAGCCAGGAAATCGCCCGGGGAGCGCGTGCCAAGATTGCCGCCCTGCTCCCCGCTCGCCTTCTCGTCGCTGTAGACGGCAGCCGCCTTGGCGAAGTCCATGGTGCCAGTCTTGAGCTCAGCGTAGACCTTCTGGGCCCGGATCCGCGCCTCGTCGCGTGTCCGCCGCTTGCCGCGTCCTACAGGATTGTGGGCGGTCTTGAAACTGATCAGGATGTGGGCCACGCCGATCTTGTCGGGCCAGGGGATCTTGATCTCATGCCGCTGCAGCAGGTAGACACCCATGGGCGTCTCGATGGGGCCTAGAAACCGACCCGTCTTGTCCTTCTCCAGTGCCTGCGCGAGAGGCGGTCGTAGCTGACTCTTCTTCACCTGCCCGAGGTAGCCGCCGAGGAGGGCGGAGCTGTCCGCCGAGTATTCCTTGGCCATGGCATCGAAGGCCTCCCCCTTGTCCAGCCTCTTCCGGAGTTCAGTAGCTTGTACGATGGCCTCCTTCTTGGGCCTGGCCTTCTTGGATTGGCTGAGTCCTTGATAGGGAATGAACAGCACGCTCAGTCGATAGCTCGGCTCCTGGGGCTTCTTTCGGCCCAGTTGGACATTCGCCTGGGCACACAGGCCCATGCCGAGCGCAAACACGGTTGGCAAGAATAGACCTGGCATCGACAACATTCGCTTTCTCCCGTCCCTGAGTTCAAGACTTCTGCATTCTATCGCTGATGGGTGGAGATCGCATGGAATCTTGCGGTGCTGGACCCAAGCCATTCATCGAGGGAGCGCGACAAAGCCAGGGGCGACGAGGGCCGTCCAGAAGGGGGAAGCTATTCTTGGGCGGCCCCCAAGGGCAGATCGTGCTCCCAGCGACAGCCCAGCAGTGGAACCTATGAAACCCAGACAGATCCTTGCAGCTCCAGCTGCCGGGGAAGCTTGACTGCCTCACAGGACCTGCAGATCAACGACTGCGATAGCAGCGTGCCCAGCGTTCGATGGATTTTGGACCAGGGCGTTTGCGTGTGAGGGAAACCGCTTCGCGGAGCACGCCCCGGGAGTCCACGAAGAGGAGCCAGGGGTGTTTCTGGAAGGGACTCTTCTCCAGGCTGTGGTGGTGGACCTCGACTCGTTTCTTCAAGAGTGAGGGGATCACCCATGGCGGATGGTCTGTCTCGTCCTCGCCTGCCTTGCGCGGTTCGGGTTTGGGTGTGTAGAGATGCCAGGTCTGGGGGTAGTGGAGGGCGTCCGACAGTAGCGATCGGAGCTGCTTGTTCGCCAGGGCAAGCGCCTGGTTCGTGGTCTGCTTCTTCTCGAGTTTCGCGGGAATCCAGAGGATGAGACTGCCCTGCGGTGAGCTCTGTAGCTGACTGGGGCGGCCGAGCAGTTCGGCGAGGCTTCGGGTCTCGTTCTGCGCGGGATCGAAGCCGGGCTCGCGGTTCAGGCCGCGGAGGTTGCCCCGGTCCAGTCGCTGTACCGTGGGATGGTGGAGGCGGACAGCGCCGTTGTGGAGATAGAGTCCGACCTGACCTTCGATGGGGCTCAGGTCGGGTGTCGTGTAGCTGAAGAGGGGTTCGCCATCGATGCGGATGCGCACCGTGGGGCCGGAGACCTGCGCCTCGACCTCGAAGAAACTCGTGGGGTTCTTCCACTTGCGTGTTTGTCGTGGCTGAGAGCGCGAGAGCTTGCCCTCCCTCTCCCAGAGGCCTCGCAGACCGAGTTTGACCTTGTTGATCTCGATCTTGTCCTTCTCCTTCTTGCCGATGGAGACCAGGTAGTCACCGGCCGTGAAGGTGAGGCGCAGGTTGCGGTCCCGTCGCGTGTATCCGATCACGAGACCGCCATTGATGTAGGAGGTCGTGATATGGATCCGGGCACGGATCACGTACTCACCGGGAGCCATCCATTCGATTGTGCGCACGAAGGCGTCCCGGATATGCGCCCGTTTGTCGAGGATGCCGGTCTTGTCCCTCGGCCGCTTGCGTCCCACATGCAGATCGCCTTCGGCCGTTTCGTACCAGAGGCCAGCGACGCGCCGCTCTTCCGCACCGGTCAGCCCGTCTTCCTGGTAGCCGAAGAGGCCGAGGGGGTGCTCCGGT
This sequence comes from Planctomycetota bacterium, assembly GCA_024278315.1. Taxonomy (GTDB): domain Bacteria; phylum Planctomycetota; class UBA1135; order UBA1135; genus JAJRTL01. The sequence continues at coordinate 3,373 of JAJRTL010000442.1, read as the reverse complement.
TCGGTCAAGGGATAGAAGGCCTGGGACTCCACTGGATTCTTCGCAGGCTCCCCGGCCTTCCATGCGGTCCACGCCGAGAGATGCGCATGCTCTTCTCGCAGTGCCCGGGCCGCGAGTCTGAGGCCTTCCTTGTCGATGCTGTCCGCGAGGGACTGGAGCGCACGACCATAAGCGCGCAGCTTGGGGAGCCCTTGTGTCAGGGACTTGCCACGAGGGTTCTGCTTGCGGTCGGGATAGCGCGGTGCGGCGAGCCTGTCCAAGGTCCATACGAGGTCGAGCCGGCCGAGACCTGCGAGTTCCTTGGACAAGAGTTCAGTGATCGGCAAGCGCCAACCGTCGACTTGCAGGGCCCAGAGCAGGGCGAGGCAGGCTTCGCGATTCCTGCCGAGTCGGCTCAGGATGCGCCCGGCTTCGAAGGCATGCCCCTGACCGAACCAAGGCTCGGCCCGATTGCGTGCCCAGGACCAGGTCGGCTCATCCAGCACCAGGCCATTGCGTCGACTGCCGGGGATGCGGACCCTGTACCGGTCGATCCAGGGCACGGTCTTGTTCCAGCACTTGTCGTAGCATCCACGGAGGAAGGCACTCCATACCTTGCGAAAGGCCTCGAAGCCATCGGGGCGCCCCTGCTTTCCGTCCGCGAAATGTTTCACGAACCAGTCGACCGGTTGGCTGCGCCCGAGGAAGGCCTTGCGCAGGTAGATCGCGAGCTTCTTGCGGAAGACGGGCTTGCCCTCGATCTCCCAGAGCTTGAGGAAGGTGTAGAGCGCGTATCCTGCCGTGTAGTTGTGTCGATAGTCCTCGATGGTCCCATCCAGGAGCTTGCGTAGGTTCACCGCGCCGGCATAGCCCTTGACGAAAGGGGTTTGGACCGCCCAGTAGTTGAGGTAGTCATCGACGAATCGCTGGTCCTCGATCTTCGAGTAGCTGCGACCGGTCCAGACCGCATGACCCTCGCCGAGCCAGGCAGGGAGTCCTCGGTGGAAGACGCCATCGAAGCGATGCGTCAGTTCATGCGTGAGCGTGCGACCCAGTCCCGCGACCGATCCCCATGAGAACCGGACCGTAGTCGTGTTTCCCCCCTGGAAGCCTCCAGCCCACCAGAAGGGGCTTCCTTCGCTCTCCAGACCTTCATTCTCGGGAACGATGCGAATGAGCCCTTGCCGACCTTGGAAGGGATCCTTGCCGAAGTGGGAGACGAGCCTTGCATGATGGAACTCGACCGTCTCGGCCACGGCGAGCAGCGTGCGCAGTCCGCAGGTCGTCTCGACGCGATACCAACCGCGTGGAGACACGGCAATGCCTGGTGAGGACCAGGTCCGATGCGCATCGTTGAAGGCCTCTCGCTCTGGCTCTCCCATGGCTCGCATCTGCTCGACACGCAGGGGTTCGCCACGGCTCACATCGACCTTGCGACGCAGTTTCTGTAACACCGCTTGCGCCTTGTTGCGCATTGCCTTGGTGTCACCCGGTCGAGGCCCTTCAAGATCCTTGAACGCAGCCTGGGCCGCGAGACCCTTGAGCGCCAGTGCCGCGCGCATCTGGAGGTCCAGGCTCTCCTCGGGACCGAGTTCTTTCCCCGATGCCTCGCGCAGCGGTTTGCCCGGTGTGACACACACTTTCTCCAAGGCCTTCTCGACTTCGGCCCAGGCCGCCTTCTGGGCTTCGAGGCTCCTTCCCAGGGTCTCGGCATGTGCGGCTTGGAGCGCGGGCATCTCCAGGAAGAACTCCAGGGAGAGATCCATGGCCCAACGTGCCAGCAGCCCCTGGCCGAGGGCCTTGCGCCCCTTGCCCTTGAGCCTAGCCGCGAACCGCGCCAGCTCGCCTGCGGCAGCCGCCTGCGCCTTGACCAGGGGAAGGAGCCGATCGAGCGTGTTCTCCTCCAGCAGTGACTTCTCCTCGCGGGCGAGCTTGACGCGCCCCTGCGCATCCGCGCGGCTGCGCAGCCAGGCCAGCCCCCAGAGCCAGCGCGCTTCGGCATCCTTCTGGGTCATGCGGAGCAGATGCTCCAATGTCCGTGAGTGCGCTGGCCCGTAGGAGAGAGCCGCGAGCGCATGCCCGAGAGCCTGCTTGCGGTTCCCGCTTTCGTAGTCCGTGCGCGCGTCCCTGAGCCGGGGCTCGAGGAGCTTCTCGAGCTCCCTTCCCTCCGATCCATCCGCCTTTCTCTCAGGCATGGGGGTTCCGCCCGGGTCCTGCGGGAAGAAGAGGAGGGTCATGAGGAGAGCGCAGGTCGACAGCATGTCGCTAGCATGCCTGTACCGGGGAGGCTGTCCAAGGCCCGGTCCAAGTCCCGGCACCAGGGACAAGAGGGCTTTGAGGGGGGTTCGGGCAGTGGTTCGTCCTGGAAACGGTTGCCGAGGTGCCAGACGGAAGCGCGGATGGGGTAGATTCATGGTCATGGGCAGTGAGATCCAGAGTCTTCGGCACCGCAGGGGCTCCCACCCGACACTCCTTGGCTTCAGGACTTTCGGTGCCGCTTCATCCTCCCTCGATCACGCCATGGGCGGCTTCCTGAGCCTCCTGGGACCTACAGATTCTGCTGGAGGCAAATCGTCATGTTTCTGCACGCCGCTTCGGCTCCTGCGTGACATCGAGACTCGCCTCCCATAGAGTCTGGAAATGAACCAGCTACCCCGATGGATCCTGTGTGCCGCTCTCTGCTGCGCGGCTTCTTCATGTGACAGTCAACCGGATCCCGGCCAGACCGCAGGTGGGCCGAAGGGTGTCGTCGTCAGCATGAACACTCCCTCGGACGTTGCTGCGGCTCCCAGTGACGCAAGGAAAACCTCGAGTGGCATCGCCTATCGGGTCCTGCGGAAGGGGAAAGCCGGTGGAAAGACCCCCAAGGCCAGCAGCACGGTCAAGACCCACTATTCGGGTTGGACGACGGATGGCAAGTTGTTCGATAGTTCGATGAGGGGTGGGCAGCCCCTCGAGTTTCCTCTCGGTGCCGTCATTCCCGGCTGGACCGAGGGTCTCCAGCTGATGAGAGAGGGGGAGATCACCCGATTCTGGATTCCAGGAAGCCTGGCCTACGATGGGATGCCCGGCAAGCCGCAAGGCACGCTCGTCTTCGACATCGAGCTCATCGAAGTCAAGTGAACGCCGGGGAGATGGAAGTGGCGCCCGCGTGCCCTTGCTTCTGATCGCCCGTTACACAGCTGAGTGTCACACATCTGCCAGTCATACCTCCGCCCGCCACGCCTCCGCCCGCCATACAACAGACCGAGACATGCCGACCCTGACCGCGAAGAACGCACTGCTCCTGGCGCTGGCCGCGCCAGTGGCCTACTACTACGGCTGCACGGCTTGAAGCAGTAGCCCTCTCACGGCGATCAGTTCGATCGCCAGCTACATCCTGCCGATCGTAGCC
>JAJRTL010000441.1 GCA_024278315.1 Planctomycetota bacterium | reverse complement strand
GTTACCGTGGTAGCTGGTAGAGGATGGCCTTGTCGAAGGGGGACCATATGGCGGTCTTGACGCCTGCGGCTTTCAGGCCTGCGTTGGTCCAGTCGTTGCATGTCTGGAAGAGATGGTAGGAACCCTTGCCCTCGAAGAAGGCATCCCTCCGGCCATAGTGCGCGTCGGGGATGCGCTGGGGCTTGTGTGAAGCGTCGAGGGCGAAGCTGTTCTTGATGTAGATCAGCAGGTTGGCGTATTCCTTGGGATCGAGGATCACTCGCCTGGTGTTCTCGTCGACCTCGGGTTCCCAAGGCCAGTAGTACACATGGACGACCGTGCTGCTGGGGAGGAATACGGCATGGAGGGCCGTCGAGATCTGGAGGTCAGACCACTCGGGGGTCTCCAGATAGAAGCCCCGGTCGCCCCATCCGAGCTGCACATAGGGGCAATCCGCGTCGGTGGTATTCTCGAAGGGGACCAGGCGCAGGAGATTGTCGGCTCCCTCACCTTTGGGAAGAATGAAGCTCGTGTGCACGCCGTTGGTGGTGACGTAGACGCGCTGACCTTCCTGGCTCTGCTTCCAGTCGGAGTTCGTAGGAATCAATCCCAGGATGAGCGCCATCAGCAGATACATCAGAGGCAGTGCGATGAGGATCAGCAGGATCCGGATCGGCCATCTGAGGAAGCGACGGATCGGTCCCTTCTTGCTCTTCGTCTTCTCGTGGGTTGGTTTGCCAGAATCTCGGGTCATGGGATGGCGAGGTCGAGTCGGTGCGCGGCGGCGATCGCGTCGATCTGCTCGGGGAGCACCTCTGCGGTAGCGGCGAACTCGCGCCATCGTAGCACAGCACTGTGGACCTCCCGGAGGATCGTCGCGGCGCGGCCGCGCATCATCGAGGCAGTGTTGGCGACGCCCTCGAGGTCGGACCCTGTGAATCCCTCACGCTTGCCGCCCAGGCTCATCTGATGTCGAGCCGTCCAGTCACCGGAGGGGTTGTAGCTGTAGGTCAGGTCGAAGGCGGGGGAGAGCGACCAGCGACCGCGCTGATCCATCAGGAAGGCGATGTTCTTGACGTGGTCGTCCTGGTTGCGCGCGAGGACGTTGAAGACCATGCGGCGATACTGCTCCTCGATGGCATCCATGCCGATTCCGAGGCGTTGGATGACGAGAAAGGCCTGCTCGTACGAGTGTCCTCCTGCATGGTTGTAGTCGAGGTGGGCCAGTCCGCCCAGGGACTGCAGGTGCAGCTTGGCGCCGCTTGGGCGGCGATCGAACCGGCGCGTAATGAAATGCCGACGACCGTTCTCCTCGAACAAACGACAGTCGCTCATGGTGATGCCGGCTGCGCGTGCCATCAGCGAGTAGGCATACTCGATCGCACCATAGCCGAGGGGATCCACGAGCTCCTTGTCCCGGTTGTCGTCGACGCCGTCGAACTTCAGGAGCCAGTATTCGAAACCCTCTGGGGCTTGGACCTGCCCCGAGCGGACCTCGTTGGTGGTGGGGTTCCAGGCGATGACGGCCTTGGCGCGTGCGCCGCCGGCAGAGGAGCCCACACGAAGGATGTCGCGGAGCGCGTGCTCACGTCCGGCCTCCGAGAAGGAGGCGGTGAGTCCTTTGCGGCTTTGCAGGACCTCGGAGGCGAGCTCGACCAGGGCTTCGATCTGTAGGGGCGTGGACTCGTCGACCTTGGGGCCTCGTGTGGGACGGAACTCGAGTGTACCCATGCCACGACCGCCCGTGTAGCAGAGTCGCTCCACGGCATCCATCTCGCCCGGCAACCGCCCCTCTGAAGCCAGCCATGCATCGATGACCGCGTTGCCGAACTTGTCCGGCAGGGCATCGGCCAGGAGTCCGGGCAATCCATGGAAGGTCTCCATGGGCAATTCGGGAAACCTGAAGATCCGGTTGCCCGAAGGCAGGGCGGCGTCAGAGAGGGGCATCATCAGCGGTGCGATCTCGATGCCGCTCTGGGAGAAGGCCTCCGTGTATTCGAAGGACGCGACCTGCCCTGGCCCCTCGATGGAGACGGCGCCGATCCGCTTGCCCCACATCCGCACTTCGGCGACGCTGCTCATGGTGCGTCCTCGTCGGTGTCGTCACTCTCGGCCCAGGTCCACTCCTCTTCTGGGGGCTCGCTCACGCTGGAGCGTCGCGAAGCGCGCTGGCGTTGCTTACGCTCGGACTGGAGCAACTCGAGCGGGCTGGGGCCCTCATCGGGCGCCAGGGTGTCCAGGAACTCCAGGAGGCCCAGCGCCCGGAGGACCCGGATGAAGCTGGTCATCTGCGTAGACTCGCCGGCCTCCAGGCGCACGAGGGTGCGTTGGGAGACACCCGCCTCCCGGGCCAGCTGTGCCTGGCTCAGGTTGTGGTTGAGCCGATGCCGGGCCAGGCGCTCGCCAAGGGCCGCGAGAACCGCTCGATCCGTCTTGTGTGCACGATTTACCATAAGATGCCAGAACTGACTAGTATATCGGAATGAAAGTGATAATAGGTCATATCTGACTAGGAAAAATGAGGGAATTGGACGCTATCGGCCCTTCCATGGTCATGGAAGCGGGTAGCCAGATCAGGTAGCCAGATCAGGTAGCCAGAGCTGGAGGCGCGGGTAGGTAGCGAGGGTTGGTAGTGGCGGTTGGTCACGGAGGCGGCTTCGGAGGGTGCTCCTGGAGATTGGACCCGAACGCGGGAGGATCAGGGCAGGCAAGGCGGGGCTCTCGAACACGCGAGGGGCGCGTAGCGCAGGCAGCCTGTCGCAGGGGTTCTCGGGTAAGGCTTGTGCCCGGGATCGTCGATAGTCTGATGTAAGTAGCCCTCTCCCCCTTGGACCACTGTGCACGACTCGCTCAATCCCATCCTCCTCGATCTGGTACTGCTCTTCACGGTCTGCATTACGATCGTGTTGCTGTTCCAGCGCCTCAGAATGCCACCCATCACGGGTTTTCTGGCAGCGGGGGCGCTCATGGGTCCGCACAGCCTGGGCCTGGTCCAGAACGCCGAACTCGTCGAGTATCTGGCCGAGATCGGAGTCATCGTGCTCCTCTTCACGGTCGGCATGGAGCTCTCGCTCGGGAAGCTCCTGCTCATGCGCAAGGCCATCTTCCTCACTGGGGGGATCCAGGTCGTCGGCACCACGATCTTGGGCACGGGGGCCGCTCTGCTCGCAGGTCTGGCTCCGGGGCAGGCCTTGTTCCTGGGCTTCCTGCTGACGCTCTCCAGCACCGCAGCCGTCACCAAGCTGCTGGGCGATCGAGGTGAGATCAGCCGACCCGCCGGTCGGATCGCCGTCAGCATGTGTGTGGCACAGGATCTGGCGGTCGTCGGGATGATCCTGGTTGTCCCCCTCCTGGGAGGTGAAGAGAAGGCACTCGGCGAGACGCTGTGGGGAGTGTTCCGCTCCTTCGCGTGGCTATCGCTCATTGCAGCTTCGGCCATGGTCTTGATCCCCTTCGTCCTGGGGCTCGTCTCACGGTCGAGGAGCCATGAGCTGTTCGTGCTGAGCGTGATCACGCTCTGCCTGGCCCTCTCGGTGGCCACGGCTCACATCGGTGCATCCCTGGCTCTGGGGGCCTTCCTGGCAGGCCTGGTCCTCGCGGGTTCGGACTACCGCCATCAAGCCGTCAGCGAAGTCGAGCCCTTTCGCGATGCGTTGGGCAGCCTGTTCTTCGTCAGTATCGGCATGCTCTTCGACTATCGTGTCATTCTCGAAGCGCCGCTCCTGGTCGCAGCTTCGCTCGCTGCCGTAGTTGTCGGAAAGACCGCCATTGCATTCGCAGCCGCCAAGCTGCTCCGCGTACCGACGGCTGTCGCGCTCCGCTCCGCGCTGATGATCGCGCAGGTGGGGGAGTTCTCCTTCGTCCTCATGGAAGTGGCGAGTGACGGATTCCTTCCAGAGAGGGTGCAGTGCACCTTCCTGGTCGTGGCCGTGTTGTCGATCTCCGTGACTCCGATCCTCTTCTGGCTCGGACGGCGCTGGGTCCAGCACGGGGTTTCGGCCGATGCGCGAAGGACCTGCGCCGAAGAGGGCGAGCGTGCGCACGTGCTCATCGTGGGCTTCGGCCCCCTGGGGCAGAAGCTCGCCAACCTGTTTCGGTCCCTGGACATCCCCTACAAGGTGATCGAGATGAACGCGGGCACAGTGCGGGAGCACAAGGCCAAGGGCGAGCCCATCCAGCTCGGGGACTCCTCTCGTGCTTCAGTCCTGCAGGCAGCGGACATCAGCTGTGCTCGTCTGCTGATCCTTGCTTCCAGCGATCCCGAGTCCGCAGTGCGCACTGCCGTTCTCGCGCGCAAACTCGCGCCCCACCTGCACATCATTGCGCGGGCGATCTATCTCAACGAGGTCCCTTCGATGAAGGCCGCGGGAATCGAAGAGGTCGTGCCCCAGGAGCTCGAGACTGCGATCGAAATCGCAGCGCGAGCGATGCGCCACTATCTGATTCCGGATGCCGAAGTCCGAGAGCAGATCCGCGTCATCCGCGAACAGACCTTCGGTCTCACGCAGGTCGCTCCCGATCGTGAGACAGCTGGCGCAGACCTCGCAGACTTCATTCCTGATCTCGAACTCGAGATCTTGAGGATCGGCGAAGGGAGCGACGTGGCAGGATGCTCTTTAGCGGAACTCGACCTGCGCAAACGTGTCGGCGTAAACCTGATTGCGATACAGCAGGGAGAGCAGACCTTGCTCGAGTTGGATCCAACGATGGTGCTCCGCGTCGAGGACACCGTCGTGCTGATTGGTTCCCGTGAAGCCATCGTGGTGGCCCACTCCTTGTTCGAGGAAAAGAAGGGCGACGTGCCCTCGATCGCCTGATCCTCGACGACTCGGAACCTGGATCAGTTGATCCTGGATCTGATCAGTTGATCCTGGATCTACTGGTATCCCATGAACGCAAACCGAGCCCGGGTCTTCATGATGAAGTCCCGGGCTCGGTTCTTGTCCTACGGTGACGAGCGAATCGTCACCGAGCACAAGCTGCGGGCTTTGGCTTAGTAGCCACCGCGGTCGTAGCCGCCGCGTCCACCACCACCACCGCCGCCGGAGCGTCCGCCGCCGTAGCCGCCTCCACCTCCGCCGCCGCCGCGACCGCCACGTCCGCCGCCACCGCCATCACGACGCTCTTGAGCTTCGTTCACGCGAATCGTGCGACCATCCAGGTCCGTTCCATCCATGTCGGCGATGGCCTGCTCTGCAGAGCCATCATCCGTAAGAG
>JAJRTL010000046.1 GCA_024278315.1 Planctomycetota bacterium | reverse complement strand
TTGATGGCGTGCAAGGAGAGGGACACCCGATCGGGTGGCGGCAAGGGGCTCCGCGTCGCGATCGCAACCCGGGTCTCGTCCTCCCCCTGAGGATGGAGCTCGGGTCCGCCCGGAAACAAGGACGCCGTGTGACCGTCCCCCCCCATGCCCAGGAGCACGATGTCCAGGGGTTCCTTGCCCAGCACGAGCTCATAGTTGGCTGCGGCAGACCCTGGTGGTCGTTCACCGTTCACCGGATGCACGTGCTCAGCATCCAGGGGGACATGCCGGATCAGCGCATCCCGCGCCATGGCGTAGTTGCTCGAAGCGTCATCCGACGGCACACATCGCTCATCGCTCCAGTAGAGATGCACGGCGTCCCACGGCACGGATCCGGCCAGGTCTGGTTGGGCCATGCGCTCGTACAGCAGGCGGGGCGTGCTGCCTCCGGACAAGGCCAGCTTGCACCGCCCTGACCGATCGACACTTCGACGGATCTCTTCCACGAGGAAGCGAGCGAGAGCGTCTGCCGTGAAAGCAGGGTCGGCAAGAACACGGAGCTCGGGATAGGGCCTGGGGCTCGTCACGACTCACTCCTCATCAACTCACGCTCCGTGATGCCCAGAGACTCGGCCTCTGCCGGCCCCCAGGACCCCGCTGCATAGGGCCGGATCTCTCGTGGAAAGCGCAGGAGGGGATCGAAGAGCTTCCAGGATTCCAACACTTCATCCGAATGCACGAAGAGCGTCTGATCTCCCTCGAGCACATCCAGCAAGAGCGTCTGATAGGCATCGGGTAACGAGTCGAACAGGTCCCCATAGTTGTACGACAAAGGGATTCGTTGGAGGCCCGTCGAGGAACCTGGTTTCTTGACGTCGATGAACATCGAGAAACCCTCGTCGGGTTGCAACTTCAAGAGCATCACGTTGGAGTTGATGTCGCAGACACCCTGACTCTCGAACATGCAGACGGGCGACTGCTTGAAGTGGACTCCAATCCGTGTCGACCGTCGCCCGAGGCGCTTGCCTGTGCGCAGGTAGAAGGGAACACCCTGCCACCGCCAGTTCATGATCTCGACCTTCAGTGCGACGAAGGTCTCCGTCTGCGATCCCTCGGCCACCCCCTCCTCCTGCAGATAGCCCGACACGGACTCGCCTTGGATCTCTCCTGGAGTGTATTGGCCCAACACAACATCGCTTGGGGCAATCGGAGCAATCGACTGGAGGACCTTGGTCTTCTCGTAGCGCACCGAGTCCGCAGCAATCACCGGCGGCACCTCCATGGCCACCAGGGTCAACAGTTGTGTCAAGTGATTCTGAACCATGTCGCGCAGCGCGCCCGACTTGTCGTAATAGCCCGCGCGCGAACCCACGCCCAGATCCTCGGCCACCATGATCTCGACGGCGGCGATCCGGTCACGGTTCCACACGCTCTCGAAGATGGCATTGCCAAATCGGAAGGCAAAGAGGTTCTGGACCATCTCCTTGCCGAGGTAGTGATCGATGCGATAGATCTGCTTTTCGTGGAAGGACTCCCGAACGGTCTCCACCAGTTCGATCGCCGAGGGCAGGTCGTAGCCAAAGGGTTTCTCGATGACGACCCGGGTCCAGCCACCATCGGCCACGCGGTTGAGCCCGACAGCGCCCAGACCCCGGATCGTGCTCCCCAGAACGCTGGTGGGCAGAGCGAGAAAGAAGGTCCGCCGTGGTGGGATCCCGTGTTGGCGACTGATCTCGTCCAAACGATCCGCCAAGGCCTGGAAGTCCTGGGCTGTGCCGCCAGCGATGCTCTGATAGTGCAGTCGATTCTGAACAAGCTCTGCGACGGCCTCCCCGACCACACCCGCGTCCGCCATCGCCTGGCCGCCCAGCTCGCGAAAGGTCTCATCCCTATGCTCGCGATTGGTCGCGACTCCCACGATGTGACAGTTCTCGGACAGGTCTCCCTCCACCGCCATCCGTCCCAGTGCCGGGAGTAGCTTGCGCCGGGACAGATCGCCTGTGCCACCAAAGATGATCAGGATGCTCGGCTCAGTGCCAGGTTGACTCGCCATCGTGTGTTTCCCCAGGGTGTGGCAGTGCGGCCACTGTAGCGGTGGGCGCTCACACCGCAGCGGCGCTCACGCGGACAGGCGCCGATACTACCGAGTCACCTGCACAGCCAAACGCCTTTTGAGGGATCTCCTTGTGTGCACCGGATCCAGTGCCTGTAATCCAAGGCCAACCCGAACGATTCATGACCTCGATGCGTCGCTCTCATGAATCATCCGGCCCATGCCCCTCGAGATGCGCTGTGGCTCTTACTTGTCGGGAATGGCCTTGTAGTTGACGATGAACTCACGCATGGCCTTACGTTCGGGGCTCTGCAGGTCATGGCCGAAGCTCACCATGTCACGCAGCGCCTGTTCCCCGCTCTTGCCCCCAAACTGGATCTCGTAGACCGCCACCAACATGCCGGTGCGGATCACGCCGTGATGGCAGTGGACGAGAACCGGCACGCGCCCAGGATCCTTGAAGAGTGCGATCCAGGTCCGGATCTGCTCTTCCGTAGGCGGCGTCTCGGGCGGCATCGCAAGATCCAGATGCTGCGCGCCGGCTTTCGCTGTCGCCGCGATCTCAGCCTCATGCCAGGCCCCTTGGTTCTCGCTCACCGACTTGAGGTTGACCACGGTCTTGATGCCGTAGTCACGAATGACACTCTCCAATCGGTCGGGCGCCAAGAGCCCACTGCGGTACAGCACGCCCTCCTGGCTCGTCAGGAAGTGGTAGGTCCGAGACTGGTGGTACCAAACCGCGATTCCGACTGTCGCGACCAAGAGGAGCACCATGGTCGCGAGGATCCGCCGACTGCGAGTACGACTTCTTGCAGCAGGTTCGATGGAATGGACAGTGTTCATGAATCAGCTCCAGGAAGTCGCGTCGAAAACCCTGACCCGGATGATTCATGAGATCGTTGCGAGCATCGAGGTCATGAA
>JAJRTL010000440.1 GCA_024278315.1 Planctomycetota bacterium | reverse complement strand
GGGCTCATCGCCTTCTCCCATCCGGACTGTACCGTCGGCCCCGGAGTTTCACCGGATCAGCGCCATGGGCGCTCGCGGGCTATACCGCCGGTCGGGAATTGGGCCTCAGGCCCTCACCCTGCCCCGAAGGCGTGGCTATTCGATTGCCGCGATTATACCAAATATCGCTCCTCCTGCGACGTGACGATCTTCCTCAGCCCCTCAAACGTTCAACTCCTTCATGTCGCCTGTGCTCATGAAGACCACGCGCTCGGCGATGTTGGTGACGCGATCGCCGATGCGCTCCAGATTGTGAGCGCACCACAACAAGTAAGTGGCCCGCTCGACGGCATCGGGCTTGTGCGCCATGATCTCCACCAGTTCATCGAAGACCGCTTTATAGAGGTGGTCGATGTCGTCGTCCTTGGCCGCGATGGTGGGTCTTTCGGTCTGTCGCAAGACAAGCCTCTGCGGATAGCCTGCGGGGCCATGACATACCGCTCTGCACTGCCCTGCTGGAACAGATCGGTTCTCCCTGTACATATCCGATGATCGATCCCGGTGCCTCGAGATCAAGCCATCCATGCCTGTCTTACTTCATCCAGACCGCCAGCAGTCGCCCCAGGAAAACCGCCAGGAGGTCGCCTCCGCTGGTCATGAGCCGGAAGAGCAAAGTAAGGCTTGCGGCCAGAGACGTATCGAAAATGAGTGAAAGCCCTGACAGCAGGACGAATTCGCGCACACCGATGCCGGCTGGCGCTCCCGGAGCCAGATATCCCGCCACCCACGATAAAGCCACAATTCCCGTGAGCATGCGCAGGGCGACTCTGGTCGGCTCCACCGACATGGTCGAGGCCAGGTTGAGGAGAAGCGCCCCCAGCGCTAGGAAGGTAAGCAGCTGCACCGCGAGCGCGGCCGCCAAGGGAAGGGCGCGTATCGTGCGCGATTTGCGCAGCAGTTCCCACTGAGACAGGGGACCGGGACGCCAGCGGAAGATCACAAAATAGGTTGCCAGAGGCAGCGCCAGCGCGCCTCCGGCCAGGATGGCCAGGACGGGAAGTGAGGGCACGTACTCAATGGCCTGCATCAGCCTGCCGCCTTCCATGGCCAGAGCCAGGATGCTGAGCAAGAGGGCGGAGCTGATGGCCCAAAGCGATTCAACCAGCATGGTGAAGGTCACTGCAACGGGGTTCAGACCCTGCCGTTGGGAAAGTGCGATCCGTCCGAGATGCTGAGCGACATTCCCTGGGATGTACTTGGCGAACTGCGCTGTGACGAAGATCCAGATCGCCCGAACAGGGGTGCAACGCTCATCCACGCCGCGCAGCAGCCAGTACCAGCCCATCCCGTTGGCCACGACAACGCCACCATACGCGAGAGCCCCGACAAGCGCGGCCCTCAATACGCCGGCCCTCTTGAGGACGGGCCCCAGTTCTGGAAGTTGGCGGGCCAGGAACACCATAAAATAGCCTGCCGCGACCAGGAACACCAGCAGGCTGATGGCGCGATATATTCGAGTCAGTTCTTTCGTGCCAAGAGCAGGTATCCGTCACCCCAATCTGTGTTCAGGAAGAGGCCTTGCAGTCCAATGAATACCCTCATGATCAGCTTGCCAGGTCCGTTGACGTGAAACCGGTAGAGGGATCCAAGAACCTCTGTGCGCCGTATGCCACTCGAAGCCGTTTGTCGCGCTCTGCTTACAGTAGGGGTCAGCGACTTGTGCCGAGCAAGAAGCGCTGCATATCGTCTTGAGCGAACAGGGTGCATCAGTCTGGACAGCGGAAAGCCATAGCACTCCAGGTGAACGATGGCCAGCGCTGCCTGCTCGACGAGCCTTCGCAGATCGCTTCGGCCATAACGCCGCACATGCCCTGCCCATTCATCCAAGGGACCCCACATCGAAGAATGAGCGGGCACCGAAATCAAGAACCAGCCTCCCGGTTTGACCCAGCGTGCCCATTGACGAATCGTACCCAGGTCATCATCAACGTGCTCCAGGACCTCAAAGGCGAGCAAACCATCGAAGTCAGCCTCCCAGGTCGCTGAAGAAGTGGAACCTATTGTCACGCCAGTCTGTTCGTGGATCTTCCGCGCAACCGCGACCGCATCCTCGGATGTGTCGTAGCCGGTACACCGAAAGCCTTCCTTTGCCAGATCGTAGAGCAGAGCGCCAGCGCCGCAACCGACCTCAAGAATACGTCCTCGCGGCACGTCTCTCAGGAGCTTCAGCACCCGACTCCGCCTGAGGAGATAGCGAGGCGCCGGAACCCACCCTAACTCGGGAGCCTCGATGCCATAGGCAGGGTCCAATCTCATAATGCCGCTCGCTCTCCCTCCACAACCTGACTAGATCAGCCGACGAGCTCGCATCGCACTCTCAAAATCACGGGCCACCGCCTTGGGAAGAATTTGCGGTATCACCTCTGCGTGGAGATCGAGGGAGGCAAGCGCCTCACGCTCATGCTTGTAGATTTCCACCGCGGCCAGGATAGCTTGTGGATCCTCAGGCGGCACCAAGTATACCCCCAGCATCTCACCATGCAGCAATTCGCGAATGGCGGGGGAGTCCCGGGTGATAATCGGCTTTCCCATGTGAATCACCTGGAAGACCTTGTTGGGGATCACGCGCGCCGCCTTGGCAGTGCCGCCGAAGATCCCCAGGCAAAGCTCCGCCTCCATGATCCGGCGATGCAGCTCCTCATACTCCACCCACGGGATCCACTCGAGCTGCTCGACGGGGTCACGCCTCAGCAATTTCCGCACCTGCCCTGCCACCTGCCCCGTGCCGATGATCGTCCATCGTATGCTCCTGTCACGACACAATTGAGCCGCCCGGACGATCACATCAACACCGTGCAGAGGAACGAACTGACCGTAGAACAGCACCCTCAGCTGGGAACCCGCCGCCTCAACCCGGCGCGCATCACCACAACGCCGAGGAAAGGCGCTTGGCTCGACGCCTACCTTGACCACGCATACGCAATGGCGCGCAAGGTGAAAGCGCTGGGCGTAGGCATCAGCATGAGCCTCTGTGTCCATGAGCACAGCGTCTGCGACGTGACTGGCGCACCATTCAAGAAGCCAGATGACCGCAGCCAATGGATTCCCCGGGCCAAGCAATCCCCGATCGTCAACGACCGTTTCATAGAGCGGCGTGAATGCATCCAGAACCACGGGTTGGCGCCGCAGCCAGGCAAAAGGTTTGAGGATCAGCACGTCCAGGACACCCGGGTAGGGAACCAGCAAAAGGCTCGCTCGCTCGCCGCGCAGCAGCCGGAAGATCAAGCGTGGGTAGCCAAGGATTGCGCGCAGCAGTCTCCGCAGGACAGCGATCGTGCCCCATATACGTGTCTTGTCCTCGATCCCCTCCCAGATGTCGACATGGTCCTGGGAGACCGGCAATCCGATTTGCCCGAGACCTTCGAGCAGGATGCGGGTCCTGGGCTTGCCCAGGTCATAGGTGCCCCAGAAGTGGATTCGGGGCCCGGCTTTCTCAGAGATGTGACTCAAGAATGTCAAGGCATGACCTGTGAGGCAAGATACAGCAGGCGATCATGGAGAGTGCGCGCCTCGGTCCAGAGACAGCTTCCGCAGAAGGTAGACCTGCTCCTCCAGCAATTGGCGGTTGCGGGCGATCAGGTCCGCCAAGAGGCCGAGCAGGAAAGTCAAGAAACCGATGATGATCAGAATGGCCGCAGCGATGAGCGACTGGATGTGTCCGGCTCCTTGCGCCGTGACCCAATAGTATGCGAACCTTGCCACCAGCACCCCTCCGGCCGCAAGCGGAAACGTCCCTAGAGTCATGAAGGCCCGCAAAGCGTCATACATGAGCACGACGCGGAGGATCGTGACCCCAGAACGAAGCACATATCCGGGAATGCTGGTGATGAGGCGCGAACGTCTGGTGGGAGGATTCGTCTCGACCGGGACCGATCTTACGATCAACCCCCTCTTGCCAGCCTGAATGATGGTCTCCAAGGTGTATGTATACGCCGAAAAAACTGACAGCCTGAGCGCCGCTTCGCGCGACAGGGCACGAAAACCGCTGGTTGCATCCGGAACATCAGTTCCTGAAGCCCAGCGGACAACCCAACTTCCCACATATTGCAGCAGGCGTTTGAGCGATGAGAAATAAGGGACCTGGGCAACGCGGCGATCCCCTATTACCAGATCGGCCTCGCCTCGCACGATGGGCTTGACCAGGGCCAAGACATAGCGTCCCTGGTATTGGTTGTCCCCATCCGTGTTGACCACCACATCAGCTCCCCGCTCCAACGACGCCTGCAATCCTGCAGCGAAAGCATAGGCCAGCCCACGATTGATCGGAAAGCGCAGGATGTGATGCACACCCAGAGCCTGAGCGACCTCGGACGTGCCGTCCGTACTTCCGTCGTCAATGACGAGCAACTCAACAGTATCAAACCCCGGTACCTCGCGCGGAAGGTCCGCAACGGTTTGCGGCAAGGTTTGCGCTTCGTTCTTGCAAGGGATCTGAATGATTAGCTTCAACAGTCAGGCTCCTGAGGAATCCGAACGCAACACCATGCGCTTCATAAGTACCATCATCCGGGCGACCGCACAATCGCTGGCGATTCATCAACGCCCCGTGGGGCTTGGCGGGAGGCGATCAAGATCACCGGGACGATTAACAACATCACAGCAGGAATCGCCGCACGCGGAAAGCTTCTCGTCAACCACCCGCCCAGATCTTGAGAGATGAAGGACCCCACATAAAACAGAAACACCGTTGAGGCCCCGTAGGCGACGGCGCCCAGCAGAGTCACCAAGGTGTCCATGTCACGACGAGCCCATAAGGCCCTCAACCCGAGAAACATCACGAGCCCCGCGATGGGGAAGACCAGTCCCCATACTGAACGGTCCCAGACAGACTTCGCCAAGTAGCGGCCGATCACGATGAGGGAGTCAGGATGCCACTCCCCGCTCAGGAGCTTGATCACAGCGCTTGAGGATGCCTGCGAAGCCTGGCTGCTCCTTGCCCCGTATCGGTAGAAGAAAAGCAACCAGGGAAGGGAGACAAGCGCCCAGGGTATCACAAGGCGACGGGAGACTTTGAGCACCCGTCTGAAGCCTCCCCCAACCAGCATGATGGCTGCAAGGCCTGCCACCGAGTATAGATGCGCTTCGATCCGGGTCCACGCAGCCAGGCCAAGCAGGATCCCCCCTATGGCAAAAGCCACCGCTCGCTCCTCAAGCACGCCTCGCACGAGCCATAAGAAACCAAGAACAAGATAGGTGCCCATTGGAAGGTTGGCATAGCCGATAGTGGCGTGGAAGAAGAAGAGCGGAGTGGACGCGATCAGAAGAACCCCAAGTTCCGGCCATGGGCTTCGCAGCCCTCGCGCGCGCCAGAAGGCGAAGATGCCCAGGATCGACGACAGAAAGAAGACGGGGAACATCAATTTCGACCCGGGCAACAGGTCACCATCCAGAAGCCGGAAGAAGGATACCAACAGGGAAACGTTCAGCGGATAAGAGAGCTTATGGGATCCCCATTTTCCCGCCGCGAAGATCGTACCCTCCTGCGCGATCCCATAGCCCCGCAGGCTCCATATGGCGATG
>JAJRTL010000439.1 GCA_024278315.1 Planctomycetota bacterium | reverse complement strand
GGGGATCAGGTCCGCCTCCGCGCCTTCCTCTACAACCCTGACGTCGACGGTCCCTGCATCTCCATCGACACGAGCATGGACGACGATGCGCGGTTGATCCAGCATGCGGCGGAGACCCTGGCGCCCGCTTTGCATCGCCCCTTGGAAGGCCAGTCCCTGCTGCTGCTCGGCGGGCCCGAGATGCCGATGCTCGGCGGAGAACTCGAGACGGCAGGAGCCACGGTCCATCATCTGTCCTGCTTCGAGATCGAAGCCCTGCCGGTCGAGGACACGAGTCTCGAAGCCATGAGCAAGGCCGACCACATCTGCCTCGCCAGCCGGACAGCCACTCGCATCCTCTCGGATCTCTGCAACGAACGAAGCCTGCAGCTCGCACCCAACTGCACGATCCTGGTCCCAGGCGAACACACCGCCAGCCTGGCTCGCGAGCTCTTTCCCGACCATCAGATCCTGCTGGGCGAACCGCCGCGCAGCGAAGGCATGGGCCGCATCGCCTACGAGCGCGGTGCGGAGGTCGTCCTGGCTCTAGGCGCCGATGGAGGCAACCTCGACGGACTGGAGTATCTCTCCGAGAAGGGCATCGTCGGACAACACATCGCTCTCTACCACAGCGTGCCCAAGACGCCGGGCGCGGAGGCCATCCCCGAGCGCATCGACGTCGCGCTCTACCTCTCGCCCAAGGCCATCGAGGGTTTGCCTCCCGAGAGTCTCACGGCGGCCAGCAAGTTCTTGGCGCTCGGCCCGAGCACGGGGAGGGTCCTCGAGGAGCGAGTCAGCTCCAAGGGACTCGGTACCCCAGCGCAGACTTCCCAGAGCCCCGACCTGCGGGGCATACTCTCCCTGTTGATTCACAACGACTGAACCCACGGATCCCGGCCCGGTGCCGCGGAGAAAGGAACCCTCCATGAGCCTCCAAGACGATCTTTGGAGCCGCGCCCAGCATGCATTGCCGGGCGGCGTCAGCTCTCCCGTCCGCGCCTTCCAGGCCGTCGACGGCGACCCCATCTTCTACCGTGAGGCCTCCGGTGCCCATTTCGAGGATTTGGATGGCAAGCGCTACCTGGATTTCGTCATGTCCTGGGGTCCGATGATCCTGGGCCATGCGCACCCCACCGTCGTCGAGACCGTGCAGGCTGCGGTCACGCGCGGGATGAGCTATGGCGCGCCCTGCGAGGACGAGGTCAAGCTCGCCGAGAAGGTGCGCGACTGGCATCCAGCGGTGGAGAAGCTGCGCTTCGTCTCCTCCGGCACCGAGGCCGTAATGAGCGCCATCCGCCTCGCGCGAGGCGCGACGGGCCGGGACCGCATCCTCAAGTTCTCGGGTTGCTACCACGGACACAGCGATGCACTGCTGGTGGCTGCGGGCTCGGGCTTGGTCACTTTTGGTGAACCGGCTTCGGCCGGCGTGCCTGCCGACTTCACGCATCTGACCTCGGTGCTTCCGCTCGATGACGATGCGGCCCTCGAGGCCTTTTTCGCCGACAAGGGCGGTGAGCTGGCTGTCGCCGTGATCGAGCCACTGCCGGCCAACAACGGCCTCTTGGTGCAGCGCAAGGCCTTCCTCGAGAAGCTCCGCGCGCTGACCGAGGAACACGGCGCCCTGCTGCTCTTCGACGAAGTCATCTCGGGATTCAGACTCGGCAAGGGCGGCGCCAGCGAGGCCTACGAGATCACGCCCGATCTCGTGACCTTCGGCAAGATCATGGGTGGCGGCATGCCGGTCGGCGCCTTTGGCGGCTCGGTCGCGCTCATGGATCAGTTGGCACCCCTGGGACCGGTCTACCAGGCGGGAACCCTCTCGGGCAATCCGGTGGCGATGGCTGCTGGGCTCGCGACGCTACAGGTGCTCGAGGAGCAGGATGCCTACCAGCGCCTGGAGTCGCTGGGTCAGCGCTTGGAGCAGGGCCTGGCAGAGGCCAGTGAGGGGCGGCAGCTACCCTTCCGTCTCGTACGCGTGGCATCGCTCTTCTGGTTGGCACCGCTCGGCACGGACGCCGTGCGCAGCGCGGAGGCTCTGCCGGCGGACTTCGGCGAAGCCTACCGCCCCATCCACAGCGCCTTGCTGGCACAGGGCATCTATCTCGCACCCAGCGCCTACGAGGTGGGCTTCCTGTCCACCGCCCACCAAGAAGAGGATGTCGACCGATTGGTGAGCGCCCTGGCCTCCTTCGCCCGCTGAGACGACCATGCAAGCACGGAGCCCGATCGCACGCCTGCCCTTCTACCTGCTGGTCGGATTCTGTGTACTCCTCACGGCCTGGTGGATCTACTTCCAGGTGCGGGCGAGCCATCAGATCGAAGAGAGCCGTCTCGTTGCCATGCAGGCGCGCACGCACAAGGCGCTGGTCGACTTCGCTCCCATCATCCGCAAGGTGCGCGAGCCGCAAGCCCGGAGCCAGGGAATACAGGGCGTGCTCGAGAAGAACTACCCCGAGCTGGAGCTGGTTGCAGACAAGGATGCGGCCATCAGCGAAGCACGTCTCGCGCCCTTCCTCTCCCCCGCGGATCCCTTGCACAAGCTCGTGGTGCGCGTCAAGGACTCCACGATCGCACACATCCACGACATGGCTCGCGGCACGCGCCTCATGTTCTTCACCGAAGGCGGTACCTTCCTGATCGTGCTCCTGATCGGAGCCTTCCTCTTCTATCGCTCGGTGAGCCGCGAGCTCGCGGTGCATGCCCAACACGAGCTCTTTCTGCGGAGCGCCACCCACGAACTCAAGACCCCCCTGGCCGCGCTCAAACTGGGGCTGCAGAGTCTGGCACAGGGTCGCATGGACCCCGAGCGCAGCCGGGACTACCTCGAGTTGCTCGAAGGCCAGGTCGATCGCCTGGAGTTCGAGATCGAAAACATGCTCCTCATCGCCGAGGGACGGGAGAAGGAGGTCGAGAGACAAGCCGGGAACCCCGCCGAGGACATCACCGCCGTGATCGTCGAGTTCGAGACGCGCGCACGCGGCAGGGAGATCGAACTCGAACTCTCGGGGGAAGGCCATGGCCTGCAGGTCCTGCGTGACCCACTGACCTTCCGACAGGTGCTGCGCAACCTCCTGGACAACGCCATCAAATACTCACCCACGGGTGGGAAGATCCAGATCGACATCGCGAGCCAGGGCCGAGAGGCCAGGATTCGTATCCAGGACGAGGGACCCGGCGTGCCACCAGCGGAGCGTCACAGGATCTTCGACAAGTTCTTCCGCGGGGAGACCGGAAGCTCGGATGCCCTGGGAGGCACGGGGCTTGGCCTCTTCTTCGCCAGGGAGACCATGCAGGTGCACGGCGGCTCGGTGCAACTCGAAGAGAATGACCAACAGGGCGCATGCTTCGTCCTGACGCTTCCTCTCGTGAGCGGTCCGGCGACGGAGGCGCGGTAATGGCCCCCGTCCGCATCCTCGTCATCGAGGACGAACCCCTGATCGGCCATCTCGTTGCCGACAACCTGCGGCAAGAAGGCTACGAGGTCGAACTCGTCCCGGACGGGGGCCAGGGGCTCAGCCGATGCCAGGAGGGCGCCTTCGACCTGCTGGTCCTGGATCTCATGCTGCCGACGCTTCCGGGCTTCGAGGTGCTGAAGCGCATCCGCGAAAAGGACGCCCAACTCCCGATCCTGATCCTGTCGGCGCGCACGCACGAACGCGACCGCATCCAGGGACTGTCCCTGGGGGCCGACGACTACCTCGGCAAACCCTTCCATCTCCAGGAGCTGCTGCTGCGGGTCAAAGCCCTGCTGCGCCGCGCCAAGGGCGGCGAGGACGACGAGCAGCGAGCCGAGATCCCGAACGAAGTCGAGATCTCAGGACGCACCGTGGACTTCGAGCGTCACGAGGTTCGCCATGGAGAGGCCCAGCCCGTGGCCCTCAGCCGCCGCGAGGTGCTGCTGCTCCACCTCCTGATGGAGCGGCAAGGACGCGTCGTGAGCCGTAACGAGATCATGGATCGACTCTGGGGGACGGACGGTGTTCCCAACCCCCGGACCGTCGACAACTTCATCGCACACTTCAGAAAACTCTTCGAGGATGACCACAAAAGCCCCAAGCACTTCCACACACTGCGGGGCGTGGGTTACCGTTTCGAATCATGACACAGCCAGCCCCCACCAAAACCTCCCCCATCCTGCAGGTCCTCCATGGCGAGCGCCCCGATCGGACGCCCGTCTGGTTCATGCGACAGGCCGGGCGCATCCTGCCCGAGTATCGCGAGCTCAAGGAGAAGATGAGCTTCCTGGAGCTCATCCGCGATCCGGCCATCGGCGCCGACGTGACCCTCATGCCGATGCGTCGCTTCGAGGAACTGGATGCGGCGATCCTCTTCACCGATCTGCTCGTGCCACTCGAGGCCATGGGCGTGCCCCTGGACTACAACCCCGGACCGGTCCTGGGCTGGACCTTCGAGGGCAAGGACGACCTGAAGCGTTTCGAGGAGCTCGACGTCGAGGAGCGCCTCTCGGTTTCGCTGAAGACCACCGAGCTGGTCCGCGCCGAACTGCCCCCCGAGAAGTCCCTGCTCGGATTCGTCGGCGCGCCCTTCACGCTCGCCGCCTACATGTGTGAGGGCAAGGGGAGCAAGACCTGGGCCAGGCTGCGCGGCATGGCCTACCGCGATCCCGGGCTCTTCGAGGCCTTCTTGACGCGCATGACCGACGCGGCCCTGGCCTTTGGCCTGGCGCTGGCGAGACATGGCTGTGAGGCCGTGCAGGTCTTCGACTCCTGGGCGGGCGTGGCCGAGCCCTCGATGTTCCGCGACCAGGTCGGCCCGCACCTCAATCGGCTCGTGGACGGCCTGCAAGAGGCCGACATCCCGGTCATCTACTACGTCAACGGCGCGCTGCAGCATCTCGACACGATGTATGAAACCGGCGCGGACTGCCTCGGCGTGGACTGGCGCGTGTCCATGGACGATCTCTGCGACGCCCTCCCCAAGGAGATGCCCATCCAGGGCAACCTGGATCCGACCGTGTTGTTCGGCAGCCCCGAACGCATCGCGATCGAGACCCGCAAGGTCCTGGATGCTGCCTCGGACCGTCCGCACATCTTCAACCTCGGACATGGTCTCGAACCCACGACACCGGTCGAGGGCGTCGAAGTGGCACTCAGGACCCTGCGCAAGTGGGAGAACGAGCAGACCAAGAAGCCCAAGAAGAAGGGAGGCAAAGGCTCATGAGTGGATACAAGAGCATCAGCCAGGAACTCCTGGAGAAGTACGACCAGCCCGGCCCGCGCTACACGAGCTATCCGACCACGCCGGTGTGGACCGAGGACTTCGGCCAGGAGGATTGGCGCGCGGCCTTTGCCGACGCCAACAGGCGCAAGGACTCGCCCTTCTCGCTCTACGTGCACATCCCCTACTGCGACAGCCTCTGCTACTACTGCGGCTGCAGCGTCATCATCACCAAGAGCCAGACCAAGGGTGACCAGTACGTGGACATGGTCCTGAAGGAGGCCGCACTGCTGGCCCAGGCCCTGCCCGACCGGCGCGCCGTGCAGCAGCACCACTGGGGCGGCGGCACGCCGACTTTCTTGAAGCCCGCGCAGCTCGAGCGCCTCTACATGGGCCTGCAGGACTTGTTTCCTTCGGTCGACACGGCGGAGGTCTCCATCGAGGTCGACCCGCGCGTCACTGACGACGAACAGCTCGAGACGCTCAGGCGCATCGGCTTCAACCGCATCAGCATGGGCGTGCAGGACTTCGACCCCGAGGTGCAGGAGTGCATCCACCGCGTGCAGAGCAAGGAGCTCACCAAGCACATCATCGACAAGTC
>JAJRTL010000045.1 GCA_024278315.1 Planctomycetota bacterium | reverse complement strand
GCCATGACCGCCGATTGGGCCTACCTCCCCGAAGCCCTCCTGCGCCGCGTCAGCAACCGCATCATCAACGAGGTCCCCGGCATCAACCGAGTCACCCTCGACCTCACCAGCAAACCCCCCGGAACCATCGAGTGGGAGTAGGCAGGCCCCACCCGAGTACATGGGGTCAGACCCTATTTCTCCGGCCACGAAACGCGAAGTAGAGCGGGACACCCACCAGCAGGGTAGCGATGCCGAAGAGGGCCTCGGTGGGACGACGTGCTACGAGGAAGCCTGAAGCTCCGAGGGTCATGGCGATGTAGAGGGCAGGCGTGAAGGGATAGCCCGGGATGGGAACGATAGCGGCACCCAGTTTGCGGCCTTGCTGCAGGAGGGCCAGGACCGTAAGGGCACCGGAGATTCCGAGGGTGAAACCTACGTAGCCCAGCAGGCTCTTGAGGTCGCTGATCCACACGGCGCCGATGGCCAGCAGGGCCTGGAAGGCCATGGCCTTCTGGGGGACCTCGGTCTCGTGATGGAAGAGGCGGGGGAAGAGGCCGTCTTGGGCCATGCGTGCGTAGACGCGGGGGCCGATGAGGATCATCGAGGAGACCGAGGAGAAGAGTGCCAGGGTCACGATGGAACTCAGGAAGACCTCCATGCTGCGGCCGCCGAGCGCCAAGGCTGCGATGGCGCCGACCTCGGCCTTGCCCGCGAGTGCGGCAATGGGGGCCGCATAGAGGAAGACACCGTTCAGGAGGATGTAGGTGACGGTGACGATCGCACAACCCAGCCAGAGGGATCGTGTGGCATTGCGTTCAGGATCTTTGACCTCGCCTGCGATGTAGGCGGTGGCGTTCCAGCCCGAGTAGGCGAAGGAGATCCAGACCAGTGTGACGGCGAAGGCGCCGATGTCGAAGGTGGCGTCGGAAGCCACAGTTTCCGCAGAGGCAGCGATGGCTTCCAGCGCCGACAGGCGCAGGAAACCGAGCAGGATGAAGGCAAGGAGCAGGAGCAGCTTGAGGGCCACGATCGAGTTTTGGAGCAGGACTCCTCGCCCGACGTGCCATCCGTGCATGACGAAGGCCAGGAGGATGGCAGCCGTGGCGGTGGTCTGGGGATGCAGTTCGAGGCCTGTGGCGGGGCCCAGGTACTGGGCCAGGGCGAGAGCCGCGACGGCAATGGGAGCCGTGAAGCCCGCGAGCAGGGAGACCCAGCCGGCGAGGAAGCCCGCGAGAGGGTGGACCGTGCGGGACAGGAAGTAGTACTCGCCGCCCGACTCGGGCATGCGACGGAGCAGAGCCGAGTAGGAGAGGGCGCCGCAAAGCGCGATCAGGCCGCCGAGGATCCAGGCGAGCAGGACGTGCTCGCGCGAGCCCAGGCCAGCCAAAGCATAGCCCGAACTTGTGAAGACACCGGCTCCGATCATGTTGGCGATGACCAGCGCGGTCGCGGTGGTCAGGCCCAGTCGGCGGCGGCTCACGGTGGGGCGCTCACGTCGGCGGGAATGGGGTCAGGGGCGCTTGAAGCGGATGAGGTAGTTCTCCCTGAGTCCCTTGACCTGGATCTCATCGACGTAGACGAAACCCGCTGCCGTGACCTCCTGGATGACCGTCTCCTTGTTGCAGCGGACGTGGCCGAGGATCCACTTGCGGCTCTCGCCCGGGATACGCTTGAAGTCGACGATGACCAGGCGGCCACCGGGTCTCATGGCCTTGCGGATGCTGGCGAGCGTGGCCTGTGGGTATTCGAAGTGGTGGTAGGTATCGCAGATGAAGGCCGCGTCGATGGAGGCTTCCGCGAGCTTGGTGGACTTGTCCGTGCAGAAGACGGTTTCGACCTGCGACCACTTCTTCTTCTTGGAGAGCGCTTGGATGTGCTCGACGAACTTGGGAGAGATCTCCACGGCGTAGACCTTGCCCTTCGCCCCGACTCCCTTGGTGAAGTAGGGGAGGAAGAGGCCCGTGCCCGAGCCGATGTCGGCCATGTCCTCGCCATCCGCCAGGTCCAGGGTCTTGGCGATCTTGACCTTCTCGATGAAGATCTCGCGGGACTCGCCTTCGAACATCTTCATGGCGCGCCCCACATCCATGTTGGGGTCTTTGAAGCGCTTGTTGATCCCCGGCTTGACGCTCTTGGCCTCGGCAGGCTGGCTCGTGGCCTTGGCCGTGCTCTGGGTGGCGTCCGTCGGCGGCGTCTTGGAGACCGTGTCAGGGCGGGAAGCCGCGTCGGTCTCCTTCGGTGCTCCTGAACAGGAGACGAGGAGGATCGAGAGGAGGAGGGAGAGAGGGAGGGCTGCTGAGGGCGATCGCATAGAAACTCCTGGTTTGGCGCCGAGTGAGGATATAGCGGTGCCGTCTGCGCAGGGACAGGAAACCTGGATCCCTCGTCCCCGCCCGGCTAGGGTTCTCCACCCATGGGCCTGAAACCGGCCCTGTTTCCTTCCATATTCCCTCGACCCTGCAGACCCCGATGCAGCATGCCCTCGTTCTCGACTCGCTGACCAAGCGTTTTGGCGACTTCACGGCCGTGAAGTCCTTCTCCATGCAAGTGGAGAAGGGCAGCATCCATGGCTTCCTGGGCCCCAACGGCTCCGGCAAGACCACGACGATGCGCATGATCATGTCCATCCTCTACCCGGACGAGGGCCATCTGAGTGTCCTCGGCCATGCCAACTCCGAGGAGGTCAAGGACCGGCTCGGCTACCTGCCGGAGGAGAAGGGGCTCTACAAGAAGATGAAGGTCGGTGAGATCGTGGCCTACTTCGGGACGCTCAAGGGTCTGTCCCGCGCGGATGCCAAGCAGAAGGCGAGCAGCCTCTTGGAGCGATACGGGCTCGGGGATTGGGTGGATCAGAAGTGCGAGGCCATGTCCAAGGGCATGGGACAGAAGGTTCAGCTTCTCTCGACCCTCGTGCACGGTCCGGAATTGGTCATCCTTGATGAACCCTTCTCTGGACTGGACCCCATCAACATGGAGCTCATGCGGGACACCATCCTGGACATGAAGAAGGAGGGGCGCACCGTCCTCTTCTCGACCCATGTCATGGCCCAGGCCGAGGAGCTCTGTGACAGCATCACGCTGATCTACAAGGGCGATCGAGTCCTGGATGGCTCGCTGCGCGAGATCAAGGCGGCTGGTGGGCAGTCGATCCGCCTCGAATACGAAGGGGATGGCAGTCGTCTGACCGACCTGCCAGGAGTCTCACGCGTCAACGATTCGGGCAAGACGGCGGAGCTCATGCTCGAGGATTCGGCCGACACGCAGGCCATCCTCAAGGCCTTGGTGGAGAGAGTCGAGGTGCATCGCTTCGACACGAGTGAAACCTCCCTGCATGAGATCTACGTGCGGACGGTCGGAGAAGGGGCAGCCATCGTGGAGGGACACCGTGTCTAAGACCTACCTTGTCGCCAGACGCGAGTTCGTGGAGAACGCTCGCACCAAGGGCTTCTGGATCTCCATCATCCTCGGACCTCTGCTCATGCTTGGGTCCATCGGTCTCATGGTCTTCCTGCAGACGCAGAAGGACGTGCGCAAGTTCGCGATCGAGGACAAGACGGGTTGGTTGGCGGAAGCCATCGAAGCCGACTTCCTGGCCCCTGATCTCGGGAAGATCTTCGCTACGTATGCCGAACCGGATGCCGCATCAGAAGATCCGGGCGATCGCTCCAAGGCGGAGAAGGCCGAGCCAGAGGCCAGGCCTGCCTTCTTGGATACGCCCACGTGGAAGCAGTTGGCTGCTGCCATGGAGAAGGCCACGGATGAGCAGAAGGAGCAGTTGCACAACCTGGCTCCCAGTCTGCTTCGGCCCGAGCTGAAGCAGATCGGTCGAGTCTTCCCTGTGGACAAGATGCCCTCACTGGCCAAGGCCATGTTGGAGAAGTCGGGCTTCGGCAACGGCGACATCAAGCAGGTCTGGAGTGACTTCTGGGCCTTTCGGGACTGGTGGCAGGGCTTGTCCATGAAGGAACGCCATGGGCTGACCCGCAAGGGTTGGGATGCGCGCTTCGACCTCGTGCAGATGGCAGACGAAGAGAAGGTCGGGGGCGAGACGCTCTCCGGCGAATCCCTGCTCAAAGCCAAGCTCAAGAGCGGGGAGCTCTACGCGTACTTCGTGCTCGAGGACGTGCCTCTCGACGAGGCCCACATCGGGAGCTACCACTCCAACAACGTCACCGACAACGCGCTACGACGTTGGTATTCGGGGCGCGCCACCGAGGTGCTTCGCCGCAAACGCGTCGACAAACTCGGCATCGGCGAAGAGGGCGCCCGGCAGATCCTGATGCGCGCCAGCTTCACGGAGAAGACCGTCGACGACAAGGGTGTCGAGAAGACCGTGGACGTCGCGGACAAGGCGGCCAAGGTTGCGCCCGTCGTGTTCGTCCTCATCCTCTTCATGAGCATCCTCATGATCTCGCAGATGTTGTTGACCAACACCATCGAGGAGAAGAGCAATCGCATCATCGAGGTCCTGCTCTCGTCGGTTTCGCCCTTGCAGCTCATGGCCGGCAAGATCATCGGCCTGGCCTGGACGGGTGTCGCCATCCTGGGTTTCTATGCCGTGTTTGCCTTGGTCGTCATCAACCTGGCGCCGGCCATCCTGCCGCAGTCGGCGGAGATGTTGTTGAAGCTCAACCTCGAGGCCATCCTGGCCAACCCGCGCTACCTGGGTTCGTTCTTCCTCTACTTCTTGACCGGGTATGTCTTCTTCGCTTCCTTGCTCGTGGCCATCGGCTCGGTGAGCAACAGCCTCAAGGACGCCCAGAACCTGGCCCAGCCCGTCATGATCCTGTTGATGGTGCCCTACATCGCGAGCTTTACGCTCGTCAGCGATCCCAATGGCACGATCGCGAGGGTCCTGTCCTACATCCCACCCTTTACGCCCTTCATCATGATGGTGCGTGCCGGCGGCCCGCCGCCCATGATCGACTACGTCCTGACAACCATCCTTCTGGTCGTGACCACGGTGGCTTGCTTCTATGGGGCCGCCAAGGTCTTCCGGGTCGGAGTGCTCATGACCGGCAAGCCGCCCAAAATGCGAGAGATTCTGCGCTGGCTGCGCGCACCGGTGGGCCAGGTGCCGCAAGCCAAGGAGTGAGCGCGCGCATCGCATCGTGGAAGGTCCCATCCTCGCTGCGCCACGAGGCATCCAGCAGGAGCTTGCGAGGTGGGAAGGGGAGGAAGGCGATCTCGAAAGCCCCGTCTTCGGCACCTGGGCCTCGCTGAAGAGCGCGATCGAAGTGAGGGCTTTGAGGAACCGGCTGTCTGTCCCACCGGTCAACCGCATGGGAGGGGATCGCCAGGAGATGGTGAACAAGTCGGGCCCCCCATTCATGCAATGGGGGGCTACAGCTCCTCTTCATACAGGAGATAGTCCGTGGCGGACATCCCCATGACCTCATAGGTCCTCTGAGCGCCCTTGTTGTCCCTCTCCACGTAGAGGCGAATGCCCACAACGGGCTCGCCCTCGCGGGCCTGGCGGCGTACCTCACCGTGCAAGGCGCGATAGAGCCCGCGTCGGCGGTGTTGTTTCTCGATCCATACCGATTGGATCCACCAGAACCAACCGTTGCGCCAGTCGCTCCATTCCTTCGTCAGCAGGAGGCTGCCGACGGCCAGGCCATCGACTTCTGCGATCAGATACCGCCCCTTGTCCTCGTCCTCCAGGACTCTGTCGACACCTGCAGCAATCCGCTCGGAATCCAGGCGCTTGCCCTCCGTGTGCAGGGCCATGGCTTTCTGGAAGCCCACGATGGCTTCGGCGTCGTCTGCCTTGGCCGGCCTGATGATGATCTTCATGGACCCGATCCTGCCGCGGAGCCCCCTCGACTCCAAGCGAATCATTCCAGGGGCAAGGGCATTGGCCCCCGCTGAGTGTGGAGGCTTCTGGCATTCTTCTTCCGGCAGATGGATACTCGTGTGGATGAGAGGACTCGCTCGAGCTCGGCAGGGGAGGGGGCTGTGATCCGGGCGCGAGAGCTCCGGAAGCAGTTTGGGGACCTGTGCGCCGTCGACAGTATCGACTTCGATGTGCAAGAGGGCGAGTGTTTCGGCTTTCTGGGGCCCAACGGGGCGGGCAAGAGCACGACCATGCGCATGCTCTACTGCGCGACTCCTCTCGATGGCGGAAGCCTCGAGATCATGGGAAAGGACGTCTCGGATCCCAAGCGATGGCGTGAGCTCAAGCGGTGCATCGGAGTCGTTCCCCAGGAGGACAACCTCGATCAGGACCTGACGCTGCGTGAGAACCTGGAGATCTTCTCGCGGTTCTATGGGCTGCGTGGGGCCGAGCGCCGCAAGCGGGTCGATGAGCTCCTGGACTTCGTCGAACTCCAGGAGAAGGCGCACACCCAGGTCCTCGCGCTCTCGGGGGGCATGAAACGGCGTGCCTTGATCGCGCGGGGGCTCGTGGGGGACCCCCAGATGCTGATCCTCGATGAACCGACGACCGGGCTCGATCCGCAGGCGCGGCAGAATCTCTGGGATCGCCTGTTCTCGCTCAAGAAGCGTGGGCGCACGCTCCTGCTGACGACCCACTACATGGAGGAGGCCGAGAAGCTCTGTGACCGTCTCGTCATCATGGACAAGGGGCGCATCGTGGCCGAAGGGAGCCCGTCCGATCTCATCCGGGATCGTGTGCCACGCCAGGTGGTCGAGCTCTATCTGGATCGAGGTGAGGACTTCGAGACGCAGGGGCTCGCCTGTCATCCCGAGCGGACCCAGCGCACGGCTGATCGCGTCCTCTGCTACACCGATCGAGGTGAGGAACTGATGTCCGAGCTCCTGCGGCGCTATCCCGAGCATCGGGCCGCGCTACGCCCGAGCGACCTCGAGGACGTCTTCCTCGAGATCACGGGCAGGAAGCTCGAGGACTGATCGATGTACGCACCAGGACACATCGATCCCAGGATGGCCATGGCCGTATGGATGCGCAACCTCACCAACTACAAGCGCACCTGGAGGATGAACCTCCTGCCCAACTTCTTCGAGCCCATCGTCTTCTTGCTCGGCATGGGCTTGGGGCTCGGGCGCTATCTCCATGACGGCATGGAAGGGCAGAGCTACGTCGTCTTCCTGGCGCCCGGACTCATGGCCGCCAACGCGATGAACGGTGCATCCCTCGAAGTGACCTGGAACATGTTCGTCAAGATGAATATGCAACGCCTCTACGACGCCTTCCTCACGACGCCGGCCAGCATCGAGGATGTCGGCTTCGGCGAAGTGCTCTGGGCCACGACGCGGGCGCTCATCTACGGTGTGGGGTTCATCGTCGTCGTGAGCCTCATGCAGCTGGGAGGGTTCGAGATCTTCCGGTCCTGGACGATCGTGTTCCTTCCCTTCGTGCTCGCACTGACCGGTTGGTTCTTCGCGCTCCTGGGCCAGCTCTACACGTCCTACGTCAAGGTCATCGACCTCTACTCCTACTACTACAGTCTCTTCCTGACGCCACTCTTCCTCTTCTCGGGCATCTTCTTTCCGGTGACCGACATCCCCTACGGCGAAGCCATCGCGAGTGCCACCCCACTCTTCCACAGCGTGCGTCTGGTCCGCTCGCTCTGTGCTGGCACACTCGGGATGCCAGAGCTCCTGAGTTTCAGCTATCTGGTCCTGGCATCACTGGTCTTGATGGTCTGGGTCCCCGCGCGCCTGCGCCGACGCTTCGGCTTCTCCCGCCCCTGATCAGGACTGGCTCGTCCCCGCCCCGGGCTCTGTCTGATCGTGGATGCTGGATTCCCTGGATGCCGCCTCGCGTTCTGCTCTATGCTGAGGACCCATGCTCGACCGGATCCGAAAGCTCATTCTCGAGGGACGTCTCCAAGAGGCTCAGGAAGTCCTCGATTCCCAGGACACCGAGGGGGTTCATGCCTGCGAGCTCCTGGATGAGCAAGCCCGCATCTTCTCCTGGTCCGGTCGCCCGACAGAAGCGTCATGGATCCGGCGTAGACTGTGGAGGGAGCACCGGGATCGTGTCCCTGCATGGGTCCAGAGGTTGGTGGAGCTGGGTGGGCGAGGCCGGTGGATCCAGGCCGAAGAGCTGATCTTCGCTGGAGAGCCTCCCCTCGCTCGCCATGAGGAGGAGCAGAGCCGATGGCTGTCGAGCCTTGCGAATCATTGTATTGAGCTCCGGGACTTCCGGGAGGCCCGGAGGATCTTGGACGAGCATCCCGATCCCGGACATCCCTGGGTCCATGTGGATCGCGTGCAGCTCTTGCATGCAGAAGATCAGCTCGACCAGGCCCTGGAGGCCTGTCGCAAGGGGCTCGAGGAGCATCCCGTTTCCCTGGCTCTGCGTCTGAGAGAAGCGGACCTGCTGCATCTCCTTCAGGAGAAGGAACCCTGTTTGCAACGGTATCGCGATCTGGCCGAGGGAGCCCAGACGCCATTCCCGGCCTTCGGTCTGGGGTCGGCCCTCATGTTCTTCCAGGAGAAGGAGGAAGCCTTGGCGGTCTATGAGGGTCTGCTGGAGACCTTCCCACTGCGGCGTCCCTACAGCGAAGCGATCCATCTGATCCTCGTGCCGATCTGTCGGGAGCTCGCGGACGACACGGCAGTGGAGCAGCACCTGCAGGCTTCAGGACGAAGGGCGGAGAGATTCCGTGAGGCTTGGGCGAAGCCCTCCCCGGGCGAGAGGATCGAGTTGCCCGTGCCTTTCGTGCGGCAGTCGCACATGACCTGTGCGCCAGCGACCTTGTCGGCCCTGCTCTCCTTCTTCGGCGAAACGGTCTCTCAGGATGGAATCGCTGAGGCCATCACGTACCAGGGCACAGCGTCCTGGGCGCAGCGCCAGTGGTGTCGTGACCACGGGATCCTCCGCAGGGCTTTCGAGTTCGACCGCGAGAAATGTCGGGAGCTCATTCGTAGGGGGCTGCCCTTCAGTCTTTCTCTCCGGGGGGTGGACAGTGCCCACCTTGTGGCGGTCGTCGGTTTTGACGAAGCTCTGGACACCTGG
>JAJRTL010000044.1 GCA_024278315.1 Planctomycetota bacterium | reverse complement strand
TCATGCTGCTCCTGGAGCGCAAACGTCGTGAGCGGGGACAAGGCTTCATGACCGGAGCCTTCCTGGTCATGATCTTCGGGGCACGGTTTGCCATCGAGTTCGTCAAGTTGCGCCAGGTACACGGTGCCGAGGACTGGCTCCTCTCCCAGGGGCAATGGCTCAGCATTCCGCTCCTGGCCTTTGGCGTCTACCTGATGATCCGGGCCCAGAAGGTCGGTCCCGCGACACTGCCCGAGGCACCACCGCCCCCCTCTCCTGACGGCAAAGGTTCGTAGAGCTGATGGCTGCGCGGGCACTCTTCCTCTGCACGGGCAACTCCTGCCGATCCCTCATGGCCGAGTACCTGCTGGAAGAGCTCTCAGGGGGCGCGTGGACGGCCGACTCTGCGGGCTCACATCCCTCGGGACAGCCGCATCCGCTGGCCTTGCGCGCACTTTCGGAGCTGGGCATTGATGCCAGCAATGCCAAGAGCGAGTCTCTGGAACTCTACCTGTCTACGGATTACGACCTCGTGGTCACGGTCTGCGACAAGGC
Source organism: Planctomycetota bacterium (assembly GCA_024278315.1). Lineage (GTDB taxonomy): Bacteria > Planctomycetota > UBA1135 > UBA1135 > JAJRTL01. The sequence goes on along the minus strand of JAJRTL010000044.1, from coordinate 6,237 downwards.
CAAGGAGAGCTGTCCGGTCTTTCCGGGAGCCCAAGGTCTCGAACACTGGCCCTTCTTCGACCCTGCGGATGCAGAAGGCAACGAAGAGGAGCAGCTCGTGGTCTTCCGCACCGTCCGTGACGAGATCCGGGACCGCCTGCTGGAATTCCTGAAGTCGTCCTGACATAGACCTGGAGCAGATGCCACATGCAACTCGGCCTCGAACGCTGCCTGCAAGAACCCCACGAGATCCTCGAGGGCAAGCGCTTCGGCCTGCTCGTCAATCAGGCCTCCGTCGACGCTGGCTTCCGCTACTCGCACGAGCTCTTGAACGACCGCTTTCCGGGTCAGCTCAAAGCCCTCTTCGGGCCACAACACGGCATGTGGAGCGAGCAGCAGGACAACATGATCGAGACCGGCCACAGCTTGGACAAGCGCCTCGGCATCCCGATCTACAGTCTCTATGCACAGTCGCGCAAACCCGCGCCCGAGATGCTCGAGGATCTAGACGTCCTGGTCATCGACCTGCAGGACGTGGGCACACGCGTCTACACCTACATCTGGACGCTCAGCTACTGCCTGGAAACCTGCGCCGAGCAAGGCATCCCCGTCCTGATCCTGGATCGCCCCAACCCCCTCGGCGGCCTGGTCGTCGAAGGCACCATCCTGGATCCCGCCTTCACGAGCTTCGTCGGACGTGCCAGCATCCCCATGCGCCACGCCCTCACCATGGGAGAGATGGCAGGTTTCCTGAACACTCACATGGGCATCGGCGCCGAGGTCCATGTCCAGGAGATGCAGGGCTGGACGCGCTCCATGCTCTGGCCAGCGACCGGTCGCAGCTGGATCCCCACCTCACCCAACCTCCCACGGTACGAAGGCGTCCTTCTCTATCCCGGCATGGTCCTCCTCGAAGGCTGCAACCTGTCCGAAGGCCGCGGCACGACCACGCCCTTCGAGGTCCTCGGCGCACCCTGGCTCGACCCTCTCGCCCTCCTCGACGCCCTGGGCACCCCAGACCTTCCCGGGCTGCATCTGCGCCCCATCTCCTTCGAACCCACCTTCCAGAAGCACGCAGGCAAGAGCTGCGGCGGCCTCTACCTCCACCCCACCGATCCAGCCCTCCTGCGTTCGTACAACGCCACCCTGCACCTGCTTCAGGCCATCCAATCCCTCTACCCCAAGGACTTCGCCTGGAACCCCCCGCCCTACGAGTATGAGGAGACCCTCATGCCCATCGACATCCTGACCGGCAGCAGCTCCTTGCGCGAGACGCTCACCCAGGATGCCCAGGTCCTCGACGCTGCCAGCGAAACGGACCGAGCGGATTGGAAGACCCAGATCACGCCCTTCCTGATCTACGGAGAGTAGGCGACGACGCCCGGGACCGTCTAGCAGTCTCGAGCTCGATCACGGCGCGCTGGGAATCTCACATACCGAAAAGATCTGTAAGTCGTTCAACAGCAATGCGTTTCGACTCCACCGGCCTGTAGATAGCCATCGGACGACGTCGCAACTGCGAGGCACTTGCGATACTGCACCAATAGCCTACGCTAGAAAAGGCGTCAGCCCGATGCGCCTCTCAACCGGGCCATTCCAAGTCTCACCCGAATCGATGCTTACGAGGTGTCCATGACTAGCTCCCCAGCTCCCCAGCTCCCCAGCTCCCCAGCTCCCCAGCTCCTAAAGTCGCAGCTCTCACCCTGCTCCTGTGTGCGCCAATCTCCACAGTAATTGGTCAAGGGGCGTGGCAGAGCCCCTTCAACCATGTTGTACCCAACTCTTGGGTTCACCAATCGGGAACCTATGCCGGAATGACCAAGGACGGCGAACCGACTAGTCCATACGCGTCGGCTCAGAATCCACCTCGTTTCAATGCAGCTCACATGTCGCTGATACCGGTGGGCCCTCAGAGGGGCAAGGTCTTGTCTGGAACTACATGCGCCCGAATGCAGTCTCCTTCGCTGCAGGCAACTACCAACAGTATTGGTCCATCATGACGCCGGGCCCGACTCCGACCTTCCAAAACTTCACTCTCACATTGCCTACGCTGCCGGGCACCGCCTTCAAGTCACAGGATTTGTTCTGCGCAGGACATTCTTGGAACAAGCGCGGAGAGCTCCTCGTTGTTGGAGGGGATCGCTACCAAACAGATGGCGCATTGAGGGCAAGTTCGCTTGCCTACACTTTCGCCCCCAATACGACACCCGTCGGCAACAGCATGTGGAAGAGAGAGTCGGACCTTTCAACGCCCCGTTGGTACCCCACTGTGACGACCATGGCGACTGATTCAGGGAATCCAGCAAACCCGAAAGACCTAGTGATGATCACAGGCGGATTGGACGCGACGACCGGCTTGGCAATCAAGACGTACGAAGCCTTTGCCCCTCTACTGGCCGCTGGTGCTGGTGCGTGGGAAGCCAATCCAGCTACCCCCCTCCCTTATCCGCTCTTTCCTCGAATTTTTGCTGGCCCGACCGTGGCCTCCCAATGGCAATACAGCATCTATCCTCGCAATGTCCTCTTGTCCAGCGGGAAGATATTCACGGCAGGCATGGGAGACAAGTCCTACAGAGTATTGCACGACGCCGTAACCCTACTAGCCCCCCCGTTTGGCAAATCATGGGCCTAGCGAACCAGACCTATCGAAGAGACTATGGTTCCGTCATCCTCTTCCCGAATCTGGGCGGGAGCGCCGGCGGACTCCAGGATTTCGTATTGAGGATTGGGGGCAACATCGTTCCAAGCGTCGGGGGCGGCACTGCCACAAACACAGTCGAATACTGTTATGCTGGCCTTGGACAGGCCAACCCCAGCTGGAAGTGGCAGCTCGCGTCATCGATGACGTATGCAAGGGCAAACTTGAACACCGTCACTCTTCCCGACGGAATAATCATTGCGATTGGAGGCAAGACAGATGTCGGCAATGAGTTCCTCACTGGGCAGCCTGTACTCCAAGGCGAACAATTCAACGATACGCCTTTCGCTTGGCGCACACTACCTTCAATGCAAACACGCAGGGGATACCATTCCACGGCTATCCTCATGCCGGATGGAAGCATCCTTGCTGGAGGCGGTGAACAAAGAGAGTGGGACTACGAGGTCTACCAGCCCCCATACATGACCAACGGATCGACAAGACCCACGATTCTCAACGCTCCCCCCACCCTTAACCTCACATACGGGCAAACGAGCAGCCTCACCTATCAGACTCTTCCCATGGGCGTGTATGTCGAGAAGGTCGTTCTCATGGCGCCAGCATCACTGACTCACCATAGTGACATGCATGCGCGGTACATCGAATTGGACATCGATAACTCGATCGTCCCCACCCTTCCTCCACCACCGAACCCGAGCATCCACTTCAAGGCCCCCGCATCAAGCAAGCTGGCCCCCAAGGGATACTATATGGTCTTCTTGGTGACGAATGGCCAAGGTGTGCCGAAGGGGACCCCCTCTGTTGCCACATGGGCCCGAATCCAGTGAAACTCCTCCTCACGATCTTGATCTGCATAAGCCTGATCTCACAGGGGACGCTTCATTGCCAGGAGCTTCTCTGGGAGAAGACGGGCGCGCAAGACAAGGAGCGGATTGGCTGGTCATTGGCCACCGCAGGCGACGTGGATCGCGATGGTTACGAGGACATACTTTTGGGCATGTCGTCATGGAAAGCTGGGACTCACGGCTTGCAACGCATCCTATCAGGCAAGGACGGTTCCACCCTGTCACAGTTCCACACTACTGCTCCATACTTGTGGCCATTCGTCGCGACAGGAGTCGGTGACATGGATGGCGACGGCATCGTTGACTTTGCCGTTCGGATTCGCGACATGAGCTATCGGGCGACACCCAACAAAGTCGAAGTCCGCAGTGGAAAGACTGGAAAACTCCTGTGGTCCGTGCAGGAGAGCTGGATCAGTGAATTCGGAACCGCCTTTATCGGCGACCTCGACATAGACGGAGATAGCAAGCCCGACCTGGTCGTAGCCTCCAATCGACTTCGACATCCCAAGCACTCTACCTTCATCTTGGGAGGGGTGTGGGCTTTCAGCAACAAGGGTAAACTCCTCTATCGACTCACTGGAAATCTGAAAGGTCTGAAAATCGGAACGTCACTGGCCAAAATTGGTGACATAGATCGGGACGGCAAAGACGACATCGTGATCGGCACTAACGGATACGTCCCGAACGGCTACGGGGGCGCCATGGTCATTTCAGGTGCCACGGGCAAGACCATTTTTCATGCCCAGGACAAAACGCAGAAGTTCATGATAGGTCGAGGTGTTAGCAGTGCGGGCGACGTGGATAAGGATGGGATTCCAGACTTCGTAGTATCCGGGAGCTTCGGGAAGCCGACGATGTATGTGTTCTCGGGGAAGAAAGGTAAGATCCTCCTCAAGGTTCAGCAAGCGGGACAAACCGATGCCGTGTCTGGCAGAGGTTTTGACTTTGACAAGGACGGGATTCCAGATGTAGTCCGCAATGCTCTGGGTCACAGAGGAGTGGGGGCTTCTCTTGGCTCCGTCATGGTGCTATCAGGACGTGATGGCAAGGTCCTTGTTCAGGCCGACAACGTCTGGCGAAAGGGTATCTCCTCTGATTTCGGCGCCGCTGTCCTGGCTCTAAGCCCAGCACCTGGAAGTGACATACCACGCTTCGCAATCACTCAACCAGACTTTGGGTCGAGTCAAACGACAGGGTCGACAGGTAGGGTCGCCGTATACCTAGGGTCACCTACCGCCGTCAGGGATTTCGGTGAACCTTGCAAGGGGAAGCGGAGAGTGATGAACAACCCTATGATCGGAATTCGACGAATCGGAAGGGCTACAAGAGTTCAACTATCCAAAGCACCACCTGGAAGCACGGCCATTCTCTTCCTTGGATTGTCCAAGGCACGATTCGGAACTCTGCGACTACCATTGAACCTCAATCAGTTCGGCTTTGCGGGATGCTCCCTGTACACCTCAATTGATTACCTGGCCTCATCAACTGCAGGCAAATCAGGCCGCAACGCTGGATTCGCTTCTGTCGACATCCCACTGCCCCTCACCTCCACCGGAAAAACATCAATCCATGGTCAATGGGCTATCATGGGACCGGCAGCTGGGCAGTGGGGCTTCAGTCGCGGCCTCGTGTGGAAACACTGAAGGCCCCGCTGACACGGTGTCTGCATCGCCGCTCTCCGCCCAAAACCTGACACCATTAACTGCCACGGATCCAATCAGATTCGCGATAAACTACTTCAAGGTCTCGTCATGAACCGACTTATCACAGGCCCCCTACTTGCCATTCTCGGTATTGCATCGCCGATTCTCGCACAGAACACCTGGATCGTTGACGCAGCAAAGGGGTCCGGGTTCAGCTTTTCGGACATCCAGCCAGCCTTCAACAAGGCGAAACCTGGCGACAAGATCCTGGTTCGCCCCGGCACCTACTTCGCCGCCACGACCAACAAAGGACTGCGTCTTCTCGGCTCACCAGGAGTGCTCATTCAATTCCGAAATCCGCAGATCCAAACGGAGTTGATCGTTGTCAGGGGGTTGCCAGCAAAACAGACATTCATCATGAAGGGGTTCAAGTTTACGGGAGGAAGCTTGGGCAGCACCGGCGTCTTTCTTGATGGCAACCTGGGACAGGTCTATCTCGAGGATATCCACCTCACAGCCTATGCCAGCGGGTTGGCCGCTCAATTCACAAGAGCTGCGCTTCGCGTTCGCAACTGTAGACAAGTCGCACTAGCAGAGTCGACGCTGGCAGGGCGGCCCGGCTTGTCTGTGGAGGATAGCACACTCGCACTGAGCGGTTGTTTCCTCGCAGGTTCGAATGCGGGCCAGCTCTCCGAGATCGTATGGCCTTCACATCCTGGGCTGTGGGGCAAGAAATCCCATCTGAGAATCAGTCGATGTTCTGCTGGCGGTGGAGCAGGCAAGGTCACATCTCAAGGCCTACGCGCCACCTCACCAGCAAGCGTCCTCTTAAGCTGTCAAACCTCGCTTTCCGGCCAATCATCCGAGATCTGGAGAGCAGGCACGATAACCAAGGCAGAGACAGGCATGCACGCAATTGCAGCCCGTGGCGGTCAGCTTCTCGTTGATCCGACGCTCAAACTACTTCCACAGGGGAAATCGCCAGCCATCTTTGGTTCTGCGCGGGTCCAGATGGCGCGAATCCCATCCCTTCGAGCCAAGGGGGCTGCCCCAGGCGGACGATTGAAGACCAACCTCCATGCTCAGAGAGGATCTCTTCAGCTCTTATTGG
>JAJRTL010000438.1 GCA_024278315.1 Planctomycetota bacterium | reverse complement strand
TTCGAATCGGTCTCCGTCGATGCCCAGTTCGTGACCGAGATGGCGGCACCGCAAGGACAACACACACCACCGGTCTACGAGAAGCCCGACCCACTGTTGAAGAACTGGGGCAAGGGGCCGAGCATCATGAGCTCGAGCGGGGACAAAGGCTTTGCCGCCTTCAGCACAGGCTTCCGCAAGCTCACTCCGCCCGACCCACACATGGCCTGTGGGCCCAAGCACGTGGTCAGCGTCGTCAATGCCGGCATCGGCTTCTGGAAGAAGGACGGGACACGAACCTTCCTGGCCAGCTTCAACGGCACGGGTGGATTCTGGACCGGCGTCGGCGGCAACGGCTTCGTCTTCGATGCGGAGGTCCATTGGGATCCCCTGGCCAGGCGGTTCATCGCCATGGCCAACGAGCGCAGCGGAAGCAGCTCCTACTTCCTGATCGCCATCTCGGACGACGCGGATCCCAATGGCAAGTGGCACAAGTACCGCATCAACGTGACCTCGGTCGGCGGCAGCAGCATCGACTCCCCCAACCTGGGCATCGATGACAAGGCCCTCTACCTGACCGCCGACATGTATGGCACCAAGCGCCAGTACCTGATCTACATCATGGAGAAGAAGCCTCTGCTCTCTGGCAAGGCGCCGGGCATCGCCAAGGCGACCAAGCTGACGCGCTTCTCGGCAGGGCTGCCCGTCATGTGGGGCAAGGCGCCGACGATGTACATGATCCAGCACAACACCAGCACGACGATCAAGCTCTACGCCATCAAGAATCCCCTCACGACACCGACTCTCGTCTCGACGACGCTCACGGTGCCGGTCTACACGACCCCCACGCGTCTTACCCAGAAAGGCACGACGCGACGCATCACGACCTTCAACCCGCGTTTCTGGTCCTGTGTCTGGCGCAACGGCAGCCTCTGGGCATGCCATCACCAGGGCAGCCCCGTCAAGGCGCGTTGGTACGAGATCCAGACCGGCAACTGGCCAACCTCGGGCCTACCCAAGCTGGTGCAGTCGGGCGACGTCAACGCAGGCAGCGGCAAGCACGCCTCCTTCAACTCCATCGCTGTGGACGAATCGGGCAACGCCTTGATGACCTTCGCCAGCTCCTCCCCCACGGACTACCTCTCGATCGCACGCACCTGGCGCGCCGCCAGCGATCCCAAGGGCACCATGCGCCCCGCCGTCGTCATCAAGTCCAACACACGCGCCTACACAGGCTCCCGCTGGGGTGACTACAGCGGCGCCGCAGCCGACCCCGCCGAGGCCAACCGCATCTGGTACACCCACGAACTCGCACCCACCTCATCCTGGACAACCTGGATCGCGAGCAAGAAGACCTCCATCCTCGGCACCGACCTCCCCGCGATCTCGGCAGCCACCGGCGGCAGCGTGAAGTTCTCGCTCGACAACCCCGGCCAGGCCAACAAGCCCTACCTCATCCTGGGCACCCTCTCCGGAACCAAGCCCGGCTTCAAACTGGGCAGCCTCACGGTCCCCATCACCATCGACACCTTCACGACCTTCGTCCTCGGCCTGACCACATCCCCAGCCTTCCCCGGATTCTTCGGCACCCTCGACGCCGACGGCAACGCCAGCGCCACGATGAACCTCCCCCCCATCCCCACAGCCCTCATCGGCAAGACCATGCACTTCGCCTTCGTCCAGGACTTCACCACCTGGTCCTTCGCCTCCCCCCCCACCCCCATCCAAATCCTCAAGTAAAGAAAGGGGACGGGTCCTTTTCATCACCCCTCACCCCACCACAATCCCGGCCCTCCCACCGCTTGACTGATTGTCTTCCTTCCAGTTTCCATGAGCACCCAACCACCAGCCCCACCACCTTTAGGTTCCAAGCACACAGACCAAAGACGACAGGGGCGCTTGAAGCTCATGGATACCTATCTCGGACTGTACGTGGCTGCAGCATTCATCGTCCTGGTCCCGACCCTGATGCTCATCAACCATCTCATCCCACGACCTTCGGGACTCATCTACCATCACAGAACGACCGATGGCGCCCTCATCGCCATCGTCTTCTCGATCTTCATGTTCACCTTCGTCGGGGTCCCGATCGGCATGAAGTGGCTCCGTCACACGTATCCCGAAGACATCTCCGACTACCTGGACACAAGCACTCAGATCTACAAGTCCATGTCCATGCGACAAGGCACAGTCATCAAGTGGACGCATCGTCTCGCCATCCCGGTATTGCTGACATTCTCCATCGGGTTTGGCCTTCTCACCCGGGTCGAGGATGGAGTGGGACCCGATGGCATTCTGTATCGAAGCAACCCCTTCCAAGCCCGGCTCGAGATCCCGTTCTCAGATCTCCAAAGCCTCATCATCTACGACGCCTGGGAGAACCGACTCGGCAAGATCAAGAGGGACACAAGGCTCGGAATCCGCCGCCATTCCACCCCAACACCCCTCTATCTGAATGCCCCCGAGAACGCCCGTGAATTCCTCAAGGCAGTCAGAATGGAGAATGGCCAAGTCCCCATCCAGAAAAAGGGCGTCCTCTACTGGAAAGACCACTAGGTGAGTCCTGGCGTGTAAAAATAAAGGCAAACGCGATTTCATTGCTTGACGCATCTAGTCCAAGGTTCGATCGACCTTGAATGGCTCTCGTGATGCAGACCGAGCCATCGTTTTCTCACTCCACCGGATACGCAACATCACCCCACCTTCGACGCAAAGAAAGGAGCTGGCTGGGCGAGGGCCGCCAACCTCGCGAGAGACTCTCTAATTGAATCCGGACACAAGACAGATCACTTAGCGTCTGCCCAACCCAACTTCTCCAGAGTGCTGAAATCTGCCCTCTTGTACAGAAAGTCGAGAGCACAGGTCGCGTTTGCTCGATGCTTCGTCGACTCTGCACGTTCGGAAGCCACCTTGAGAATGGCGGCTAGACGCTTGCCTGACTTGGATGCCCCATCCAAGAAAGTTCGGTCATAGCGGCGCCGCTTCAGGAAGTGAGGAGCTGCATACACGCAGTGAAAGAAGCTACCAATACGAGCCCCGGGTCTCCTGATCCCTGTCGAGAACTTGTCAAGATACCAATCCAGTATGACCTTCTGATCGTCCTCACCTAGCACAGCAGCCTCGAGGGCGTCCGCGCGAAACCGTGTGAGATTTCGGTATGCACGCAACCAAGTCGCGACACCTGGATCGCGGTGCACAATGGCCCGGACAAACTCGGAATGGAATCGCCGATAGCTATCAGGGCCGTGGAAGCAGTTTCCAGCAACAGAAAGTGCTGCATTCCCAAGCTGGCCTCCCTTTGCGAAGAACTGAGGAATCTGTGCAAGAATCCGCTGGGGACACCTTGCATAGAACCAACTCAACATCCACATCATGGATGCTCGAATCTTGTCATCGGCGCTCTCGAAACGATCTGGCAAGATCTCCTGTAGACGCTGGAGCACATGGACGACGCTGGGATCCACAGGACCATGCCCACTTGATATTGCGCCGACATAAACAAACATGTCCGCAATCTCATCACGAGGGTAGTCGATCTCATTCTGATCCAAGCCCAGATCTCCAGGCCGCTGCCACAGATTGAGCGCCGCAGTTGCCTGCCTGTAGTGCTCTGGATTGTCTCGCCCTAGATCAATCATGTCGGCCAGATGCCTCAGAGGTCTTGCAGCAGGAATTGCGAGAACCGGATGCGACACAATGTAGGCAGACCCAGGTGGCCACTCATAGACAGGTGTCGGCAAGGAGTCTATGTGGAGGATGTGGTCCTCCCTGATGCGCGCTCGAAAGCCTCCTTCCCCCTTGGACTCGATGTCCACTGTGGCAAGACCCTGGCCCGGTTGGACACGCGCGACGATCTCGACGGCTTCTGCGTCCTCTAGCGCTCCCTGACTCCTCACCTCCAGTTTTCCGAGTGTTGATGAACCCCCTCTTCGTGACTGCAGATAGAGATTGATCAGGGGCGCTTCACCCTCCGGCAACGAGAAGCCTTGGATAGGAGAGGGTGATCGGTACTCCTGCCCAGCGGGAACCTCCGTCTCCTCGAGCAGGTCTTGCCACAGGTTGACAGGGTCCTGGAATCTGTTGCGACCCCAGTAATGCAACTGCACGGGCGCAAGCGCCTCGAAATATGGGACTTGTTGTCCAGCGAGCCGTGACATGCCCTCGTCGACTCCAGACACAGGTGACGCCAACCCCATGTCCACTCGGGGAACATCGAGCCCGGACAATCGAGGCTCCAACCAATCAGGAAGCGGAAGATCAGAAGTCCATGGACCAGCGGTCAGAACCGCAAGCAGGGGACCATTTCGCTCGACATCTCCCGATGCCGTAATTACGTCATCAAGGCGACTTTCTCCGGTAGTTGCCTCGGGATGATCAGGCCAGGTTGGTAGCCCATCCTTCAACATCTCGACTGCACTACGGTACCGATCAGGATCCGGGGCACCTTCCATTGCCTCCCGTGGCTGGCTCATAATGCCCAGCATTCCTTCTGCCATCTCCTCCGTCTTGCAGAGCTGCCAAGCCAAGCCGATGACATCGAATTCGGAGATGAGCTGGGTCCGGTCGTGCACGGGGCACAGCATCCTGCCTTCGGGCAAGACCTCCACGCGCAACGGAACCAAAGCGACCTCCCAGACGTCTGCAGCACTACTGATGACCAATAGCGACCCCACACGTACCCCAGATGCATCATCGTTGTCGGCCAGGATCTCGACGGCATGCTTGCTCGAGCACCAATCGAGGGCAATAGCAATCGGCCGAGGAAACAACTGGACGGACTCATAATCCCGCCTCATCACGTTCAAGAGCTGTTCCTGAGGCCCAGGCCCCAGACCCGCCGGGACGACCATACCGAGCATTATCGCAGATCCACGCACACCTTGGAGTGCCATCCGTACGGCCAACGAAAACGACACGCTCGCATGATGGACTTCATCATACGGGTGCCATGTGATTTGGTCGTCGGCCTTCGCAACACTGTCAGGATTCACATTGAGTATGATCCAGCCTTCACCCCAGTGTCTACGAGAACGGTTTCTGATATCAAAGCGCACTTCAGAGGGGATGCCGCCAGCCTCGGTGCCTCGTCGATGTGCCGCAGCCGCTGCCCCCACGAGCGGACCCTCATGGGGAAACCAGGGCAGGCAGAACGAGGGATGGAACTCGGCCTTTTCCCCATCGCTCCGGATCCAGGACGGTCGAAAGGCAGTCAGGTCGGCCGCGAGGTATTCAACGGTCATCGAGTTCCTCCAGCGTCAAATCCAAACCCGCGCTGAGGTCACCCCAGTGGGTATGCAATCCAGCGGGAAGCTGAAGCACGTAGATCGGTTTCCGCCCCAGGATCCACTCTACAGATTGAGGGTCGTGCTCAGGAAGCGCATGGAGAATCCATCCCTGCCAGTTCCAACCCGTTGATGCTCTCAGCTCCTTCATCTTGTGGCGCAAGGCCTTGAGATCTGGAAGCTCGCGAGGTGTTCGCCCAGCGGAAATCCCATCGAGCACAGTCCAGACAGGACAAAGCGCCTTGCTCCGCGGCCAGCACAAGACCCAATCCGCTCCGGTGGCCAGCACTTGTGCAGGCACCTGCAAGGCATCTGCTTGCTCTCTCGAAACTTTCCTTCTGAGATCGAGGATGAAACATGGCCCCAGCGAGGAGTCGAAGGGTCCCGGACTCGAAGGACCAGTGGTCCAGTCACCACACGGCCCTTCTGCATGGAAGTAGACCGTCGACGCATGACGCTCATCCCACTCTCGCGCATCCAGGAAGAGTGAACCCAGGATCAAACGTGCGGTGGTTCCCCATAAGTGCCCTTGCCATCGCCAGACGTCATCAATCGCATGATCCTGCCTGCGGATCCTGACATAGGCGTCCCAGATATGCCGGTAGCGTTTCTCGAACTGAAAACAGTAGGTCGGTGTCGTCATGTGATGGTGAAGGGCACCGACTGCCTGGAGATTGGGGTGTTTGAGAATCCTGTCCAGGAGTCTTCGCAGGGCTTGCACACGCATGAATCTCTCACCATGCCTCCAGATGGCGTTGCGCAAACAATAGGCACGAGCCATGCGTACGAGCCTGCGGGCACACCAGAGCAGCACGGCATTCTCAGGAAGGTCACTGGTATCCTCCTTGACGACCGCCACGAGCTCTTGACGGGGACCGGCCTTCTCCGCAGGCGTCCGGCCCGGCGTCTGCGAGAGCATCCTTAACCCGGATTATTCACGGGATCGCGACACCGGCCGTTTCTTTGACCCCCGAGGGCACAACTGAGCGCACTGGGGCGGGAAAGCGGGAAAATGAGAGTGTGGTTTTGGTTGACTCGGACGTTCAGGCTCGGGTTGCCGGT
>JAJRTL010000043.1 GCA_024278315.1 Planctomycetota bacterium | reverse complement strand
GGCCTTCAAGGGACACCCGACGGCCGTCTACACCGTGGATCCGGAGACCGGCGTCGAAACAAGAGTCCGCAATCTGGAGTTCATCGGCACTCCTTTGGCGGTGATCCAACGCATCCTGGCCTTCGGCGCCGTGCACGAGGTGGACAACAGCTACTGCGTGGCCGAGTCCGGCTCGGTGCCTGTCTCCACCATCGCGCCTTCCATGCTGGTAGGAGATCTCGAACTGCAGCGTTCGACCGTGCGATCCTATCGCCCGCCGATCCTTCCCTTCCCACCCATGCGTTGACGCAGGCACGTGCCGGCAGGAGACACTCGGGAAGCTCTCCTACTTGCGTCGGTAGTCGGGACAGGATCTGGCATTCGGCCGCTCTGGCCGCGTACAGACATTGCCGTAGTCGTATTTGCACTTGTCGCAGAGAGGCGCTCCCCCGGTCAGGAGGGAGCGGATGGCTTGCAGGAAACGCCGGATCGGATTCATGTCCTGATGGCCACCCTTGGACCTAGCGAGAAGCCAAGACCCGGATCCTCTCCACATCCAAGACCTTGAAGTCCGCACCACTTCGGGGCCCCACCTTGCCCTTGACGCCCAACTCGCAACCCACGTAGTCCTTGAGGTTGTAGCGCAAGCTGCTGCAGACGAGGAAACACATGACTTCCCCGCCCTTCACGAGCTGGAACGAGGAGTAGCCGCCGGGACGGTAGCGCACCCAACCACTCTGGTCGAATCCGCGCTTCTTGGCGGAGGCCGGCCGGGCCGCGACCGGCTGTGGCGTCTTCGGTGCGACCTGCATCGCTCGATAGCCTGCCAGGATCGTATGGAGCCACTTGAACTCGGCTGCCACCGTCGCAAGGCTACCCACGAGAACGGGGTCGGCGGGCTCGATGGCCTTGGCGTGCTCCCGGACAAGATCCAACAGGGGTGTGATCGAATCGAGGTCCATCTTGGCCGGATCGTCCCGCTCCTTCTCCTGGCGGATCCTGGCTCGCAGGTCGCTGATCTCCTGTTGGACCCCAGCAATGCTACGCTGACGCTTGGCGCTGGCGATGCTCTTCTCCCGGACGGCGCGCCAGGAAGCCTGCCTCACCTCATACTGCTTCTCGGCGCGTTTCAGGTGGTCTGAACCTGCAGCAAAGCTCGCGAGTTCGCCACCCGGCTTGACCCTGATCGCCGCAAGCTTCTGGATCGTCGAATCGGGGACCAAGGCACCCACCTCCGGATTGGAAAGGACCAGATACCAGTCTCCCTCCCTCGAGAGGAGTGGCAGGCGCGTCCCTCTGCGAAGCTTGTCGATCGGCCATCCCTTGGTCGAGGGCTTGGCCCGGAACGCGAGGCGATCGCCGATCACCTCGACATTGCCCTCACCATCGGGGCGGCAGTACTTGGCAAACACGTAACCTCGGAAGCCACCGAGAACCGAGACACGTGAAAACCCGGTCCCGTCTTCCTTGGCGAGCATCCAGAGCAAGGTACCCTTGGGGAGTCGAGCCTCCACAACCGGATCCACCTCCACATTGGGGATGTTACGCAAGCCGACTTCCATCCGGGTCTCGTAGAGAAGGGCCTCTGGAGCCTGTTCGGGCTCCTTCTCGACCGCCACCTTGCTGGCCGCGGTCTGTCCAGACACGACCGGAGCCACCTTGGTCTTCACCCCAGGAAAAGAACTCGTCCGTGGCTCCCTTCCCGAGGGCGTCTCCGGCTGCTGGTTCTGGGGCGGATTCTGCTGCGAGGGCAATGCCCCGACCGACAAGATCCCCGTTGCCAAGATAGTGGCGCAGGCCTTTGCGACCCAAGAATTCGATATCACATTCAAGCGATCCAGATTGAAGCGATCCATGCTTACTCCCTTCAAGCATCCACTCTGCATGCGCTCAACCCCGGGGCATCCACTTCCAGCGAAGGTCTCCGCTCGAGTGACTGCCGGGAATGAAGGCTTGGGATGACCCCCGTGCGAACCGCCTCGCACGGTGGGGTCCCTCCGTGAAGGAGTTCCCGCAGAAGTCGGGATCCTAGCACGAATGCACCCAGCAGGCTCGGGAACTTTTAGGTGGATCCATGCCCTCCACTTTCTTTGCCGACCTCTTTCCGCCATCGGGGTTCCGTGTAGGATTTAGCGGCTCTCGGGGAATCCAACCCAATAAGCGCTCGTAGCTCAGCTGGATAGAGCAGCGGACTTCTAATCCGCAGGTCGGGGGTTCGAATCCTCCCGGGCGTGCCATTTTCGGGCACTCAAGTCAGACGGTCGAAACGCTCCCACCCACCCCGTTCGAGCGAGCCCCGCTCCAGGAAGACCCATCCCAGGATTGGGCCAGACGACGCCCCACCTCGGGAGCACAGGTGACCCCATGACCTCCGAGACCCGAGGCGTGGAGAAGGCCCGGCGTGCTCTCGTCGGGTCCCAGTAGAAACGCCGGCCGTGGTCCGAAGGTCCGGAGGCCAGCCCAATAGCGCTTGAGAGGCAATTCGGACAGGAAGGGAAAGACGGATTGCAGACGTTCATGGGCAAAGGACTCGATGCCGGGTTCCGTCTCGGCTGGCCCCGGGGACACGACTGTCTCGTCGCAAGCAGAGAACAGGAAGCCCCCGCTCTCCGGCCGGAAATAGGCGTTACGATCCAGGTGCCAGACGAAGGGGTGATCGTCGGCAATCCTCCTGTCCACGACCGTGCAGAAGAGATGCCTGCGATGGGGCCTGAGCCCATGATCCGACAGGCCACTCTTGGCCAGAAGCTGACCAGCCCAGGCACCGGCGGCCACCAGGACGGATCTGGCCCGCAGGATCTCACCGTCCTGCAGGAACACGCCCCGAACTCGCTCATCCTGGATCTCCAGTCGCCTGACGGCCTTGGAGAAGTCCATGCGAATGCCCCGCGCGCGCGCTCCAGAGAGCCAGGCTTCATTCAGGGCTGAGGGATCGGCAATGCCGTCTCGCGCGGTCCAGGCGGCGCCCAGGACGGGGCAATCGCCAAGAAGCGGGTAGCGTTCTGTGAGTTCGTCTGGCTGCATCCAACAAACCTCCAACCCCCTCTCCGAAGCTCCGATCACCTCGGCCTGTAGCCTTGCCAGGGAAGCGGGCTCGGAAACCAGCAGAAGCGACCCGACGGGTCGGAAAGCATGGGGAATTTCCAGCTCCTGGGGAAGGTCGTTCCAGAAGGCCTGACCAGCCTCGGCAAAGCTTGCTAGAGAAGGCTCACCCGAGAGGGCACGGATCATCGCTGCGTTCTGCGCCGTGGCCTGTGTGCCCGCCAGACGCTCTTGTTCGAGCAGCAGGATCCGCCCCACCGAGGCTTTCGACAGGTGCCATGCACTTGAGCTGCCGGCCAGCCCAGCTCCAATGATGATCAGATCCCACGACGATTCCATGCACAGAATCTATCCCCCATATCTCACCAGCGCACGGCTACAGCTACGTATCTCTCCGTCCGGGTTAAAAGAGAAGAGGGAGGAGACCGTTGGTCCCCTCCCTTCGCATGGAGTGCGGATGGGAGACGAGGAGCCTGGACAGCCAGAGGAGCCTGGAATACCAGAGGTCGCCATTCGCGTGTAGAGGCGATGCCCAGGAGGAGAGGCCTGAGCACCAGAGAGAAAGAGCGAGAGGTCGGGAAACCTCTCAGGAACACTCTCGCGCCTTTGCAGCGACGCGAGATTCGATCGTCCCGGAGGAACGCCCCCCATGAGAGAGTGGGGAGGCTGGGTCCGGGAGACCTGACCTCTTCGTGGTCCTCTGCACCCGAGTCGCGGACAGATGTCAGCGCTCACGGTCGGAAAACGCACGAAAGAGGAGAGAAGAGAGCCGAGGTTTCCTTCACCGGACAGGAAGTCATTGACGAAGGCCGGTACCTGAAGCAAATGCCATTGTTTCTTTGCCCAAACAAGAGACCACTCGGTCGACTCATCCAACCAGCGGGGTGAGAGGCCCCGTGCACACAGGAGAACGCGTGCGAAGGTTCCGGTCCGTGAGGAGAAGACACGGAGTCCGGAGGGTTGAATGCGGCGATTCGAATGAGGGAACCCCAAAGCAACACGCATCTCCCTTCCGACAGGCCCGAGAGAGGGCGAAGGAAGGAAAGGCGCGGGAATGCCTCAGGAACTCGGACAAGGCCTTACGTCTACACGCGCTCACTAAGACAACGACTTGCAAGAACTGCAAACCGCCTACTCGGCAACACGTGGCCCACTAGCCGTAAGCACTCGAAGGAGATCCCCGTATCAGAAACAACTGGACCGATCCGACTCGATGAGATCATGTCGGAAACGGACCGTCTGGCGGATCAGGATGTCGATCCACTCCCAGGATTGAGACGCTTCGCAGAAACGGCTAGCCGAATGGCCAGCCTAGAGGACAGCGAGGAACATCAGGGGATCCAGGAGGCTCGCACGGATCGGCGCACCGACCAGGACGATGACCAGGGGGAAGAAAACCTCGACGCAGGAATATCAGATTGTGGAGAACGGAGTCGTGAAGGGCCCGGCCCCTTCCGGGGGCGGGGGGGCCATTTCACGGCCCTTCTCGACAGCACTGTGACTAGGACGAAAGGAACCCAGTTCGATGTTCCCCTCCTACCGTAGAAAATGTGGTCTTTCGCAGCTAAGGCCCCTTGCCAGGCGTAGATCAGAGCTACAGGTCGCGGTTGGGCCCCAGCGCGTAGCCCGCCCAGAGCAGGAGGATCCCGCCCACGACACTTAGGGCGACATAGAGCAGCGCAATCCCCTGTGCCCGATTCTCCAGGAGCCGGAAGGTCTCCATCCCAAAGCTGGAAAAGGTCGTAAAGCCTCCCAGGAATCCGATGATCAGGAAGAACTGCCAGATCGGGCGACCTGGGGCGTGGATCTCGAAGACCTTGGACAGCAGACCTATCAAGAAGCAGCCGAGAAGATTCGCCACGAGGTTCGGCAGAGGAATCTGGGTCAGCGTCGAGGGACGCAGAAGGACCGAGAGACTGAAGCGTGCCACAGCCCCGAGGCCTCCGCCCAGGAAGACCCAGAGCAAGCTGGGAGCCAGGGTCATCGGGTCGATTTCCTGGCTTTGCCAGGTGCCGCCTCACGAGGCTCTCCAAGAGTCGGTTCGAGGGCTTCCTCGAGGGCGTGTCCCTCCCAGGTGTCCTGCCTGGAAATCCCGTTCGCCTTGCCAAGGGTCGGAACCAGATCCTCGATCCCCGCACCCGAGATCGCCTCGCCTCGCGCGATGCCTCTCCCCAGAAACAGGATGGGCACATTCCGGTCATAGGGATGGGGAGAGCCGTGGCTGGCTCCCGACGATCGCCACCGCCAAAGCCAATGCGGCCTCAGGATCATCAGGAGATCGCCCGATCGGTCGGGATGGAAGGAGAGGGCCACCCTGCGGGCCATGGCCTCTTTGGGATGCCTCAGCTGTCCTGGGCGGTAGATGGCCTGAACATAGGGTTCTGCCCCGAAGAACTTCTCAACGGATTGAAGCAACTGCTCGGGCCGGATGCCTGAGACGCTCTCCAGATCTGGCCGCAAATAGATCTCGCCGTCACTGAGCAGACAAAGGCCCTCTACGAGCCCCATCCCCAGCCCTTCGGTGGCGTGCTTCTGAAAACCCTCGAGAAAGCTCCCCTTCAGGTCCCGTCGGAGGAAATCGCCAAGCCGTGAACGGACCCTCCCACCCCCCTTGGGAGCGACGAGCTGCTCCACCACTCCGGCTATCCGCCCCAGCTTCTTCGACCGGGCCATCGTGTTGCCCACGCCATGGTCACCCGAGAGGGCCAGCGTCCACGCTCCCTTGCCAATCTTCTCGTCCAGGGCACGGAAGAGCGCCGCAAGCTGTTGATCGAGCCGCAGAAACAGGTCCCTCACCTCGTGGGAATCTGGCCCATGCCCATGCCCGACGTAGTCCAGCGACGAAAGCGACAGGAGTACGAGATCCACGCTGTCCTTGCGCCGTCCCAGCTCGAGGGCATGGGAGTCGATCGCGGACAGGAAGCACTGGATCAGGAACTCGTTGCCGAAGGGACTCTCCTTGACCTGTGCGTAGTAGCGGGGTCCGGGGCTTCTCGCGAAGACCTTGGGAAAACAGGGCTTCCACCCATTGCGCGTACTCTCCCCCTGGCGGTCGTCCGGCGGCAGGCTGTCCCAGATCTTCCGGAGCGCCGGGTCCTGGGTCGGACATGGCAATTCCTCCCAGGTCTTGCCCAACCAGGCATCGATGAACCGACCTTCTGGGCCTCCCTTGGCCAGGGCAGTCGCCCATTGCTTGGATGCCTCTCTCGCCGGGCTCGTCTTGCGGCGATCGAACCAAGGGGAGGAAACCAGTCGACCCCGGACAGGATCGAACCAATAGACACCATCCCCGCCGTTTCCCGCCATCAGGATGGCAGCTCGGTCCTTGAACGAGAACGAGAGCACCCGCGAGTGATCCTTGAACCGAGCCTTCCAGAGCTCCGCCAGGGTCGGCACGAGCAGCCGCTCCGGCGAAGGTCCCTGGCTCCCCGAAACGCAGTAGACGTTCTTGAGAGTCTTCCTGTCACGCCAGGCGTTGCCGACGATGCCACTCTGGTGGGGATAGGCTCCGGTCCCGATCACGGAATGCCCGGGGCCCGTGGCCGTCTTGGCGTAGCGGTACGAAGCGTCCCTGCAGGACACACCCTCGCGGAAGATGCGACGAAAACCGCCCTTGCCGAAGAAGGGCTCGAAACGATCCAGGTAGTCCGCGCGGAACTGATCCACGGAGAGGACCAAGGTCAGCTTCGCCCGGCTGCCCTTCGTGGGATTCGAGCCCTGGGCAGCGGAGCCGCCATCGCCCGAGGCCGCTGCCTCGAGGCCCAGGGGCAGAATCGAAGAAGCCCTCCCGGCCACCATGCTGAAGGCGACGAGAAGGGCTATCTGGAAGAAGTTCTGATTCATGGATGCCAACGGCCTTTCCGAGGGCCATCGATCAAGCCCCAAGAGCAGGTTCTGGGTAGGGATCAGCCTTCTTCTTTCAGAATCTCCTGAGCGATGCTCTCGGGTACGGGAGTGTACTCGAGAGGCTCCATCATGAAGCTGGCCCTTCCCTGGGACAGTCCTCGCAGCGCCGTGGAGTATTGGAACATCTCGGCGATCGGGACCTTGCCCTTGATCGTACGCATGTCGCCATCGATGTCGATATCAGAAACCATCCCACGGCGGGAGTTGAGGTCGCCGATGACGTCGCCCACAAACTCCTCGGGGGACTGCACTTCGATTCTCATGATAGGCTCCAGGAGCTTGACGTTGCCCTTGATCGCCATACGGAAAGCCAGGTTACCGCAGGCCTGGAAGGCCATGTCGCTGGAGTCCACCTCATGGTATTTGCCGTCGTAGAGCCGTGCGTGGATGTTCACGAAGGGATAGCCCAGTCGACCGCCACTCTTGGCAGACTCGATCAAGGCCTTCTTCACCGAGGGGATGTACTCCATCGGGATATTGCCGCCCTTGATCTCGTTCTCGAACTCCACGGGCTCATCGGTCTCCAGGGGCGTGAACTCGATCTTGGCTGCCGCGAACTGGCCGGAACCACCGGTCTGCTTCTTGTGGACAGCGTTGATATCGATCTTCTTCTTGAGCGTCTGCTTGTAGGAGACCCGGGGCGCGCCTTGATTGACCTCGACCTTGAACTCGTTCAGGATCCTGTTGCAGATGACCTCCAAATGGAGCTCGCCCATTCCCTCAATGATGACCTGGCCGGTCTGATCATCTGTTTTGGCGATGAAGCTCGGGTCCTCACGCGTCAGGCGTCCCAAGACATCCCCAAGCTTGTCCCGATCCTTGCCGTTCTTGGGCTCGATCGAGAGGGCGATGACCGGCTCGGGGAAGTTCATGGACTCGAGGACGACGGGATTGCTCTGGTCACAGAGCGTATCCCCGGTGACACTCTGCTTGACGCCCATCACGGCCACGATCTCGCCTGCCTTCGCCTCGTCGATGTTCTCGCGGTTGTTGGCGTGCATGCGGAGAAGGCGACCCACGCGCTCCCGCTTCCCGGTTCTCGGGTTCAAGACGGC
Source organism: Planctomycetota bacterium (assembly GCA_024278315.1). GTDB lineage: Bacteria > Planctomycetota > UBA1135 > UBA1135 > JAJRTL01. The sequence goes on along the minus strand of JAJRTL010000043.1, from coordinate 38,674 downwards.
CATGCCCTTGGTCAGGGTGCCCGAGTAGATGCGCACGAAGGTCAGGTCTCCGTTCTTGTCACTCAAGGTCTTGAAAGCCAGGGAGGCAAGGGGCTCATCGGACCGGTGATGGAGGGTTACTGGTTTGCCCGTCTTCGGGTTCTCGACCTCGATGGCCGGGAGATCCAGGGGCGATGGCAGGAGATCCACGATTGCATCGAGCAGGTTCTGGATGCCCTTGTCCTTGAGGGCGGATCCGCAGAAGACCGGGACAATGCCTCTCTGGATCACGCCGATGCGCGTGGCACGACGAATCTCTTCGACACTCACGGGATCGCCCTCGACGAACTTCTCGAGCATGGGCTCATCGAACTCGGCGACGAGTTCGATGAGCTCCTCCCGGGCAGCCTGTGCAATCTCCTTGTAGTCCTCTGGCACATCCGTGATCTCGACGTCCTTCGCATCTTCGCGCCAGATATAGGCCTTGAGATCGATCAGATCGATGACGCCCAGGTGATCCTTCTCGAGCCCGATAGGGATCTGCATCTTGACGGGGATCACATTGAGGCGATTGGCAATGGTATCCACCACGCGATCGAAATCGGCGCCGGTGCGATCCAGCTTGTTGACGAACGCGATCCGGGGAACCTCGTAGCGGTCTGCCTGACGCCAAACCGTCTCCGACTGGGCCTCGACGCCTGCGACACCACAGAAGACTCCCACAGCACCGTCCAGCACGCGCAGACTCCGCTCGACCTCGATCGTGAAGTCCACGTGTCCGGGGGTGTCGATGATGTTGATCTGCGTGTCACGCCAGAGGCAGGTCGTTGCAGCGGACGTGATCGTGATGCCACGCTCGCGCTCTTCCTGCAGGTAATCCATCGTGGCCTCTCCATCGTGGACTTCGCCGGTCTTGTGCGTGCGCCCCGTGATGAAGAGCACTCGCTCGGTGACGGTGGTCTTGCCAGCATCGATATGGGCCATGATCCCGATGTTGCGAAGATGACTCATGCGGCGCTCTTCGGCGGCATTGAGTTTGGTATCGGCGGTCTTGGTCTCAGTCATCGGATTGCCTCGACGGGATCGAACCCGTGGGGGTCTATGGGAAAGTCGAAATGGAATTGAATAATGGAACCGAAAAGGGAGTCGTCCACGACAGCCTTGAGATCCCTGCCCATCCCCATGGGGAGATCGGCTGGATACGAGCAGGTGAAACAGGCCTGACCCCTCCCCAAGCAAGTTGGGCGAAGCATCTTACCGATACCGTGCCCAGCCACAACCGGGGCATCGAGAAAAGCCCCTGAGGCGGAGCTGGCCCCGTCGAGCCCATGATTGGGGCAGGATCAGTCCTCTTTCAACGATCCTGGGTAAAACGATTCCGTCGGGCCGGGTCGTAGAAGTCCAGGAGCAGAGGATTCCACGCCTCCTCCTCCGCCCGATAGGGATCGGCCTCGCCGGAAAGATCGATGTCTCCTGGCAAGAAGCCGTCTTCTTCCGAAAAATCGGGCATGGCCACCCGGAGACCGGACACGCGATGCAGAGGAACGAGAACCTGCATCTGTGCTTCCTCCGAGCCTTCCACCCGGACATAGACAGCCCGAAAGCGCTGCAGCGAGAAAGCGGTCCCAGCCTCATTGCGCTTGTGCACGACCGCCAGATGGATCGTGAAAACATGGGATCGGGTGGTCAGCAGGGCCTTCAGAGTCTTCTTGGCTTTCGAGTTGGGGAGGCTGTCCCACTCCTCGACTTCATCCAGATCATCCAAGGTCTCGAAGATCTGGAGCATGTCGGTCTGGCTGCCATCGTTGGCGAGGAGACCGGGATCTCCCGAGTCATCTGCCGCGGACTCAGCGGCGTCCCGCGCCTCCTCATCCACCTTGTTGCGGTATTCGAGGATCGCCTGGATGACCGTGTCGGGAATCTCTGCACGGTTCATCAAGGAGCGCAGAAGTGCCGGCGGCACCGTATTGATATTGATACGGACACCGGGAGACAGGATTTCACCCTCACTCCCGCCACTGCCTTCAGAGGACCCACTGCCCGACTGACCGGACTCTCCCCCGCCGGCTCCGGTGGATCCAGCCCCTGCTGTTCCACTGCCCCCGCCTTCTCCCTCTCCCGCGGAGCCTCCACCGACCTTGGACAATGCCGTGTAGACCGTCAGAACCGATCGCAGACCGGGCAGGTATACGCCGCCCTGAATGAAACGATCGTCCAGATACTCGGGCTTGAACTGCTCTGCCAGGATGATGTCATCCAATGCGAGTGGGATGCTGATTTCTACGCCATCCTTGTCTGTCTTGAGCGCCGGTCTCGGCCGATCCTCGTTGCGCCCATAGCCCTTCATCATGTCGAGGATGCCACGTGCCAGCGCCTCGGCATCCGCACCCGAAAGATCTTCATCCGTGTCTTCCCATATCTCATCCAGAACACGCACCAGGCGCTCCCGGCTCTCCTTGGCGTATTCCTCATCCTTGCTCAGCAGGGACAGGAGATTCAGCTTCCGGTTCTCGTCGACGACCCAGCCATACACATTCACGTTGTTGTCGTCGTAGTAGCTCTTGGGCTTGAACCAGGTATCACGACTGTGATCTCCCTTGGGAGACGAGGACTCCTCCTCGCCACCTCCACCCGGCAAGCCTCCTCCAGAGCCCGCTGCGCCCCCGGCCAAGGCTCCCAGACCGCCGCCGGCCCCACCACCTTCTCCACCCTCTTCCGCCTCGTCGGACAGGTCATCGACCAGCTCCTGCAGGGCAATCGTCAGAGCCAGGCGAGCCGACTGCCGCAGCTGGATATCAACCGCCTGGTTGTCCGAGGTCATCCGGTCGAAGCCCGACCGCAGGACCGTCTCGGCGACCAGGATGTAGAGCAGGACCACACACAGCAGTACGAGGATCAAGGCGAATCCACCCTCTTGCCGGTGAATGGCTTGGGGCGGCACCGCCGGGGTTGTCGCAGCCCTGTCCTTCAAGGCCCACTCCTCTGGATTCGATAGGGTCATGATCCTTCGACGTCCGACCGCGGCCTTTCCTTCGACCCAGTCGCGTCACTAACCATCATTGCCGAGATCGTCCTCCACCTCGACCCCCTCGAATCCATAGATGATCCGGGGAGTGATCATGAAGAGCACCTCGGAGTATCTCGTCTGGACGTTGGTAGACCGGAAGAGATATCCCAGAAGGGGAATATCCCCCAGAAGGGGCACCATGGATTCCGACTCGAACCGACTCCGGGTCTTGAGTCCTCCAATGATCGTGGTCTTCCCCTTGGGGACGAGAACGGAGGTGACCGCCTTCCGGATGGCCACCTGTGGCGTCGGGATGGGTTGCGTATCGACGAAGCCCGTGACCTCGCTGATGTTCGCGTAGATCTGCAGCAGGACGGTCTCCCCGGGCGCCACGGTCGGGTAGATCTCCATGGTGATGCCGGTCTTCTTGAACTTGATGGAGGTGCGCGTGTTGACGCCGATGATCTGGGCCTGCGGATAGGGGATCTCCCGCTGGGTCACGATCGCCGCCATGCCCCCGTTGCGCACCGCAATGCGGGGATGGCTCACGATGTCCGCCTTGGCCCGCTGCTGCAGCAGTTCCAGCACGGCATTCACTTCGAGGTTGTCCTGGATCCCCCCCAGGGAGAGGAGCCCTTCGCTCAGGGTCGGGGAGTTGGAGAGCCCGGTCGTATTGGGAAAGACCGAAGTGATGGACTTGATGAAGTTGCCTGAGTTGAGCGTCCGCACGGTGGGCGTCTTCGAATCGACCGGACGCACACCCAGATCCAGCGAATCCCCATAGTCCACTTCCACGACCCGCGCTTCGATCAGGATCTGTGGGATGGACTTGTAGAAGAGATCCATCGCCTGCTCGAAAGCCTCGAGACCATCCGCGCTGCTGGTGACCAGGAGCAGGTCGTTCTCGACGGCAGTCGAAGGCGCTCCCATCGACCCATTGAACGCATCCGGGTTGAGTTGCCGGGTCCGGAACGTATCGAACTTGGGCACCCTCTGGATCACAAACTCATAGCCCTCGAGGAGCGTGTCCAACACCGACGGGACCTGGCCCTTCTTGGGGCCGAACTTGTAGGCGAGATTGTAGGCCTCGACCTTGGCTGGCTGCTGCCCCGACTTGGGCGTCGCTCCCTTCGCAGGCACCTTCGCTGAACTCATCTTGAGCAGATTCTCGAAGACCGTGCCAGTGTCCTGGTTGAGCCAATAGGTCTTGGAGATACGTCCATCCGGGTGGATCACGATGCGAGAACCGAACCGCGCGTAGAGATCCTCCTCGGCAAAGTCCTCTTCTGGATCCTGAGCCACAGCTCCTGGCTCCCCTGCTGTCTTCTCTGCCTCATTGCCCCCGGTTCCGGGCTTGCCCTGCGAGGCAACCTTGGAGCCCTGCGGCATCGCGGCAGCATCCCAGGGGCGGGCACGGGGCGTGCCCACCAACGTAGGCTCGGCCCCTACGATCTTCTGATCGGTCTTCTCTCCTGCCGGGTCGTAGACCGAAACTTCCGTTTGGGACCTATGGGAGGATTCAAAATCCGGTAGAGGTCGATCGGAAGTCACGCATGCCGGGATACACAAGGCAGCAACCCCCCACGACAGGGTGCGCCAGCGCGGCCGCTTCAGGCCATGAATGCGCCTCATGATGGGGTGCAGTCGACTCACCCGTGCTGTCTGATCCAGCTCAGGGGCCATGGGGCGCCTCGCACCTTCGGATCTCGAGAGCTCCTGCAGCACTCCCATGCATCCCTCCCTTGCTTGTCCAACCCTGCATCCTCACGGCAGCTTCTGCGATTCCCAGGAATCGCGCGTGCTTCGCCATGAAGGATCCACCCCGATGAAGATCCACCCGCACCAGATCGAGCAATCGCCCAAGCCTGGTGCATCTGTCATCGAGGCCCTGCGCATAGCCTACTGGCAGTCCAAGGCTTGCACACAGCGAAATAGGATTCGCATCCAGATAGGCTCCCCTCTCAGTACGCATTTCTCCCGCCTGGTGAATCGAATACAGGGTGATCCGAGGGTGTCTCTCCACGTCCATGGAGAAGCACCTTCTGGAGATTGGGTATGCTGGAGCGCATCCACTCCGGAATCAGGGACTAATCGAGGTCCGCCGATTCCAGGGCGCTGACGATCTTGTCCGTAAGATCCACAACATCGGCACCACCCTTGGAACGGATGGCGCCCTTCTTGACGACACAATCCCGCCCCTCTTCCACGGCAATGGAACGAAGGACCTTCTTGAGTCGCTTCACGGCCTTCTGTTTGAGAATGGCATATTCTGCCGAGTTCTTGTCGATGCCATCCTCCCGACACTTTCTCGCTTCGGGGGTCGCCGCCAAGGCCTTCTTGTAATCCACGATGGATGGCGTCTTGCTTCGCTTGCAGTTCCCGAACAGCACATTCTTTCGTGCGTTCCGAACCTTGATGCCATGGCCATCTAGCGCCGAGGTATCTGAGGCTGCCGCCCCCATGCCCGCATTACGGACGCTCGCCTGCGACATCGCTGGCCCAGAGAGGAGGAGCAGAGTCAACACCAACACAGGGGCCAGGAGCAGGTTCCCCCTGAGTGAAGGCAGCCCAGGGCGGGTGCCGGTGAGCCATTGAATCGAGTGCTTGTGTGACATGATCTCGGTGTATAGCAAAGCTGTGTGCGACGGAAGCTGTCGACCGCCCCCGGAAACAGCTGCTTGGCTCTGCCCCCTGGGAATACGATCGGATTCTCCCAGCAAGCTCCGAGCCAAATACAATGTCGCGGTGAATATTTTGCCAACAGAAACTTCAACCTCTTTTGGGCACTAGCCTTAGAGCCTCTGATGACGGGAGATATCCAGAGTGTCCTATGCCCAATTGCGGATCCCCAGCTCCTCAAAGGGGGCATGCCGCAGTTTGCGCGCCACTTTCGCGCCATTTATGCGCCAAGAAGGCGGCCACCCGGGTCTTTAACCCAACAATGCTACGGTTGCGACGTATTCTCGCGACTCATCAGACGGTATTGCAGGCTCCGCTTGCGCCCACTGCTCTCCAGCTGCCCCTCTTCAAGCCACTGGCTCAAATCGCGACTGGCAGTTCGACGACTGACCTTGACCAGGGCACGGTAGACGCGAGGCGTGATGAAGGCATCTACCGCCTGGCGAGCCTCCAGGTATCCCTCGAGGAGCGCCCATCTATCCTCGATGCGGAGCGTCTCCGGCGGCTGCGGAATCAAGAATCCCTCTTCTTCGTCATCCAGCTCCGGTGGCAGACCCGAGACGTTGAGAAGAGTCGAGTCCCCCTGTTGCTCGGCGAGGTCCAGATCCTCGGCCTCCACGAAGGCCCCACGCGCCAGGACCAGCGCCCGCTGAACCACGTTGCTGAGCTCCCGGATATTGCCTGGCCAGGCATTCCGATAGAGGAGATCCAAGGCCTCCGCAGAAAACTCCTTGGCAGCATCCCCGAACTCCTGGCGCAGAGACTCCACCAGATAAGGAATCTCCTCCCGCCGGTCCCGAAGGGGGGGCACCTGGAGCCGAAAGCCCTGCAGCCGATAGAACAGATCCTCGCGGAACCCCTCCTCCTGGATCAACTTCTCCAGGTCCCGGTGAGTCGCCGCCAAGACCCGCACATCCACCTGGATGGGGGTCTCACCACCCAAGCGCTGGACCTCCTTGGCTTGCAGGACCCGAAGCAGCTTGGCCTGGAGCTCGAGGGGCAGGTCCCCGATCTCATCCAGGAACAGCGTGCCCCCATGTGCCTGCTCGAAGACTCCCCGCTTTCGCTCATCCGCGCCCGTGAAAGCGCCCTTCTCATGCCCGAACAGGGTCGACTCCATGAGGCTCGCGGGGATGGCTGCACAGTTGAGCTTGACCAGGGGCCCTTTGGACCTGCGACTCTCCTCGTGGCAGAGATCTACCAGGACCTCCTTGCCCGTTCCTGTTTCTCCCTGGATCAGGAGGGGGAGATCCGTTGCCGCCACTCGATCCAAATCCTCGAGGAGCTTGTGCATCGCCACCGAGGCAAAGACCGCACCTCCACGACGTTCGACCTTGATCGACGTATTCCGCCCCCTGTTTACTCCAGAATCCAGCTGCCTGAGACGTCGGGCAAGCTCATCCTTGAGCATGGCCGTCGAGCTTCCGTCGACAGGCGCAGCCACCATGGCTACCTGGATCTCTAGACTCAGGCCCTGGCGTTCGAACAGCCCCATCAGGCTCCCCCTCATCCTGTGCCCCACCTTTCGCGCCTGCTCAGGATCGGTTTCTGGCAGCAGGAGGTCGAAGCTAGCCAGGCCAGCGCGACCTGCGATGCCGTGACTGGGCATCTCATGGAGAAGCTCGTCCCCGATCCTCCCCAGGACCTGGTCGAAGCCAGCGTCACCCCAATGCCTGCGGAGGCGATCCGGCCCTGGAAAAGCGAACCGCAGCCACGAGAGAAGGCCTCCACTTCGCCGGACCCTGTCCAACTCCTGGGCCACCTGCCTCTCGAAGTATCGCGCCACATAGAGGCCGGTCGGCGCATCTTCGATCGCGAGCCGGTACAGGCGAGCCGTCTCCATCGTGGACACGATCTGCCCCAGCAAGCCCTCGAGGAACTCCAGATCCAGGTCGATGTCGTTCGGATCCTGGAACTGAAGCAGGACAGACCCCCATCTACGCCCCTGGATGCGAAGCGGGAAGACCAGACAGGCGCCCTCCTGGCTGAAAATCCGAAGCTCCTCTTCCAGGGCCTTCACGGGAAGACGCAAGCAGAACGAGCCTTCGGCCTCGAAAACCAGATCCTGGAATTCTCCGTGCGAATCGACATCCTCCCTTTCTTCATCTTTGCTGAATACAAGAACGCGTCTGCGCTCGCGGTCCTGGAGCAGGAGAACCACGGATTGACAACCGCAAGCCTCACGGAGGATTGCGACGGCCTCATCACCGACGGCATCCAGATCCAACCGGGACGAGAGCCTCGCAACGGCAGCATTCCTCAACTCTTGTTGGCGGATCCGGACCCTCAGTTCCTCAGCCATCTCACCAAAAGCGCGATTGAGGCTGGACACCTCCCCGGCGCCTTCCGTGTCGATCACTTGGATCTCAAGATCACCCTGACTGATGCGGTTGGCATGCTCTTCCAGACGTTCGATGGGGACTGCGATGCGGTCAGTCACGATCCAAACAAGGTAGATGGCGAACACCGAGAGCAGACCGACGACCACGATGAAGAAGTTCTTGATCGCCAAGGGACCCCAGAAAAAGAGCAACGATGCAGGCTTCCGCTCTTCGAAGCTCGCCAGGATGGCTAGTCCGTTATTGGAAGAACCTCGCAACATGGCCATCACGGCACGCCTTTCCGGCCCCCCTTTGGTCAGCGAGACTCGCACAGGGACGGTGCTTTCGTCGAGTTCCAGACTCAGCGCCTGCTTCTCTTCGATCGCGTCTGGCCTCTGTTCCCTCTCCTTCCATTCCAGCAATCGATGGGACCACTGTGACGTAGCCCCGAGGGCGATGGGGTATCCCGAGAGGTCATAGAGCCCCAGGATTCCCTGCGAAGAGAGTTCGCTCAAGAGAGTGGGATCCAAGACGCGGCCCCAGGAGAATCGCAGCTTCCCCTTCGCATCCTTCATGGGGAGCTCGGCACGGACGGCCAAGAAGACCTTCCCGAAAGCGGAGTAGATTCCACTCCCCTCACTCAATGCGACCGTTGCGAACCGACCTGTCCCTTCTCCGTCCCGGAGAGTGAGCATGCGGTCGGCAGACTCCGGATCAGGAAAACGAAGCGTGACGAAACTATCGCGAGACCAGTCATCGGGCCGAAGCAACTTCAACGCCCGTTCCGTGCTGCGATACAGCTCCTCTCGTTTTTCAGGGTCCAGCTCCGGTAGCCTTGCAATCTCGGTCATGAAGGCCTGGACGTTCTTGGTCGCGCCTTCCGCCATTCGGGCCTGCTCCTTCTCCATGTTGGCAAGGACGAGTTCGAACTCCTCTTGCATTCTCCTCCCATCTGCGTCGCGTTGGCTTCGCTCCAGAAAGCTGACGAGGAAGATCGACAGGAAGAAGAGGGGAACCAGGGTTCCGAAAGCCACGACTCCGGCCAATTGCCATCGGATGCTTCCAACCGGAGCCAAGACGTGCAGGAGGAACACCAGGAACCAGGGCAGACTCAAGCCCATGAAGATCAATCGAAGGAAACGGGTGAACGTCGCAAATGCAAGCCGATCGTAATCGAACAGGGAAATGGCCAGGACGGCTTGCTCCCAGCCCTCGCCATGCAACCTGAAGAGGAGATCGCGGGCACCTGGCCCCATACTGATCAATCCGTCCCCGTAGACAGCCCCCCCTTGCAGACCACGCGTGATGTCCTCAGAAAGACGCGTACGCATAACGTACAGCCCCAATGCCGACGAAGTGGCCCGGAGACTTCCTCCACGAAAGATGGTGAACTCGGCATCCGCCAGCTTCGATTTGAGCTTCGGCGAAAGCTGCACTTCTGTCCGGTTTCTCCCCTTGATCAGGCTCGACAGATCGATGGGCGAGGATGGGTCCTGCGTGACTCTCGCCCCCACGACCGAACGAAGCCGCAGCGCGTAGGGCCCAATGTTGGAGATGGTCACCCGACCGTAGGGGATCGCGCGATTCAGATCGATACGAATGACCGGCGTCAACCTCCGGCCCCCCTTGCGATCCTCCCACTCATACCCGATCTCTGTGCCAGCTCCCTTCTCCAATCGCGCAAGCTCTTCGTTGTCGACGGCTTTGCTGGCGAAGATCTCGGCCTGATGACGTAGCTCCCGGACCTCCCGTTGGGAGCCTCTCTCGCTGCGCTTCGAAGAGAATTCAAGCCTACAGACACTCGCCTTGTCCGGCGTTTCAAGAAAAACAGGTCCCTCCTTGGCTTCGAGGAAGAACCAAACCTCATCGAGGTCCGACCGAGGCAACTCGAGCTCCAACTTCCGGCCGGGCAGGATCTCTGCGCCGATCCTCCAAGGATAGGGACCGCGCAAGCTCGTGGGGACGCCAGCCAGGGAGACGCTCCCGATGGCCAGGGGCTTCGAAGCCTGCTTCGCTTCACCGGCTGGCAACCTGCTGATCCCCTCCAGGCGAAGCCCGTCCTCTTCTGCGGGTCGGATCTGCAGGATGGAGGAACCCGCTTTCATATCGAGGATTCCGTAGAAACCAACCCTGCCATCCGTGAGCGAGGAGAGCTTCCGGTCGGCATTCACGATGCGCCTGACGGTCCCCCCCTGCACCTGCTCGTAGATCTCGAGTCTCGGTGTCGCCTTGATCCAGTCTGAGGTCTCCCGGGACACGAGAATCGCGATGCGATCCCCCTCCTCGAGATCCTGGAATCGGATCTCCTCACCATTCGTTCCAAGAGGCACACCATACTCATAGATCGAGAGCCCCTCGTCCTCGTAGGCCTTCGCCTGCCATCCCAGCTTGGCCTTCTGTCCAGGGAGCAACGGATAGTAGTCCCGTTCGAGACGCCGACGAACGGATGCGCCTGACAGAAACTCGATGAAAGGCTCGTCCCGACTGGGACCCGGGAACCTCCTCAACAAGCCCTCCTCGATCTCAGGAAGAGCGGCCTGTACGGTATCTGCAATCTCCTCGGCCCTCACCCTCCGGTTGAACTCATCCAAGTCGCCCATGACGTCCGGAATGTAGATCGCCAGAAGAAAGAGAACTCCCGAACTGATGCCCAGCCCCAGCCGGAGTCGCGGACGGGAGGCCAAGGGTCCTTGGTCCACACGGCGGGCCATCCAGAGCAGGAGGAAGAGCAGAAGACAGGGAAGGAGATAGACCAGGCCGGTGAGCAGGAAAGCGCCCATTCCGAGCCCAGACGAATCAGGGGCCACCAGAATGGGCGGTCCACGAAAATGGAGAGAACCGAAGTGCCTGGTATCGTTGAACGGAGGAAGCCCCCCCGCCCAAACCAGATAGTTATAGATCTGCCCTCCCTGATCCCGGTCTCCCAGCGCCAGGTTGAACCCCAGTTCAGACTGCCCCTTTCGAATCCCTGGCAGGATATGCAAGGGGATCCTGGCTTCGAGGTGAACCTCGTCCCCAACGACCCTGCGGGCAGTTTCAATCCCGCCGATGCCACTCTCGATACTCTGAAGACGGGTCCTTTCGCCACCCTCCTGCTTCTTGGCTGCCACAGCCACCCAAGGCCAGTCCGGTCCATGCAAGGGCAACAAGATCTGGAAGTCGTCCTCGTTGAACCGGGAACTGCCCTGTTCATCATCCAGGGGGTCCGTATTGAAGAACAGCTCCAGGACATCTCCTGAATTCCAGACGTCCTCTCCCCCAGGGGCCAGGAACTCGTCGTCCTTGACACGGGCGAAGAGATACAGATGCCCCTCGTCGTACAGTATGCGGATCTCCGCCGAGGCATCCCGATCCCCCTTCCAGGCAATCTCCGCTGTCGAGACCAGCTGGCTGCGGCGATTCAGATGGAGAATCGCCGCATGCTCGTATTCTTGTCCCACACCGTCGATGCGTATGAAACGAGTCGCGTACGGGACTTGGACCTTGACCTGAGAGGCCTGACGGCTCTCTCCCTGTGCCTTCAGGCGACTGCTAGAAAGCCCGAAACAGAGGACCAGGATCCAGGGGAGAACCCAGGGCAGAACCCCGAGCTTGGCGAGGAATCGGCGGAGTGGCGCATGAGAAACCGGGGTATTTGCGGCTATTGCGCCAACAGGAAATCGGCTCTGTCTCTTTCTGCACAAACTCAGCATCGAGACATTCTAGGCAGAAAGCGCAGTATGGGCAGGACTTTGGCTCAATTCCACCCAATAGAATTGAGCCGCGCTGCGTATGGGCTTCCCGGTGTGCTGGAACATCCGTTCGGAAGGGCTCTTGGAACCCTTCCGGTAAGGAGCAGTCTCAGACTCTGCTGAGAGTGGGCTCGACCAGAGCCTCACTGTGCGCGCCACCAGCACAGGGCACGTGCTTGGTCACCTGATGAGCGTGATATCCCTTGTCTCCCCTCACCAGGTCGAAATCGACCTTCTCGCCATCATGAAGACACTTGAAGCCCTCACCCTGGACCTGGCTGTAGTGAACGAAGATGTCCTCTTCGATCCCATCGGTCAGGAGAAACCCAAAGCCCTTGCGGTTGTCGAACCACTTGACGGTGCCGGTTACGTTCATCAATCTACTCCAATAAAGAACCAAGTCGGGCCTGACCCGACTGCCACGACCCTGAGGGCCTGTGGCAGCATCCGTACGCGTCCCTGCCGCCATGAGCCGGGACCCCACGTCGGAGCCACACCCTCTGTCGGCATGTACGACGGAGGACTTGAGAAAATGGCCGCCACTGGCCCAAGGCATGGGCTCTTCCCGGTCTCAACCCAGAGCGCTGTAATCGAGGGCAGATGCGAGGTACGCGAACCGGGCTCGCACCCCGCCGCAGCCTTGTCCGATACGGGATCGGTCTGGGTGACGGCCGGGTGAGAGCCCGGGCAGCTCACTGTTGGGGATGGAATCCCAGGCTATCGCCTGGTTCGCCCTCCACTCGACCGTGAGCCGGAAGAATGACGCCCGCCACGATCGGACGAGGAGCGACCTCGGCCTGATGAGCGCCCGCGTCCCCGGGGAATCTCATCTACATCTGCATCGAGGTCTGGTCGATCGTCTTTTGGGTCCGTCCTGCCACGCCCCTCGGATTCCCACTCGTCATCGCGATCCCGGTCCCTGCCACGACCACGGGAAGGGCGCTCTTCGCCCTCCTCGCTACCCCGGGCACCCCGACGCGGACGATCCTCGTCGTCGCGGTTACTGCGACGACGCGGACGATCCTCGTCGTCGCGGTTGCTGCGACGACGCGGGCGATCCTCGTCGTCGCGGTTGCTGCTGCGGCGGGGGCGATCCTCATCGTCACGCTTGCTGCTGCTGCGGCGCGGGCGATCTTCCTCGTCCCTCCCGCGTCCACGGCGGGGGCGATCCTCGTCGTCTCGGCTGCTGCTGCGGCGCGGACGATCTTCCTCGTCCCTCCCGCGACCACGGCGGGGGCGATCCTCGTCGTCTCGGCTGCTGCTGCGGCGCGGACGATCCTCATCATCGCGATGACTGCGGCGGGGGCGATCTTCCTCGTCCCTCCCGCGTCCACGGCGGGGGCGATCCTCGTCGTCTCGACTGCGTCCACCTCTGCGAGGACGATCCTCGTCGGTTCGCGCATCCCGACTCCGTCGAGGTGCCTCACCCTCCGCATCACGACTGGCGCGACCTCGGCGAGGAGCCTCATCGTCATCTCCACCTCGCGAGCGGCGGGGGTGGTCCTCATCGGGTCGCTCCGACCGATCCCGGTCTCGACTACGATCCCGATCTCGACCGCGATCCCGGTCTCGACCGCGAGCGGGAGCATCTCCCTCCTCGCGCCGGGAGGAACGCCGAGGCCTTTCCTGGCCACCCTCTTGCCCCTCCGCATCTCCGCCCTCCAGCAGGACCTTGCGGGACAGCTTGATCTTGCCCAAGGCGTCTACGTCCAGGACCTTGACGGCGACGATGTACCCAATGTCCATGACTTCATTGACAGACCTCACGAAGTCGTTGGAGAGCTCGGAGACGTGACAAAGTCCTTCCTGACCCGGGAGGACCTCGATGAAGGCACCAAACTCCTTGATCGAAACGACGCGACCTTGGTAGGTCTTGCCGATCTCGACCTCGGCCGTCATGGCCTCGATCCTTCGCACGGCCTCGTCCACGAGTTCGCTGATCGCTCCAGCAATCGTGATCGTGCCGTCATCATCGACGTTGAGCTTGGTCTTGGTCTCCTCCTGCAAGGCCCGGATGTTCTTTCCACCCGGCCCGATGATGAGGCCGATCTTCTCGGGGTTGATCTTCAACCGCTCGAGGCGCGGCGCGTTCTTGCTGATCGCGGTCCGCGGCTTGTCGATGGCCTTGAGCATCTCCTTCAGGATGTGGATGCGGCCTTGCTTGGCCTGCTCGAGCGCCTTCTTCATGATGGCACGGGTGAGCCCCGAGCACTTGATGTCCATCTGCAGGGCCGTGATGCCGAACTGCGTGCCGGTCACCTTGAAGTCCATGTCGCCACAGTGATCCTCGCTACCGAGGATGTCGGACAGGATGGCGGTCTTGCGGCCTTCCTTGATGAGCCCCATGGCAATGCCCGCGACGGGCTGCTGGATCGGGACTCCTGCGTCCATGAGGGCCAGACAACCACCACAGACCGAGGCCATGGAGCTGGATCCATTGGACTCGAGGATCTCGCTCACGAGGCGGATCGTGTAGGGGAAGACCGAGGGATCCGGGAGCACCGAGACCAGGGCCCGCTCGGCCAGCATGCCATGTCCGATTTCACGGCGACCGGGACCACGCTGAGGACGGACCTCGCCCACGCAGAAGGGTGGGAAGTTGTAGTGCAGGTAGAACTTCTTGCGGATCCCATCACCCAGACCTTCGACGATCTGCTCATCGTCTACCGTTCCCAGCGTTGTGGTCACCAGAGCCTGTGTCTCACCGCGAGTGAAGATGGCCGAACCGTGCAAACGACTCAGGGGACCGATCTCGCAGGAGATCGGACGGATATCCGCAGGCCCGCGGCCGTCGGTGCGGGTCCCATCCAGGATGGTCTCGCGCTCGGCTCTCTTCTTGAGCTCGTAGATGAAGTTCTTGAGGTACTTAGTGTCGGCCTCGACCGTCTCGGAGCCTGCGAACTCGATCTCGCCCCACTCCTTGATCGCCGTGGCCACCTCATTGATGGCATCGCCACGTTCATGCTTGTTGCCCTGGGACGTCACGGCGGCAAAGAGCTTCTTGTAGAACTTGCGCTCCACCTTCGTCTCGATCTCGCTACGAACCTCAGGAGCCTGGAACTCGAGCTTGGCCTTCTTGACCTTCTTGGCGAGCTTCTCGATCAGCGCACCAATGTCACCACAGACCTTCTGGCCCTGCTCGAGGACATCGAGGATGACTTCTTCGGAGACCTGCTCGGCACCAGCCTCGACCATCTGCACGGCATCCTTCGTCGCCGCCATGATGAAGTTGAGCTTGTTCTGCTCGGACTCGGTCTCCTCGATCGAGGGGTTCACGACGATCTTGTCGTCGATGTAGGCGACCCGAACGGCACCGAGATTCTCCGTGAAGGGGATCGAACTCGTGCGCAGCGCGGCAAAGCCCGCGACCATGCCCACGATGTCGGGATCGACCTCTTGGTCGACCTGGATCACCGTGATCAGGACCTGGACCTCCTCCTTGTATCCATCCGGAAACAAGGGACGGATCGGCCGATCGATCAGACGGCAGGTGAGGGTTTCCTTGTTGGTGGGCCTCGCCTCACGCTTGAAGAAACCGCCGGGGTATTTGCCCGCAGCATAGGTCCGCTCCCGATAGTCCACGGTGAGCGGAAAGAAGTCGAGGCCTTCTCGTGCTTTGGCCCTGTTGGCCATGGCCATGACTTTGGTGCCACCATAGGTGGCGATGATGGAACCATCGGACTGCTTCGCCCAGTTCCCGGTTTCGAGGATGAGTTCGCGTCCTGCGATCTTCCCCTTGACGTTGACATGCGTCACGTGCTCTTTCTCCTGGAGCTCCTGCTCCCACACCATTTTCCTACCGCTTCGCAAGACCACTGGCGGGTGTGCACGCCTTCCCGGATTCGAAACCTGGGAGTCTTCCCCGACAGCCCTCTTTCGCGAGGGGGGCCGGAGATCGGTCTGACTGGACCGCCACACCAGGGTGGTGGGCAACCCGGATCTCGTCCACGACGAGTGGACGACATGCCCTGGCTGGGAAAATCGATTCCCACGGAGCTCATCGGGAGCGCCAGAGACGGGGGGAGGGTCTTGCTGCCAATCACCGCAGACCTGCATCCTGCAGATCCCGGCTTTGCTATCTACTTGGCGCGAAGACCCAGCTTCTGGACCACCTCGCGGTGGATCTCGGGGCTCTTGCGGTGGAGGTAACGCAGGAGTCGATTCCTGCGACCCACCTTCTTCATGAGGCCCCGCTGAGTGTGATAATCCTTCTTGTGCTTCTTGAGGTGCTCGGTCAGCGCCTTGATGTCGGTGGAGAGGATGGCCACCTGGACGGCAGTGCTGCCAGTGTCCTTCTCGTGGTCGCGATACTCCTCGACGAGCTTTTGACGCTCTTCCTTGGTCAGTGCCATGGCCCTATTCTTCCTTTGTTCACGGCCTGCCGATCCAAAATAGGGATCCGACCAGCAGGTCTAGCCAAGCGTATCGACCCAAACACCTCTGGAACAAAGGGCTGAGTCTGAAAAATCAGCGCAGCAGTCTGCCTGGGTCTGGGTCCGTGGGCAAGGAATCTCTGATTTTCCCGCAGAGACCCAAAGGCCTGGTTGAAAGAGCAGCTCCCGGAAATCGGCCTCAGAACTGCTTGGGCAGGCGTCTGGCCAGCTGCCGTGCGAAGCTCTCCACGGCCAACCGGCGCTTCTCGTCCAGTGAGGCGTTCCTCGCTGTCGAAGGCACCAGCTCGGCATCGACTTTCAGGTTGCCCCCCCAGCGGATGCGCCCCTGGCGATCGACAAGCTTGATCTCACCCTTGCAGCGGATCTTGCCCAGGGTGTAGAGGGCCGATTCATCCCACTCGCCGATGCTCAGGATCAGCACCGCATCCGCCTTGGCGGCGACCACAGCTTGGAGGGCATGCCCTTCGGCGGCGCCGTATTGACGGACGTAGGTCCTCACACGCTCGAGGGCGAGAGCCGAGAACTGCTTCTGGATCAACCCCTCCTGGAGGCGCTCCTGGATGATCTTTCGAGCATCCGGCTTCAGCTGGTCGTTGACAGGTCCCACGGCCACCAGAGGCCAGGCCATGACCTCGCGGACCTCTCCGCGAGGTTCCAGGACTTTGATCGAATCCAAAGTGAAGACATCCCGCTTGGGAGCCTCACAACCCTGGAGAAGGCAGAGTCCCAGAGCAAGGCCCCCAAAGGCCAGACCAGGATGTCGAAGGAAGGAGAGCCGAAGGTAGGAGGAACTCATCTGCATGTGGATCGCTGCAACTCGTAGCATGGACCAAGCGGGCAGCATACCCGCTGCCCCCCAGGCATCTACAGGCTCCTTTGCTTTCCCTGGTCGCGATTCCCGAAGCGATCCACCCCGATGGGCGGATCCGCCTCCTCACCCGAACGATTCATACTGTCTATTGGATCGTGTGGTTCTCGGCCTTGGACCGGGCCCACCCCAGGTGCAACCGTGAGAAATCCTCGAAGTTGATTTCGCTGGCATTCGAGCCGGGTGCGAGGACGAACCAGTCTTCGACCGTGATCTTCCAGGCCCCCGTGCTGAGCCCCACGGTGCCGCTCGGCAGGACCGGAAACTGGATCGTATCTTTGGCCGACGCCGAGGTTCCATCCTCATCGAAGGAATACAGGTCCCAACGACGATCCTTGCTGTCCACTGCGCGAATCCGACGTGGAGCCACCGAGTTGGCGAGGCTAGCGGTATCCATGCGATCCGCGAAGGTGACGGCAGGAGACCCGGTGAAGTTGCCCGCAGGCGCATCCAGGACAGGCACGCCCGGCATGTCTCCGAGCACCAGAACCAGCCCGAAGCTCGTATCCGTGAACACGGCGCGACTACGGCTGATGTTGCCCGCCTGGTCTTTGGCCTGGACCGAGGACCAGAGCAAGGGTCCCAGCCCAGCGAAACTCAAGAGAGTTCCCGTGTCGTAGTTCCCATCCACGCTCCGGATCGATCCCGTCCCCGTGGTGAAACCCAATCCCATGAGGCTCGTTCCGGAAAAACCGCCGAGACTTGCCAACAAGTGTACCTGGAGATCGCCATCCAACTTGGTCGTATCGAGCCCCAGGGCCTTGCTGAGATCCACGGTGTAAGGAACCAGGTATTTGCCCGTCACAGCAGGAGCCGCCATCGCCATCGCTACCGTGTAGGCCTGGCCTCCCCCCTTGACGGATTGGGGAGGCAGGTTGACCCCCTTGCCACCGTTGGTGGAAGCAAGTTCTGCCGAGGTGAACAAGAAGGCAGGCTTGCCAGTGGGTGGAAGAATCCCTGCGAATCCCGTAGCCATGAGAGGGCGGTTGGGACGAACGGCAACGGCATCCAGAGTGTTCGCATTCGTGCTGTTCGTGTTGACGCCTCCATCGTTGGAATCATCATCGAGAAGATTGAGGCCGGCCTTGGCAGACATGCCGGGTATGACCCCGAAGGCCAAGGTTCCGGAGACCGTGGCCGTCGCCTGGGCCAAGGGCCGCATGGGCAGGGACAGCTGGGCCGCGCCCGTGTTCAACAACGAATATAAATGGTAGCCCGCGCGGACCAAGGTGATGCTGTATCGGGCCGAAGCCAGGCCTGTGAAGGTCACTGAGCCATCGGCAAGTGTCTGGGCCGAGATCTGCCCCACAGCTGGCTTTTGAGGGAATCCCGGCTCGATGATCACTTGCACCCCCGAGATGGGTTGCAGGGTCGCATCGTCATAGGCCAGGACACGGAGACTGCCACCGGCCACACTACCGGTCAGGAATCCACGCTGCCGAAAGAAGCCATTGAAGCTGTTCAGGCTCCGGTTACCTGCCCCGTCGATCGCATTCATGGCGAAAGGCAGGTCCGCGCTGTTGCGCCCCAGGAAGAACGGTAAGGAAAAGAATCGACCGTCCTCGGTGGACGCAAAAAGGCCGTATGTCTGCGAGGCCACCGTCAGCTCGAGAGCACCCAGCGCTTCACTGGCCGTACCGTGGATAGCGGCAGCGTTGAGATCCGTCAGGAAGACGTTGGTCGTCCCGATGGCCAAAGGTGGCCCGAGACTGTCCACCGTGGGACGGACCGTATCCTGTTCGGGATTCAGGGCCAGGGTAAGGCCGGTCTGGCTCGTGCCGCGCAAGACGGCAGCGGCAAAGGAGAGCTTCCCGTCCTTGAAGAGCTTCTTGGCCACCGTGCCGACCTTACCGGGGACCGGGAAGACCTCCTGATGGGCGCCTGCGATCGTGACCTGGGTCGTGAGCTCCGTGAACAGCAGGCTGTCTGCAGTCGTGACCGAAGCGTCCTGCCCGTAGATCCGTAGGAGCACCTTGTCCCCCACCAGGGTTCCCGCAGGCAGATCCACTTCGAGCGTCAGGTTGTCCAGATTCCGCAGGTTGATCTTGTTCTCGAAGGTCACTCCTGCATCTGTCGTCGGGTTCCCGACCCTGATGCTGATGGGAGCCAATGGGGCCATCGTCGTGAACTGGATCGGCGGTTTCCGCGTCCCTACCGCAAGCTTGATGGTTCCGGTCTGGATGCCATCGGTGTAGGTGAAGTCATATCCAGCCACTGCCCCTAGTGGGTCGGTGGGCACGAACCTCGCCAACCGGGTATCTGGAGCCGGTCCCACCATGAGCGGGTAGTCGATCGTGCCGGGGACAGCGCTCTTGTCGGTCGAGAGACTCATGAAGAACGTAGAACTCTTGACGGTCGTCGGATCGATCGGCTGGGAGAATCCGATCAGCACCGGAGCATCCCGTGGCGTCCCCTGGTCGTTGAGAGCAGGATACTCGAACACGACACTGGGGCCGCTCTGCACGTTGCCATCCGTCTTGAACTCACCCAGCACACCCTGCTTCTGCAGCGTTGACCTGTCGAGGTCCCTGACGTTGTTTCCTGCAAAGATCTCATAGGTCTGGTTGGGCGCCAGGGCCGGGCTCGGCCGGAAGACGAGCAGACGCCCTCCAAGGAGCAGATCGTAGGTACCAGGGAGAGGGGTGTTGGTGGTCGTACCACCGGGAATACCGTTCGATCCGCCAGCCGATCCACCAGAACTGCCTTTACGCCTCAGGTAGAGATGTGCGGGCTCCTGCGTCGTCGAGGCCTTGAGACTCTCGAGATTCATCGCTTCGTTGAAGAGCACGTACACCGCAGTCGTGGCCTGGGCGCCACCACCAGTCGGTGCCACGCGTTGGACCAGGGGACGATTCGCCAAGACGACCGCCTTGGGTGCCGGAGCTTGGATGGAGGAGCTTGCGGTTCCACCACCCTTGCCATAACCCCGGTCGAAGAGGCGGCCGACGTTGTCGCCACAAGACAGGGCCAGCATCCCTGGACCGGAAGCGAGCAGGAGAAGGCTACAGCTGCGCAGAGCCACGCTGCGTCGCGAGGAAAGGAGAGATCGTGTCACCATGTTGACTTCAGGGCCAGGTTGAAGGATCGAGCGGTCCTGCCGGACTGGGACGAGCCTGAGGCCTCATCCCTGCGAGGATTTTCGATGTCCCTGTAGTCTACCGGGATAGGGATGACAAATCCCCGATCCTGGGGTCTTTGCCGGATACCGGCTAGAGGCGTTGCATGAAGCTGCGAATGCCAGCTTCCATGTCATCGGTCAATGAGCTCAGTTGCCGCACAACTTCACGGGTGGCGGAGGACTCCCCGGCCCGGGCCTGGACCATGATCTCGTTGCAGATTTCACTGCTGGCCCCGAGGCCAACGTTGCCGAAGGACGACTTCAGGCTGTGAGCGATCTCATCGACCTCATCGAGTCTTCCGAGCTCCATCATCGCCGAGAGTCTGCGGAGCTGGAGAATGCCCTCCACCAAGAAGTGCTCGTAGAGTTCCTTGAGCATCTCACAGTCGTCCGGATCGTCGAAATCGAAGATATCCTCGAGTGCCTCGGGATCCGGAACTGTCAATCCTGTGGTCATCTTGCGCTGTACTCCCTGCCCATCGAGCGGGCAACTATCGCGGCGGACTGGCTGTGGATGCGCCCACTTGCATCCTCTCTTCGGCACGCAACGCGATCCTCTCCAGCGCTTTTCCGAGAGCCTTGTCCAATGCCTGGACCACAGCCACGGCCGTATCCCCCTTGGAGAGGACCTCCTCCTCGACCTCGCCCTGCCACAGGGTGAGGCCTCCAGGCTCCGACCGGAGCGTACAGGCCAGACGCACGCGTCCCCGCGCAGCCTGACTCCCACGCACTTCCTGGAACTCGAGGATGCGGCCACTCAGCACCCAATTGGCCTTACCAGGATCGGTAGCATCGAGAACCGTCTCGAAGCGATTCGAGTCCAAGAATGCACGATACACACTATCCGTGACCATCCGATCCAGAGGGGCCGCCCAGTAGTGATATCGATAGGGGTAGATTTCGGACTCGCCCTGTTGTACCAGCAGCTGATCCCCGCCGAGATGTGGAGAGAGCGTGAAGTCCTCAATCCTCAGGTGTCCCCGACTTGCGATCTGCGGATCCTTCAAGGAAGCCTGACCAAGACGGTAGTAGTGGTCTTGGCCAACCTCCACCGAGCCACAGGCCCCGCAGAAGATCAGAAAGGCCAGGCTGAGGCCCACGAAAGGACCATCGTTCATGGGGAGCCTCATTCTCTGCCTCCTGAAGGGCTGGCGGGAAGGGTGCGCTCCGGGACAGGGCGCCCGAACACGAGGGCACTGGGTGTGGACCGGAGCATGCGAGAGAGTCCCTTGATCTCACGGAGAGCTTCGCTCAGGGCCACGAAGGTCTGGGTGAGGCTCCGCCGGTTGCCGCGGAGCAGGGTCTTGAGTTCGGCGCTGGCGTCGCGAGCTTCCGCGGTCAGGGCTTCGCCTTTCGTCAGGATGCCTTCGATCGCGGGATGGTTGGAGAGTTCGTACCACCGGGCCAGCAGGTCCTTTCCCATCACAAGGGACTCCTGCAATTGGGGTCTGAGCTCCCGGAGGTCACTCAGGCTGCCCCGGATTTCGGGAATCAAGGTCTGATCCAGCTGGGTGAGGATTGAGGGCAGATGCGCATCCAAAGAGGCTAGCAGATGTCGCAAACGTCCCCTCCCCTCCTCGTCCAGGACGAGATTCAGGTTCTGGGCCAACAATCGGTATTCCTCCATGAGTCTCCCCGAACTCTTCATCAGCTCAGGCATGGAACCTGCCATGGAGGCCACCATCGAGGACCGTGTGGGAATCACTTCACCCGTCGCCAAGGCCTCACCCCCTGGTTCCCAGCCTTCCAGTTCGACGGTGACCTGGCCCGTGACCCAGGCTCGATCCAAGCTGGCCCATGTGGTGGCCTGGATGGGTGAACGTTCCGGGTCCACCTGGATCCAGACTTCGGTCTGCCCATCGACGAACCGCATGTCACTGACCTTGCCGATCTTGACTCCGCGGAAGTTGACCTGGGACCCAACCACCATGCCCTTCACCGTCTCCTCATAGCGGATTCGGTAGTGGATGCTCTCTTGGAGGAGACCGGGCCCCAGCGCCAAGGCCATCAATGCCAGGAGGAGTCCGGCCGAAACCAGCAGAAAGAGCCCAACCTTGAACTGTGTGGAACTACCGTTCATGAATTCGCACCTCGAGGCTCTGGGAGCCTGGAATCGACACCTGCCACGTAGTTCAGGATGTCCACCTTGGCAGGATCCGCCAGCGGCATCGTTCTTCCTATGAAATTCACGACTCGAGGATCCTTGCTGGAGAGGATCTCCTCCGGAGATCCCTTGGCAAGCTGTTGTCCATCCAGAAGCAGAATCATGTGGTCAGCAATCGTGAACGCCGAGGGGATATCGTGCGTCACTACGACCATCGTGATGCCGAAAACCGTCTTGAGCTTCAAGATGAGGTTGTCGATCTCGGCGGCCGTGATCGGATCGAGACCCGCAGAGGGCTCATCGAAGAAGACGAGGTCAGGATCCATTGCAATGGCTCGGGCGATCGCAGCTCTCTTCCTCATGCCACCGGAGAGATCGGAAGGTTCCAGATCCTGGGCGTGGATCAGACCAACCATGTCCAGCTTGATGCGGCCAATGTCACGAATCAGCATCTCGGGTAGCTGTGTGGCTTCCCGCAAGGGCAGGCAGATATTATCCAGGACCGACATGGAGTTGAGGAGGGCACCATGTTGGA
This sequence comes from Planctomycetota bacterium, assembly GCA_024278315.1. Taxonomy (GTDB): domain Bacteria; phylum Planctomycetota; class UBA1135; order UBA1135; genus JAJRTL01. The sequence continues at coordinate 15,938 of JAJRTL010000043.1, read as the reverse complement.
AGGAGAACCCCATATGGGTACGAAGCTCATCCAGTTCGGCAGGGGGTATGCCATAGATGTCCTTCCCATCGATCTGGATCGACCCCATGGTCGGGGGCAGCATGCCAGCCATGTGATGCAGAAGGGTCGTCTTGCCGCATCCCGAAGGGCCCAGGATCACGAAGATCTCCCCTCGGCGAATTGCCAGATCCACACCATCCAGGACCGTACGCCCATCGAACTGGGTCATCACAAAGAGCGCACGGAGCAGGTCATCGTGGGCACCGATGTTCTGGAGGTATTCCTCGGGGATACTCCTGGTCCTGCGAAAAAACATCAGGCACCCAGCTTCACGAAGAGGACGAAGAAGGCATCCACGAGGATGATCAGGAAGATGGAGGTCACCACGGCCCGGGTCGTCGCCCGTCCCACGCCCTCGGGACCACCACGGACCCCCAGTCCCAAGGAACAGGCGACCGCAGCGATGAGCGCTCCGAAGGTCGCTCCCTTGATAACGGCAGCGAGGATGTCCGCCGTTCGCAGAGCCTGATGCGTCTGTTCTATGTAGGCCATGGCATCCAAACCCACCGTGGTCACGCCGAAGAGCCATCCACCTAGGATGGCCATCGTGCAGAACACCAGCGTCAGACAAGGTGTCGCCATGGCGAGTCCCAAGACCTTGGGGGCCACGAGGTACCGGTTGGGATGGATGCCCATCTGCTCCAGCGCGTCCACCTCCTCGTTGATGACCATGGTCCCCAATCGCGCGGCGATCGACGATCCTGAACGCGCAGCCACGAGCACTCCAGTCATGAGGGGACCGATCTCCCGGGTGACCCCGACGGCGACCATGTCGGCCACGAAGATGTCGGCGCCAAAGATCTTGAGCTGGACCCATGCTTGCATCGCGAGGATCAGGCCCAGCAAGAACCCGATCAATGCCACGATGAACATGGCTCCATTGCCAGCCTGGAAGATTTCCTCGGCAATCTTGCCCAGACGGAGCTTCTGCCCTCGGAAAGGCGACAGCACCCATCCCCACATCGAACGCCCGATCAGGATGGCGCCTTTCTGACTCCCCTCGGCAAGAGGCAGGGCCAGGCCTCCGAGTCCCTCGATGAAGCCCGGTCGAGGCAGGGCCTGTGGCTCCTCCAGGAGACGCTCGACCGAGACCAGGCTGAAGAAGTCGTAGACCGAATCCTGGACACCCTGGATCTCGATCTGCAGGCCAGCCTCCCTGGCCGCCCGGAGGGCTCCCACGACGAGCGCCATGCCTGCGCTGTCGAAACTCTCGACCTCTCTCAGGTCCAGGCAGATACGGTGTTGCCCCTCATGGATCCCCCTCCGCACCTCCTGCAGGAGAGCCGGGACCGTTTCCCGATCGAAACGGGAGGGCATGAGGATCGCTACAGACTCGGTGGCACTGGGGGACATCGGGACTCCTGTCGAGCCCTGGGGGGAGCCCGGTTCCTGGTCTGATCGGCGCTTCCCGACGCTGGCTTGAGGCACTCTGCGAGTGCTACTTGCCTCACCAGCCTCGCGGGTTCATAACTACATCCCCGGGCGGCCCTGTCGGATCGGGATTTGCAGCCCTCATGGCTGGGCCAGCCTCCGCCAAGCCTCACGGTCGCCTTCGCCCCGGCACCCCCCATTCCAGGAAACAGTCTCGGAGCACGATATGAACCAGGAGTCCCGCAGCCTCCTCCAGAGCTCACTCCTCGCCACCTCAGCCCTGTTCCTCGTCGCCTGCAGTAGCGGCCCGGACCCCCAGACGCAGAGCCAGGACCCCAAGAGCCTGCAAGCCTGGGACCTCTACATGCGAGCCGAGATCCGGTACAGCTCGGGGAATGCAGAAGAGGCATTGACCCTGCTGGATCAGACATTCGATCTCATGGACGGACTCAGCAGGGAGCAGAAGGGCAAGGTGCACCTGTTGGCTGGCGAGGCCAACCTCCAGTTCGCCGAGGAGGCGGAACAACAGGGCCGGGGAGCCGCCATCATCAGTGGCAGCTACACCGATTCGGTGAACCGACTGAGAGACGCCGCGCAACTGATGCCCGATGACGCCCGTCCCTGGGCGATCCTGGCCAAGGCCCTCTACAAGACAGGGAAGTGGGATGAGATGAGGACGGCGGCAGAGAAGGCCGGCGAGTTGCTCTCTTCCCATGGAGACGATCTGGGGCCCGACGACACCAGGTTGCTCGCCAGCGTGATCGGGTACGAAGGATACGCCTACCTGAGAGAGTGCACGGCAGAACGAGAGGCCGAACTCGAAGACGATCCCAAGGCCAAGATCGGAGAGAATGTCTACTCCTACAGCTCGGAGGCCCTCCAGCGGTTTCGCCGATCCATCCAACTGGACCCAGAACAGGTGCTGGCCTACTACTGGATGGCCAACTGCTATGAGTGGATCAACCGCCCCCTGGAGGCCATCACCGTCCTGGAGATCAGCGTCAGGAACAACCCGCACAACGATGCCCACCACCAGCGACTGCAGTCCCTGTACCGCCGATACAATCGCCTCTCCGAATTGGTCAGTGTCTACAAAAAAATGACCGCTGCCTCCCGGACGGCCAAGGACTACTTCGACTACTACCTGGGCCTGGCCTATCAGATGAAGGCTGACGCCGCGCGCAAACTCGGCGACAACGAGAAGGCGAACGAAAGCTACGATTCAGCGCAAGCCGCCTTCCAGAGCTCGGCGGGACACAACGCCTCCTTCAAGAGCAACTGTGATCTGAATCGCGCCATCTGCGATGTCTCCAAGGCAGCCATGTCGCTCGAGGACGGCGAAGAGGACCGCGCCTGGGAGGAACTGACGCAGGCCTGGAACACGAGTTCACGCGTCGCAGAGATCGACGAGCGTGGCTATGACCGCTACTTCGACGCGTTCAAACAGTCCTACCGTGGTCTTTGCTACAAGTTGGGAGCACGATTCATGGAAGGGCGGCTCGCCGAAGCCGTCCGGTTCTGGCGCGCTTTGACCGGACGTCATGCCACCTGGGGCCCGGCCTGGAACAACCTGGGCTTTGCCCTGCGCGATCATGGGAGCCTCCTTGCCAAGAACGGAGATGCGAAGAGTGCCATGGCCGAGTGGGAAGAGAGCTGGAAGGCATACACGCAAGCCATCCGATTCGCCCCCGAGGACGAGCGCATCGTCAACGACGCGGGTCTGATGTTGGTCTACCACCTCAAGCGGGACTATGAACGTGCAGAGCAGCTGTTCCACAAGGCCATCCAACTCGGACAAGCCAAACTCGACGAGATGGAGGACGACGAACCCGACATCAAGGACAACGTCCGCACCCCCCGCCGGGATGTCGAAGAAGCCGTAGGCGATGCCTGGCAGAACCTGGGAGTTCTCTACAAGAGGCTCGAGAAGGACGCCGACTCCCGACAAGCCTACGAGAAGGCCACGCAGTTCTGGTCACCCAGCCTGCGCATGCAGATCCGCGCCATGCTCCGCAAGACGGCAACCGACAAGACCTGGGACCGAATCCTCCCGCTCACCGCCCCCGTGGTCCTGGTGCCACCCTCATCGGTCTTCGAGGATGATGTAGAGAAGATCCTCTCCCTCCTGGCCGCAGGCAAGGCCGAAGCAGCCCTCGATCTGTACGAGAGGAGACTCGACGAGGATGACGAGAACGTCGAGCTCCTCTACCTCGCGGGTCGCGGAAGCCTCCTCTTCGCGCAGTCGGCCATGCGGGCAGGACGACGTGGCGGGGAGAGCACCCTCATCGATGCCGTCTCTCGATTCAGCGCAGCAGATCAGGCGACTCGCAAGCTCACCAAGGGCAGCCCCCACTTCGGAAACTCGATCCACATCCTGCCGGTCCTCTATCTGATGGAAGCGAGGATTGCGCAGCGCGAGCCTCGCGCGGCCATGGACGCTGGCCAGACGCACCGCACGCATCTCATGGGAGTCACACTCGATTTCGACCGCGCACTGATGGCTCGCTTCCGGGCCACGCTCGGTGAAGCCGCTCTCAGGACGGCCACTCCGATGCCTGAGAAAGAACGGATACCGGTGCTCGAAGAGGCCAAGGCCCACATGGTCGAAGCCCACAAGAGCCTGGAGACAGTGGCGAAGGCCAAGGGCGCGCTTCTGCCAAAGATCCAGCAGGGCGCGGGCAAAGACTGGGATCCACAGAAGCTGTACCTCGTGTGGAAGGACATCGAACTCTGGCGGGGCAAGCCCGCGGCAGCGATCCTGGCACTCGGCAAGGGGGCGGAGCTCCTGGGCGGGCCCGCGCGGCTGGCACTGGCCAACCAGATGGTCGAGATGGTTGCCAAGCGTGGCAATGCCGAAGCGGCGCTCCGTGTGATGGATCGTCTGGTCGACGCAAGCAAGGGTGATGCCACGCTGCTGTGGTATCGAGGACGGACCCACTTCTTGAGAACCATCGAACTGCGCAAGGAACGTAAGGAAGACAAGGCCCTGACCCAGGTCAGGAAGTCGCGGAGCGACTTTGAGAGGAGCGTTCGGAAGAATGCCGGATTCAAGGCCTCCACCGCCATCTGGTTGGCCTACACCTGGCTTGCCGAAGCCGCCTTGGAGTACGCGAAACAGGATTGGGATGCCGCAGGCAAAGGCCTGGTCGAGAGCCTGGCCGCATCTGCCTCGGCAGCCGATGCCTCGGACTACTCCGGATGGACCACGCGGACCTACCTCGAAGCCGTGGGCGGCAAATACTATGGCGCACGACGCTATGGCGATGCCGTGGCCCTCTTCGACGCCGCACTCGAGCACCTGCAGGGTGACCCCAAGATCCTCAGCAACAAGGGTCTGATGCTCCGCGATTGGGGCAACATCGTCTCGCGCCGTGATCCCAAGAAGGGCAAGGCGCTCTTCGAGCAGAGCTATGCTGCCTACAAGCTCGCATTGAAGAAGTCGCGCAACGACGTCCGGCTGATGAACGATGCCGCACTCATCGATGTCTTCTACCTGCACACCGAACCCGACGCCAACCGACGACTGCTGGAGCGTGCCATCCAGATCGGCGCCCGGCTGCTCACGACCAGCAAGGGCAGGAATGGCTTCGACGCTGCCTTCGTCAGCGAAGCCACCGGTGACGCCTGTATGAACCTCGGCAAGCTCCTCCTGGAGCACTTCGAGGATCTAGAGGGAGCCGAACGCGTCCTCAAGCAAGGTCTTGGCTACAGACGCCCCAGCCAACAGGACATCCGACGCCTCCTGCAACGCGTGGAGCAGAAGAGAAAGGTGCAGGGGAAAGCCAAGGATGCAGAGGAGTCCGGGAAGAAGGAGCCCGTCAAGAAGTGATGCTGCACCAGCTCCCCACGCTCTGGCTCTGCCTGATCGGCTCGCTCCTGCCCGCAATGTCCCTACAGTCGGGGCGTCCCGCATCCAAGCCGGCCGACTCGCCGCCCACACCGACCCGGCAGGGCACTCCAAGGACACAGGCCAGTACGGAGAAGCTGGTCAACCCGCGTCACTTCGAGCAAGAGGGCCATCTGGATGCGGCCATCGAGGCCTGGCGGACCTGGGCCCGGCTGAAACCTCGAGATCCACTGCCCTACCGCGAGGTCCTCCGTCTCTCGCTGCTGCAGCAGAAGCCACTCCTCGGCATCCAGTTCGCTGAGAAGGGTCAGGAGCTTTTCCCGAAGGACCTGCCCCTCATGATGGGCATGGCGACCGCGCACATGCGGTTGGCCGAACTCATTGCCGCAGGACTGGATGTGGATCGGGATCTGCGCACCATCCTCGAAGAGGCCGAGTTCCAGGCGGAGAGTGCCTTGGAGGCCGCGCCAAGAAAGCGAGAGGCTCTGGCCGTGCTGGCCATGGCCCAGTTCCGACTCGGGCGCAATGAAGATGCCAGGGAGACCGCCAAGACACTCAGCAAGGAACACGCGGGGCATTACAGCGGCCCGGTCCTCCTGGGGGACATCGCGTTCCGCCTCTACAAAATTGCCAAGAGGGACCAAGGCGAACCCAAGGAGATCTTCGGGTTCCTGGGCGAAGCCCGACAGGCATACATGGAAGCCATCCGACGGGCTCCGGAGAAGGCCCAGCCCTATCGCATGCTGGGAGTCATTTCCTGGCTCCGGAAGAAGCAGGTCCAGAGTCTCAAGTGGTTCGTCGAAGGCCTGGCTCGCGATCCGCGCCAAGGAGCTCCCATTGGCTGGATCGACAAGGAACTCGATCCCTTCAAGCGCATGGACCTCTACATCAAGGCCGCCAAGCGATACGCCGAGCTGTCCACGAAGCCGGTTCGGGATCGGGCATTGCTGCTGCAGAAGGCGGCTGTGGCCGCTTTTGAGGTCCAGAACTGGAAGCTCTGCAAGAGCCTCGCGCAAGAGGCCTACAAGATGGACCCGTCCTGGAAGGATGGGCTCTACAGCTTCGCCATCTCCAGCTTCAATCTCTCCGACAAGGACGGAGCCATGACAGCCATGGGGCTCTACGCCGTCGAGGCACCCAAGTGGCTGGATGCCAGGCTGCGGGCCGGAACCCGGGAGCAGAGTCGCGATCTGACCGACAAGCTGGTCATCCTGGCCGACAAGGCCTATCGCAAGGGCCAATTCCAAGCATCCCGAGCCATGAACCGGGCACTCGCCGACTACCTCGATGACTCCGAGTCCTGGAACAACTACGCGTTTCTCTGCAGAGAGACGCGATCCTTCGAGGAATCCTACCGCGCCTATCAGAAGGCCTTGGAGAAGGCCCCGACGGATCCGCGCCTCCTGAACGACACGGCCGTGATCCTCCAGTACCATCTGCACCGGGATCTGGACAAGGCCCGCAAGATGTACGAGGAGGCGATTCTGCAGGCCAAGAGGATCCTGCGTGACCGATCCTCGGACAAGGTCCGTAAAAAGGACGCACGACAGGCCATCAGCGATGCCAAGGGCAACTTGAGGGTCCTCAAGAAGGGACCGCCCAAGAAGCCCAAGAAGTAGGCATCTACCGGCCGGGAGCAATGGAGTCGCTGCTCCGTTGATGCCCCGTTCTCTCCCCTCTGCCGTCCTTGCCCATTCTCATCCTGGCCAAAGGCTGCCCCCCCTGCTTTCATGGTGGGCTCCAAACCGGATGCACTGACTCGAAACCTCTTCCTTCCCGGATCCTACATGTCCTTCCTCCCTGCGATCTCGAGCCTGCTCGGCCTCGGTCTCATTGCCCTTTCTCAGCCCTCCCCCTGCCTGGCTCAGAGCCCTGCGCCGCAGAACGGGCTCCCCCAGTTGAGCCTGATCCAGAAGACCGAGGACTTCGAGGACGCCTTCGAGGAGGTTTCGACCTGGCAGATGCACCTCACGGCGAAAGAAGGTGCGGCTGTGGATCTCAAAAGACGCGCGGCCTATCCGGTGGGCGATGGAGAGGTCTTCGGGACCCTGGGTCTGGGACGCCGCGCCAATACGCTGCGTGGAATCACGGGACCCGGATACGCCACACGCGCGGTTCCAGCGCAGAAAGGACAGTTCGGCGAACTGAGTCTCGACGTACTGGCCGACGGTGAGTCCATCAAACTCGAATCCCTGCACCTCTGGCGACTGCGCGGATGCAATGTGGTGGTGAGCGAAGACAAGGCGCGGGGGAGAGTCTCGATCCGCACGGTCACCTTTGCGCGCCCGGGAAGCAAGACCATCTATCGCTGGATCGAAGTGCAGAATCTCGGGGACGACGCAAGGAATCTCGTCCTCCGCGTCGACTGGGCCGGTGCCGTGGTCACGGACCAGGGACGGCTCCAGGTCGTGAACGCAGGAGAAGGTCGCCGCGCCGAACTGAGTTCCAGCCTCACTGGCAAGGCCACACCTGGCCAGTGGCTCCTGGACATGGGGAGTATCGAAGCCAAGAAGGGCAAGAGCCTGGTCCTGCACTTGCGAATGGCGGAGAAGAACGAGGGATTTGCCGGCCCCGAAGCGGGCGAGCAGGACTGCATCGATGCCCTCCAGGGGAGCATGGATTCCTGGTCGGCGCGTCTGGCGGGCACCACCACTCTCAGCAGCGATCGGCAGGACCTCATGGACCTCATGGAGGACTGGAAGGTCCTCATGCTCGTCCAGCGATCCGCGGTTTCCGGAGCTATCGTCCCCATGGTCGGCCATCGCCGCAGCCGCATCACCGAGAACAACGGGCCACTGCTGGCTTTGTTGCGCTACGGATTGTTCAAAGAGGCGAAACAGGTCCTCGACTACCACGTCAAAGCAGCCATACAGAGCGGCAGATTGGAAGATGATCTGGCTCCTGGTATGGATCTCTCCAAGGTCGTTCTCCCGACGACCCCAGAAGAGTGGACGAAGATCCAGGTCCCCAACAACGAGATGGCAGCCTGGATCCTGCTGCAGCACGAATGGTACTACCGCGCTACATGGGACAAGAAGATCCTCACCGAGCGCTGGCCCTTCTTCGTGCATCTCATGGAGAGCATGAAGCCAGATGGTCGTTCATCCATGCCGGTCAGTGGCAAGGAGCCCTACATGCAGGATCGCTGGTTCCGTCTCGCACGGAGGACGAAGGAGCTCAACTTCCTTCCTGCCGAGAGCCCAGCGCGACATTCTCGTTCCTTCGACAATTCGGTTCTCTATCTCATGGGGCTCAACGCCATGAGCGAAATGGGTGAGGACCGCGACCGACAGGTAGAGGCATCTGACAGTGGCAAGAAGGACTGGAAGAGCAAGAACAAGAACAAGTACGAGAGTGCCCATCTGGATTTCCTGCAGAAGATGGAAGAGTCCTTCTGGTTGAACGAGGAGAACCGGTTTGCCCCGTTCCTGTCCCCGATCACGGGCCTTCCCCACCGTGCTCCCTACGCGCCGGTCAACCTGCGCCTCCAGTGGGTGGGATACACGTACGCCCTGGGAGAACACAACCGGGACAATCTGCGGAACTCCCTGGCGGAGCTCTGGCAGAACAGGACCCGCGTCGGCATGACACCGACCGTTGGCTATACGCCGGGACACCTGCAGGGCTACCTGCTCTATTCGCTGGCCGACATGGATGATCAGAATCGCGGAGACTGCCTCGACGAACTGCTGCAGCTGGCGACCTCATCGGCAGGCTGGGCAGAATTCTATGATCCTCGGGGCAGGCCTGTGGATCCCGACAACAGCGCGTATCCGGCTCGTATGGGCCCCTTCGAGGCGGGCATCAACCTGGATGCCATCGCCTTCTCGCTCAACGGCATCCGTTACGCAGTATCACCAGGCTGGTCCAAGAAGGACCAGCGCTTCAAGCTCAGACTGCCTACGAAGTCGCGTTGGCTCTCGATGAAGAACCTCAAGCACGACGGGCACCAGTTCCACATCTTCATGGACGAGCGCTTCGTCAAGGATGTGGACATCGACAAGAGCGGCAAGCCCGTGCGCAAGATGCGTTTCCGTCTGCGCTACGTGGTTGTGAACGAGGATCTCGGACTCGAGGGCTCCAAGTTCGTGGACACCGCCATCAATGTCGGAGAGGAGGTCTACGTCCGGTATCCATCCGTCGAGAAGGAAGTCAATGAGACTGGCATGTGGCCTACCGACAAGGAGAAGTTCCTCCGCGAGACCGGCGGGCTTGGCCCCTACAAGGGGGCAGCCATCGAGGTCCCAACCGATACAACCAGCCTGGTGATCACCTCGACGCTGGGCGGCTCCCGTCCCGACGGCTCCTACCTGATCGATATCGGTCTCCCCTACCTTCCCGCACAGCTGGCCCAAGCGATCCTTGCCCAACCCACGGTGAAGACCCTGCTCTTCGATGTCGGTGCCCGAGAGCTCAGCAACGCCACCCAGAAAGGTGCTGCGTTCTGGAGCGATCCCTCCCTCAAGGACGCCGCTGTCAAGTTCGAGGCTGCCGGCGGCAAGGTGATCACACCCACCTTCATCCGGACATGGGGACTCTCCCAAGCGCTTCGAGACGCCAACAAGATTGCCGAACTCATTCTGCCTCAGAACTTCACGAAGGCGCGGAACTCGGTCTACAAGATGGAGGATGCGCGCCTGCTTCGCCTTTCGCTGGCATTGCCCAAATCACAGGGGAAGACCACGATCCTGGCAACCAGCCTGATCCAAAGCGATCAGAAACGCGAATGCACCCTCCGCTTGGGAAGCAGCGGCGCCATCCGTGTGTGGCTCAACGGCAAACTCGTCCACGAAAATACCGAAGAGCGTGTCGCCCAAGCCGACCAGGACGAAGTTCTGGTGAAGCTCCAGGAAGGGACCAACCGTCTCTTGATCGAGCTCAGGCAAACAGATGAGAAGGGCCAGCTCTTCGCCCGCTTCACCGATCTCCAGTCCCTACCGATTCCTGGTCTGATCTACAAGTAGGGAAGGTCCGCTCGGGACGGGCTCTCTCAAGCCTGACTGAGCTTCTCCCAGGCGGCGCGGAAATCGTAGTCCGCCTCGAACTCCCGGGTGAAGTCATAGCCATTGGCGAAGTCGAGCAGACTGTCCTGCGCACGGCGCTGGAGCAACCCTTCGTGGACCAGGTTGAAGACGACCTGCCCGAAGTCCTCGGTGGAGAGGATGCCCCACTGGTTGAAGACCTCCTTGGCGAGAGCGCCGAATCGGTCTGTGGCGAGATTCCGGATTCCTTCGAGCAGCTCCTTGCCGCCGATGTGCCGATCCAGCTGTCCGCTCGAACTCAGCAGGCTCTGGGTGTGATCCAGGGCATCCAGCACGAAAAAATAGGCATTCTTCGAGTACCGGGCGTCCCGCGTCCTCAACTCCAGGATTCTTGCTTCCAGACTCTCGCTCATCGTTCCTCGCGTCCTCGCATTCCCATGTCCTTATCGTCCCCATGAGAAGCGGACTTAAGTGCCATATTCCAAACCCTTTCAGGGCGCACGGGAAGCCCCCTTGGCGGACATTTCATCCGGTGACATCAGATTTGACGATGCAAGGCCTGCAAGACCTGATCCGGAGCGAGGCCGAGATCCAGATCCCGCTGGGACTGGAGGAGGGCCTCGACCTGGTTCCAGGCCGCGATCTCCCCTTCGAGCCCTCTCACGCGCACCAGCCGCAGGCAGAGAGCGAGGACCTCTTGCGCTCTCATCTTCTTGGCTTGCCGCATTCCCTCCTCCCCCGAGGTGATCCCCTCGAAGACGGAGCGGGCCCAGTCCTGTCCGGTCGCGCCCTGCCCGAAGAGTTGGGTCGCGAGCGCCAGGGTCGCCAGACCGTCCCCTTCGCTGAGCTCCAGAGACCGACCGGGACTGCCGCCAGCCACGGCCTCGAGGTCCTCGACGCCAAGCGCTCCCGATCCGCTGGTGGCCAGGAAGTCCCGCATCTCCTCAGCACTCAGAGGGGGGAGCCCCAGGCGATGGACCCTCGAACGAACCGTGTCCAGCAATGCCTCCGGGCGACTCGTCGTCAACAGAATCCAGGTGCCGGGGAAGGGCTCCTCGAGAGTCTTGAGGAGGGCATTCTGCCCCTCGATCCCCAGATCCTCGACGCCGCAAAGCAGTGCCACACGTCCACGTCCCTCGAGGGAAGATCGACTGAGCGCTTCGAGCAGCTCCCTGACCTGCGCAACAGGGATCCTGGTCTTTCCCGTGGGTCGCGCGAGCAGGTGCAGATCCGGGTGCTCGGCAAGCTCCATCCTGCGGCAGGAACCACAGCTCCCACAACCTCCGCTGATGGAGGCCGAGGAACAGAGCAGCCCGCGGGCCAGCCGGTGCGCCAGACTGCGCTTGCCCACCCCCTTGGGCCCTTGGATCAGGATCGCATGCGGGAGTCGCCCCTCCGCAAGCAAGGGATCGAGCCCAGCCTCGACCCTCTGGATATGGGGCCCCAGCCAGATCATGCGTCGACCTCGAAGATCAGATCCGCCAGGTCCGTGAGAATCCGCTCCAGAACCACCTCGGGGCTGCCGGAGGCGTCGATCCGATGGACCAGGTCCTCTCGTGCCGCCTGCAGCTGCCGGAAGGCCTCAGCGATCGACTCGAGGTAGGCGGCTCCCCGGGACTCGAAGCCATCCTCTTCCTCCTCCCGAACCTCACGACGCCGCTGCCGTTCTTCCTCCGGTAGATCCAGGAGGAGAATGCGCTGAGGCCAGGCCTTGCCGTGAACCAACCGCGAGACCTCGTCCAGGAAATCCAGTGAGAGCCCACCCACACAGCCTTGATAGACCCAGGTGCTCAGGAAGGAGCGATCCAGCAGGACGATCTCTCCCCGCCCCAGAGCTGGCTCGATCTTCTCGAGGACCAGACGACGACGACTCGCAGAGAAGAGCAGAGCCTCGAGACAGGCATCGTGTCCGGTCACGCTGGCATCCAGGACCAGACTACGGAGCTTCTCCCCGAACTCGGTTCCACCCGGCTCGCGGAGCAGCGTGACCACATGACCACGAGCCTGCAACCATTCCGCAAGCGCCAGGGCCTGGAGACTCTTCCCCACACCATCGGCCCCTTCGAATGCCAAGAGAAGACCGGAGGTCACCGCGAAAGCCCCTCGACGATCTCCCGGAATCGTCGGTCCCTGGACATCCGCTCCTCGATGCGCTGGATGGCATAGTGGACCGAGGAGGCCGACTTCCAACCGAAGGTCCGGGCCAACTCACTGTGGCTGCGCCCCTCCCGACGAAGGAGGTAGACCGATACCTGACGCGGAAGGCTCACCTTGCGGCAGCTGCTGCGGGAATGGAGCTCGGCCACCTCCAGACCAAAGGCCTGGGCCACGCGCTCGAGACAGGTGTCGAGCCTGATCGGGCCTCCCTGGCCGACTCGCTGCTCCAGCGGAACGCCTGTCCGATGCAGGGTCAGAATACGCTCGAGATCGCGATAGCTGAGCCGCTGCCTCTCGGTCTCGGGGAGTTCCTTCGCGGCGCGCAAGGGCGAGAAACCGGCTCGCCGCAGGAACTCCTCGCGTGCAGCCGGACCAGGGGCCCCCATCTCCACGGTGAAACCTCCCAGGAACCGAGAGGCCAGACCCTGGCCCAGATCCCGGATCTCATTGGGATGATGACGACCGAGAAACAGGACCTGCGTCCCCATCGCCATCCACTCGTCCATGAGCAGGCAGAGTTCTTCCTGGGTGCGCCGCTTGCCTCTGAGCCGGTGCACCTCGTCGAGCACGAAGAGCTTGACCTTGACGAGGGACTTGCGCAACTCCGCGAACTCGCCAGCTCGGAGCGTACCCGCCACCACCTTGTAGAATTCAAGGCCTTCCCAGTACGAGGCTTCGACATCGTTCTTCGACAGGAACCACCGCACGAGATGGGATTTGCCCACTCCGGCAGCTCCATAGATGAACACCGGGTTGAGATCTGGGGCCTTTCGCTCGGCCAGGGCCTGCAGCAGGAGATGGGCGGTGCGATTGGAATCATCCAGGATGGGAACCTTGGAGACGTCGGCAGGCGCACGCTCTGGCCCCCCCCGCCTCTTGGCACGGATCCGCACCAGAAGCCGCGTCCCGACCTTCTGGGACATCCGATCGGCGATCATGCGACTCGCCTTCTGCGAGCAAGCGGCCGAAGGGGCATCCCCCTCGGAGAGGAGCACGAGCTCGGACTTCTCCAGGTCCACGAACTGAAGCCTGCGCAGGTAGATGCGCTCCTGCCCAAGAAACTCAGGCTCCAAGGCCTGGATGCATTCCTCGAAACTCTTGAGCAGTAATTTCCGCATCCCTCAGCGGCCTTGGTCCAAGGGGCGTCCCCCACGATCCTCGCACAGGAAACCTAGCGCATCGCCCGCCTCACGGCAACGCATCTCTAGCTGGCTAGTTGCCGATCAAGAAGTGGGCGATGTCTCCGTCTTGCATGAGATAGTCCTTGCCCTCGACGCGGAGCTTACCTGCATCCTTGATGCCGGCCTCGCTCTTGTACTCTCGCAGGTCGTCCAAGCCGTAGATCTGCGCACGGATGAACTTCTTCTCGAAGTCGGTGTGGATGACGGCAGCAGCGACAGGTGCCCGGTCCCCTTCATGGAAGGTCCAGGCTCGAATCTCGATCTCTCCTGCCGTGAAGTAGGTTCGAAGTCCCAAGAGGTGGTAGGCCTTCTGGATGAGACGCACGAGGCCCGGCTCCTCCATTCCGGCATCCGAAAGGAAGATCTCACGATCCTCGTCGCCCAACTCCGTCAACTCGGCCTCGAACTGCCCTGCCAGGACGACCACCTCACTGCCACGATCGACAGCAAAGGTCTCCAGTCTCTCGAGTTCGCGACGCCCCTCCTCGTCCAGTTGATAGTCCGTCACGTTGGCCACGTAGAGGACCTTCTTGGCCGTGAGCAGGAAAAGCGGTTTCATCAGGAGCCGCTCATGATCCGTCAGTTCCAGATGCCTCGCCTGCCCGCCCTCGAGTAGACACTCCTTGAGCCTGGCGAAGAGATCTCTCTGCTCGACGGACTCCTTGTCGCCGGACTTGGCCCTCTTCGAGACTCGATCCAGATTACGTTCCACGGTATCGAGGTCGGCGAAGGCCAACTCCATCTCGACGATCTCGATCTCACCCACCGGGTCAATCCGGTCGTAGCCCTCTCCCAAGTCGCCATTCTTGAAGAAACGTCCCACGTGGAGGAGGGCATCACATTCCTTGATGTGGCCCAGGAACTTGTTTCCCATGCCCTCACCGCGACTCGCCCCCTTGGGCAGGCCAGCGATATCCACGATCTGGAGTTCGGCGGGCAGGACCCGATCGGTCTCCACGTAACCGTGGATCTCCTCCAGTCGCTTGTCCGGCACCGGCACCAGCCCCACGTTGGGAGTGACCGTACTGAACGGAAAGGCAGCCGTGTCAGCGCCTGCCGATGTGAGTGCATTGAAGATCATCGACTTCCCCGCATTGGGAAGCCCAACGATGCCGCAACGTAGAACCATTGTGTCTCTTCCTTTCGCCTGTTTCAGTCGACGCTCGTGTCGCCGAGATAGATCTTGATGGGATGCCGCACGTATCCGGTCACACGCTTGAGATAGGCAGAGCCGATCCTGGTGTAGACGAGGGGCACGCTCGGACATTCCCTGCGGAGAATGTCCTGCATCTTCGCAAATACTCGTCCACGCTCGTCCTGGTCGGAGATCCGCTTCGACTCCTGAAGCAGCGCGTTGAACTCCTTGTCCGCGAAGCGTGAGTAGTTCGTTCCTCCGATGGCCGCCTTGGACAGCAGAGGGGAGTAGAAGTTGTCCGGGTCAGCATTGTCCGTGCTCCAACCGATGATGGCCAATTGGTGGGATCCTTGGGACAGCTCGTCGAGATAGGTCGCCCAGTCCAGCTTTCTGATGCGGACCTTGAATCCACTCTTGATGAGCGACTCCTTGATGATCAGGGCCACCTGGTCGGGTTGCATGAGGTAGGGCCGCGGGTTGTTCATGACCCAGAACTCGATCTCGATGCCGACCTTGCCCGCCTGCTCCAGGAGCTTCTTGGCCCCTTCCTGCGAATGGGCTGGAGCTACATCCGCATGGGCCTGGATGTTGGCCGGGATCAAGTCCCTACCAGCCACCGCCTGCCCATAGTAGCCCATCTTGATGATGCGTTGACGGTCCACGGCCATCGCCGCCGCACGACGCACCCGTGGGTCATCGAAGGGAGCCTTCGTGGTGTTCAAGGACAGATAACAGACGTTGATTCCGTCGCGGATCTGGACCTCTACATGCTCGGCCTTGCGGAGATCTTCGACATCCTGGAAGACGATGTCATCTGTCATGTCGATCTCTCGCGAGAGCAACTGCTGCCGACGGCTGGCCCAATCCTTGATCTGGCGGAAGACCAGCGTCTGGATATTGCCCTGCTTTTCTCCCCACCAATCATCGAAACGTTCCAACACGACGACCTGCCCCTTCTTCCAACGTTTGAAGCTGAACGGACCGGTTCCGACAGGGTTGGATGCGAAGTGTTTGCCATGCTTACGGAGAGCCGAGGGAGATACGATGGAAGAACAGAACATGGTCAGGTTCTTGACGAGGACGACCGAAGGCTGACGCATGTGGAAGACGAGCTGGTACTCACCCTTGGCCTCGACACTCTCGATGTCCAGGAAGTTGGACCGATAGGGACGTCCCGTCGGAGCCTCGGGATCCAGCAGGTGCTC
>JAJRTL010000437.1 GCA_024278315.1 Planctomycetota bacterium | reverse complement strand
GTCCCGCAGCGCTCTCAGGAGCAGCAGCAGGAGTTCTGTGGCCGCACGACTCTGGACGATCGCACGTCCGGGATTCCCCAATCGGCGCTCCACATGCCATTGGCGACCCTTGCTGGCAACCGCCAGGTGGACGAGGCCCACGGGCTTGTCGGGACTGCCACCCAGAGGACCCGCGATCCCCGTGATCGCCCCTGCCAGGTCGGCGCCGCCGACGCGCAGCGCCCCCTCGGCCATGGCTCGAGCGCAGGCCTCCGAGACAGCCCCCTCCTCTTCGAGAAGGGCCGCTCCCACTCCGAGAATTTCCCGCTTGGCCTCGTTGGCGTAGGTGATGAATGCCCGCGACAGGACCTGGGAGAGGCCTGGCACCTGGCCCAATCGGCTGGCCACCAGGCCTGCCGTGCAGGATTCGGCCAGCGTCAGGGTCGAGCCCCGCCTTGCCAGCTCCTCCACCAGAAAGTTCTCGAGACCACCATCCCCCTCTCCGAGAAGCCAATCTCCGCCCAATCGACGGAGCTCCTCGAACAGGGTGTCGATCTTGGCCGTGGCTCCTGCGCCCAAGCCTCGAGCCGTGACCCGGATCAGGCCGAATTCCGCGCACATGCCGACACGCAGGTCTCCACCCTCGAGCAGGTGCTCGGCAAAGAGCCCGCCGAGCCTGGCCTCGCTGACGCCCCCGAAGGCCAGCGTCCGCTGCACGATGCCCTCCCCCCGATCCTGGATGCGCGGCAAGACCTGCGCCTCGAACATCTGCCGCATCTCCGAGGGCACTCCCGGCAGGACGTAGATCTCGCAGACGCTCCCGTCCAGAGCCTCTCGTCGTAGCAAGAATCCCGGCGCCGTGCCCGCCCGGTTGGGTAGTAGGGTGGCCTGTGCCGGAATCAGCGCCTGACGTCGGTTGGCCCCCGAGAGGGGGATCCCCCTCCCAGCGAAGTAGTCCTGGATCGAGGCCCAGGCATCTTCGTTCTCGATCAGTTCCTGACCCGACCAACGCGCCAGGGCCTCGCGGGTCCGGTCGTCTTCGGTAGGCCCGAGTCCTCCGGTCACCAAGATGAGATCGGCGCGCCCGGCCGCGTAGTCGAGAGCCGACAGAATCTCGGAAAGACCATCCCCTTCGGAGAGATGGGCCGTGACCACGATCCCCAAGGCCGTGAGTTGCCTCGCCAGCCACTGCGAGTTGCCATCCAACACGCGTCCATCGACCAGCTCATCACCCAGTGTCAGCAAGCAGGCCCTCGTCATCAGAGCTCCCCCTCCAGATCCTCGTCCAGATCCTCGTCCAGCGATCCCATGAAACCTTCTCCCGGCTCAGTCCGAGGATCCCGATGGCATCTCCGCCGCTTCGATCCGCTTGCGGTGCGCCATCTTGGAGAGCAGGATCCCGAACCCGAAGAGGAGAATCATGGGCCCTGCCATGAGCACCTGTGTCACCGGATCGGGAGGCGTCAGCATGGCGCTCACGATGAACATCGTCAGGATGCTGTGACGCCAGTACTTGGTGTAGAGCCCAGGAGTCGTGATCCCGAACTTGACCAGCCCCATCATGATCAGAGGCATCTGGAAGACCGCCCCCAGGGCCACGGTGAGGATGAAGAGGAAGCGGAAATAATCGCTGATGGTGAAGAGGTTGGTGGCCATTCTCGGGTTGGCAAAGCCCACCAGGAAGACCAGGGCCATGGGCACCATGATCTTGTAGCCGAAGGCCACCCCAGACCCGAAGAGCCCCAGGGAGAAGGGGACGAAGCGCAGGACGGCCCGCCGCTCCTTCTGGTACAGACCTGCCCCTATGAACTTCCACATCTCCATGAAGACGATCGGAGAGGCCAGGACCAGCCCAAAGATGGCAGCAGCGATCATGAAGACCATGAAGTACTGAAGCGGCGCTGTGTAGATCAGACCCGCTGGCAGTGGAAACCCGAACCAGTGCAAGGAGGCATTGGCCTTGGCCCAGTCGGAGTCAGTGATCTCCTCCCCATCCAACTCCGATTTGGCCAGTTTGTGGATGTAGAGAGCCTTGGTCTGTTCATCCGCACTGAGCTTGCTGAAATCCTGCGTCTTGAAGTCGTTCTCGTACCAGCTGCTGAAGTTGAAGCGCCAGGAGGTCTGGTAGGGAGCCAGCAGAACCCCCATGACCGCGTCCTGCCAGAACAGGAAGCCAAGCATGCAGATCCCGACCGAGAGCAGGGAGACGATGACCCTCTTGCGAAGCTCCTCCAGGTGGCTCCGGAAACTCATGGTTCCTGGCTCCATCTCCTGCTTGGAGTTCGACTCTTCTGGCTGGGGGTTCTCTTCGCTCTGGCTCACGGTATCTGGATCCGGGTGGAGGGAGGGGCTCTGGTCTGGGTCGACCCCATTCTTAACCGGGCCAGCCTCAGGGAGTACATGAAAAAACAGGCTCCGGGTTTCGCCGGAACCTGCTTTTCTTTTTTGGCGCCCTGGGACTTTTGCCCCCGAAGACCTGCCCCGAAGACTCGAGAGCCCCCTAGGTCAGGGCTAGAGCTTCAGGAAGTCCTTGATCTTGTAGAGCGGGGCTACCTCGATGCGGTGATCGATGGCGGTCTTGTAGGCATCGGTATCCTCGATGAGGACAGCGTCCTCGCCGACGGGCTCGCGGCCCATGATGAGGAGGTCGCAGGAGGCGTTCCACTCCTTGTGGACGCGATTGCCGAGGGACTCCAGCATCCGGGTCAGCTGTCCCTTGGTGTAGGGCTCGACGAAGCGACCAACCAGGTAGATGTCCCGCTGGAGAAGCTTGCTGTAGAGGTCGTTGGCGATCAGGTCACCCTGCACGACGGGATTGTACTTCTTGGTCAGGCCGGAGATCTTGACGATGGCCGTGTCTCGCTTGACCGAGACGACCGTGGCGTGCGCCTTGATCTCCATCGCCCCGTTGCGGAGGTTGGTCTCCTTGTCCATAACACGGAAGACCATGCCCGTCTTGATCATGTCCTTGGATCCCAGGTTGATGACAGCCTCGGAAATCCGTGCGCTGGCGCTCAGGACCTTGCCATCCGGCTCGTCCGGCGAGTTGATCAGCTCCAACTTGCTGGAGAGATTGGTGTTGGCGGCCTTGACGCGCTGGATCTCCTTGTCCTTCTTGGCGATGGATGCAGAGTGGGCCTCGGCGGCTTTCCGGGCCTCGTCTCGAGCGGCCTGGGTCTTGTTGCGGGACTGTCCCAGCTCCTCTTCCTTGGCCTGGAGGGAAGTCGTGGTGTTCTGCTCGGCGCGACGCTTCTCGGCCTCCAATCGACTGATCTCGGCATCCTTGGTGTCCGTGATCGTCGTGATGGTCTGCGCGTGCTTGTCCACGTTGTCCTGAGCCGTGGCCACCCGTGTGCGGAGGTCCGCAATCATGGTTTCCTTGGACTTCAGGAGGCCCTGGACCTCATTGACAATGTCATTGAGCTTGTTGGGCGCTGAGAGTTGGAGGCTCCCCTTGACCGTGCCGAAATAGCTCGAGAGCTGCGCGGGGCTGGTGTAGAGAGACTCTGGTCCTGCGCCTTCGGCAACGCCATCGGGCTCGAAGACCCCGACCTCGCCTAAGAGCTCGGTCAACGCTTCGAGCTGCTGGGCCAGACCGTATTGCTTGACCTTGGCCGTCTGTTCCGCGGCGGCGGCAGCAACGCTCTTCTCTTTTTCGAGCTGGGCTTTCGTATGACCGAGGTAGCCGTAGAAAGCGGCTCCGATCATGAGGACCATGGGCACGATGGCCCAAAAGATGTTGACGTGAGCGACACCACTCTGTAGGCGATCCATGACCTTCCGGCCTCCTGTCGTTGCATTCACGGGGACGTTACCAGTGAGAGGGAATACGGGGCGCAAGTGTAACTGTCTCATGCCAGGCACCTGTCCGGTCACACCGGGCAGGGAATCCTGATAGAGAAGGGTCCTCGTCCTCAGAGGCGAGCACGTAGGAGTCTAACCCATGATCCGGGACGGGGTGGGATTCTGGAGGAATCACACCGGGGCGAGTGGCGTCCGTGGGGGCGAAGCCGGAAGCTGGTTCTTTCCAAACCGGAGGAAGGGAGTGAGGATTCTACTTAGAGGCCTTCCCGGCGGTCAAGGGTCAGGATGGAAGGCTCTGAGAACTCTCGTTGTCCAAACCCCTTTCTTTTATGTCTTTGCAGCCCTCCAGGAGGCCCAGGATGTCCGAGCCCTTTCGCCCTTCCCCCCCCGTGGTGCTGGGAATCCTCGGTGGTGTGGGATCGGGCAAGTCAACGCTTTCCGCCCTCCTGGCAGAACAAGGCCTCCTGATCCTGGATGCCGATCGAGAAGCAGCGCAGGTCCTGGCCGATCAGGAGATGCGTCCCATTCTCCGCGATCTCTTCGGGCCTGGGGTCCTGGGACCAGAGGGCCCCAGGAAAACCGCCATCGCCGATGCGATTTTCTCCGATCCGAGCCTCCGAGGCCGTCTCGAGGAGGCCATGCACCCCAGAATCCGCTCCCTTCTGCTCGCTGAGTTGGAGAAAGGGCTCCGAGAAGGCCATTCGGTCGTCCTGGACGTCCCCCTGCTTCTGGAGGGCGGTTTTCTGGCCCGCTGCGATCGCATCCTTTTCCTGGAGGTCCCGGATCCGATCCGCGAGGCCAGAGTCCAGGCCCGCGGCATGGATCCAGAAGATTGGCGGCGCCGGGAGGCCGTCCAGGCCTCGCTGGCTGAAAAGCGGAAGCAGGCTGACCATTGTTTCGACAATTCTGGCACCGTCGCAGACCTGCGAGCCCAGGTCGAGGAATGGTGGCGGGCCGAATATGGACTTTCCCGAGGGAGAAGCCATTCGCCCCGGGACAGTTCTGGGACAGGAGAGTAGAATCGGTCTTGGATCGTTCAGGTCCAGACTCGCATGCAATCTCATCGATTCTGCGGGCCCACCTGGCTGGACTCATCCCGAGCCTGGCCGCCCCCCTTGACTAGGATCCCGAGTGGCAGGTCTCGCACCCTTCCACCAGGGAGGAGAAGCCATGTCATCCCAGGACACGACCCCTCGTAAGAGAACCGTACGTGCCAAGGCCAAGAGTTCACTGCCGACACGGCTCGAAGAACTCCAGGCTCTGAAAGCACAAGAACTCCTCGCACTGCTCGACCGACTGGACGTCGAAGCACCGTCTTCACCGCAGCACCAGGACCTGGTCCTCCACTGCATGGGAGCCCTCGCTGCCGAAGGGGTCACACTCCATGGCGGCGGGACCCTCGAAGTCCTGCCCGACGGCTTCGGCTTCCTCCGCTCCAGCGGCAAGGACTTCGTGGCCGGCCAAGACGATCTCTACGTCTCACCCACCCAGATCCGACGCTTTGGCCTGCGCACGGGGTCCCGGGTCGGTGGCGAAATCCGTCCGCCCAAGGGCACGGAGAAGTACTTCGCGCTCCTGAAGGTCGAAGAGATCGAAGGGATGAGCGTCGAGGAGCGTGCGCGTCTGCCGGTCTTCGAGGACCTGACTCCCTGCTATCCCGACGAGCGGTTCCGACTCGAGACCGGAAAGACACCCCTGGATACGAGACTCATCGATCTGCTCGTGCCAGTGGGCAAGGGACAGCGCGGACTCATCGTCGCGCCACCCAAGGCTGGCAAGACCATCCTCCTGCAGAGCCTGGCAGCGGCGGTACTCACCAACCACCCCGAGGTGCACCTTATCGTGCTCCTGGTGGACGAGCGCCCCGAAGAAGTGACCGACTTCCGCAATCGTGTCCAAGGGGATCACATCCAGATCGTGGCCTCGACCTTCGACGAGCCATCAGCCCGTCACATCCACACTGCAGAGATCGCCCTCGAACGTGCGCGTCGCCTCGTGGAAGAAGGCAAGGACGTCATGATCCTGCTCGACTCCATCACCCGCCTCGCCCGCGCCTACAACAACGAGACGCCGAGTTCCGGCAAGCTGCTCTCGGGAGGCGTGGAGGCTACCGCCTTGCAGAAGCCCAAGCGCTTCTTCGGATCGGCCCGCAACCTCTCAGAGGGCGGATCATTGACCATCCTCGGCACCTGCCTGATCGAAACCGGCAGCCGCATGGACGACGTGATCTTCGAAGAGTTCAAGGGCACGGGCAACCTGGAGATCGTGCTGGATCGGCACCTCGCCGATCGACGCGTCTTCCCGGCCATCGACATCCTGAAGTCCGGCACACGCCGCGAAGAGCTGCTGATCCCGGAGCAGGAGCTGAATCGGATCTGGGTCCTGCGCAAGGTCCTCTCCTCGCTGCAGCCCGTCGAGGCCGCCGAGCTCCTGCTGAAGAAGCTCAAGGACTCAGAGAGCAACGCCGAATTCCTGGCGACGATGAAGGGATGAACGCGCAGGAGCGCCCCGCGATGATCCGCCGGACGCTCCTCTCACTCGTTGGCCTCGGTGGCCGTGGCTCTACTTGAGCTTCTTCAGGCGCTGCTCGAGCTGCTTCATCTCCTTGAGGAGCTTCTCCATCCGGCGACGCTCATTCTGCATCTGACGAAGGATGCGCTGATTCTGCTGGGCCAGGTTGGCAGCTGAGGGCTTCGCGGCAACGCGGCGAGGCTGGTCCTTCTTCTTGCCGACCCGACGGCTCGTAGGCTTGCCCTTGACGGCAACGCGGGAGCGGTTGGCATAGAGGTACCGTTGGAGGCGAGCGGCGAGCCGCTCAGGCGGCTGATAGCCCGTGAACTTGCCGATGGTCTTGCCCTCCCCATCGAGCACCTGAAAGTGAGGTGTGGCCATGACACCGTGCCGGTCCGCAAGGCGGCCCTGTTGGAGCACGTTGACCTTGGTCCCCACGTAACCCGCCTTGAGGATCTTCTTGACCCTGGGGTCTGCTAGACTCTTGGAGGTCAGCTTGCTGGCCTCTGACTCCGGATCGAAGAAGAGGATCAGCGCGAGGCGCCCCTGCTTCTTGGCCTGCGCCACGACGCGACCGATGAGGGGGGATCGGTTGCCCTTGGCGCCAGAGGCATGGCGCTGGTTGTGCTTCTTGGGAGTGGCCTTCTTCTTGGGCGCATCCTTCTTGGCCACAGCAGGCCCACCCATACGTCCCGGCTCGGCTGGCTGTCTGCCATAGCCACCCAGGCGCGCGGTGAGCTTCAGGGTCTGATTGCCTCGGCGGATCTCCAGGGGGTAGGCGGCACCGGCGCCGGTCTTCTGTATGTCCGCGATGAACTCATCCAGATCCCGGACCTCCCGACCGCGAGCCTTGACGATGAGGTCACGACGCTGCAGCCCTGCCTTCGCAGCGGGTCCGCCCTTCACGACCTCGAGTACGCGGATCGACATCCCATCATCCTCGAGGGTGACGCCGAGCCGCCCCTTGCCTCGGGGCTTGGTTGCACGGGGCTTGGTTTTCTTGACCTTCTTGGCCACCCTGTTGCGCTGGACACGCTTGGGTCGTGCCTTCTTTCTCGCCAGGGCCTCTCGCTCCGCCTGGCTGCCGAGTTTGACACGCAGACGGAGAGTCTTGCCCTTGCGACGGATGGCGAAGGACTGTGTGCTTCCCGGGCTCATCGCCAGAACGCTCTCCATGAAGCCATCGAGGTTCTTGACCTTGGCGCGTCCGACCTGGAGAACCGCATCGCCTACCTTCAAACCGGCCTTGGCAGCGGGACTTCCTGGCACGACTTCGACCAGGGTGACGGGGCCGCCTTCATCGGCCTCCTCGACAGACACACCCAACCAGACTTTTTCCTGGGGGCTCTGCGCGGCGAGGGAGATCGGAAGCAGGAAAAGGAGGAGCAGGAGAGAAAGACTCTTGGGACGCATGATCCTCACCATGGTGGATGGACTGAGAGCGGAAGTGGTTCAGGGGCAGCAACGGCCGGACATTCTGACCGAGAAGACCATCCATACGTAGCCCCCCCTCTCCGACTCCAAGCCGAATTGCACGAATCTGACAGGAACTTGCGATCCTCTGCCAGATCCCGGGGGGAGCATGGCGCGGGAGCGGACCGCTCCAGGGACTCAGTCGTCGCCGTCTTCGCGGGCCGCCTCGAGGAATCCGAGGCCAAAGCCCTGCTCATCCTCAGCACCTTCTCCGAAGATGGCATCGAGTGACTCGGGGATGGCCTCGAGCGACTCGTTGACCATGAGCGCTTCTTCGACAGCCTCCATGCTCTCCTCGGCCGTCAGCTCGTGATCCAGGGAATCCCGACCACCCGGCGGTTCGATGATCCCCTCATGGGCAAAGTTCAACAACATGACGCCCATGTCGTATCGGTTCAGCCCAACCGCACGCCTCACCTGTGTGAAGGAGTTCTCCCCATTCACCATCGTCAGGACCTTGATCTCCACGACTCCGAGAGACATCTCTGCAATCTGCGTGAAGAGGTCGGGCGCCGGCGCGATGGGTTCGTCCAGATCCGGGAAGGCCTTGGCGATGGCTCGCCAGTCGTCGATCCGTTTGTGCCCCTCCAGCATGAGGGGCATGATCGGCAAGGCTGCGTTGTACTTGGTGACGAACTCCGGCACCTCCTCCAGAGCCTTGTAGCTGAAGGACGTATCCTGGTTCCGCAGAAGGAGATCGTAGATCAACTCGCTTCCGATCGCGCGGAGCTGGTTCTTGAACTCCTCTTCCTTGAAGTAGCCTCGATCCTTCAAGGTCAGCAGGATAGGCACGCCCTCTTCGATTCTCACGCGGTTGGCATCGGAGGAGAGCTCTTCTGGGATCTCACGCCATGGGCTCAATCCCTTGCCGCGGATCATGCGCTGCGTGAACTGGTGCGGATCCACGAAACCGATCGAGCCATTGAGCAGATAGAGATCGATCTGCGTGTCGGGACGCTCGACCATCAGT
This sequence comes from Planctomycetota bacterium, assembly GCA_024278315.1. Classification (GTDB taxonomy): domain Bacteria; phylum Planctomycetota; class UBA1135; order UBA1135; genus JAJRTL01. Next base: position 7,780 of record JAJRTL010000437.1, on the reverse strand, counting down.
CTGCCTGTGTGCTTTCCCGACGACAGCAACTGCAGGAGCTCATGCAATCGGATGAACTCGACCCGGCCTGCCAAGTGGTAGTCGTGGGGCATCGCCGCATCGCGGAGGACGCGATCCAAGATGGTCGCGATCTCATCCAGGATCCTGCCAGTGAGCACCGAACCGACGAGGAAGTCGGCCTTCTTGCGCGCATCACCTACCAGCTCACCGCTCTGGATGAACTCCTGGAAGCCCTTGTTGAGCCTTCCAAAGAGCACTTCGCAGAGGAGATCCTTCGTCTCACCCTTGGTGTTGATCTGCTGAGCACGTCGCTCCACCAACTCGCGAACACGCCCCATGAGGTGCTCGAAGTCCTTGCTCTCCTCGCCCGATTCTCCGTCGGACAAGACTTCCATGGAGTCGATGATTTGTGATGGGAGGTCCACTCGGGAAACCTGATCCAGCTGCTTTTTTTGGAGTCAAACGTCGGAGAACGCCATCAGCCTCTATCGATGTGCGGCAATTCGAATGAGACTGTCGTATTCCCCCATCGACTGATTGAAGGAATGGCTTGATGCTCCCTGGCCCTTGCAGGCGAGAATATGGACAGCGTCAACCCCACCTGGCCCACATGACCCGCACCTACATCACCTTTCTGCTCCTGAGCCTTCTGGGCCTCATCCTCTTCCTCTCAGGCATGGTCCCGACCTCATGGGTCGAATCGCTCCATGCCCAGACCTTCTTCCCGGTCTATCGCTTCCTGCTCTCGACACCCCTCTCGGCTCTTCCCTTCTCCCTGACCGAGCTCCTGATCGTCCTGCTCACCTTGGGATTCCTGGCATCCCTGGCTCGGGCGGCCTTCGGCCGGGTCAATCCCGACAGCGGAGGTAGGAGAGCTGCCTGGAAGCTCCTGGGCCTCCGCACGCTCCTCCTGGTCGTCGTCTTGATGGACATCTACCTGTTGGGCTTCGGTTGGCTCTACCAACGTGCCCCCCTCGCCGAGCGCCTCGATCTGCCCCCTGCCACGGGCCTCGCGAGCACCTTCGAAGAGCAGGCGCTCCTGAACGCGACGCAGGCCAGGCAGACCCGTGTCCCACTGCCAGACGACACCACTATGGCCGATCTCTCGACGAGGGCCGTGATCGCTCTCAATGCCATCCTCCCTCTCCTGGCCACGGCCCCCCTCCCGGCAGCCCGACTGAAGGGTGCCTGGCCCAAGGGCCTCCTCCTGCGCTTCTCGGTCTCCGGCGTCTTCTCGCCCTTCACCCAGGAGTGCCACATGGATCCGGCTCTTCCGCCTCTCTACCTGCCCTACGTAGCCGTCCACGAGTTGGCCCACCTCGCTGGCTTCGCTCCGGAGGACGAAGCCAGCTTCGTGGCCTGGCTGGCTTGCACGAACTCCCCCGACCCCTGGTTCCGCTACTCGGGGCATGTCGGGGCCTTCCGGAGGTTTCTGGGGCAGGCCCCGGCCAGGCTTCGATCCCAGCTCCGAGAAACAGCCGGGCCAGGCGTCAGGGACGACCGGCTGGGGGTCGAGAGGAAGCTCAAGAAACTCAGGAATCCGGACCTGAGCCGCATGGCCTGGAGAACCTACGACAAGATCCTCCGTTCGCAGGGCGTAACCCATGGGGTCAAGAGCTACGACCTCATGACCAGCCTCATCCTGTCCTGGCAGGCCAGGAAGGGTGCGGGGCGCGAAGGAACCGCAAGCCCGGAGACCCCCAAGACCCGGTGATTTCCTGCCTGCCTGCCTCTCTTGCCTCGTAGAATCATCCCGCTTCATCCCTGCCCCCGAACCACACCGGTCTCTGGGAGAGACCTCGCGCATGAAAATCTTCGATCCCCATATCCACATGTTCTCGCGGACCACGGAGGACTACTCCCACATGGAGTTGGCCCGCGTCCGCGCCATCCTCGAACCGGCCTTCTGGCTCGGCCAACCGCGCACGCAGGCGGGCACCTTCCGCGACTACTTCTCCCATCTCCTGGAGTTCGAACCCACACGCGCGGCCCAGTACCAGATCGCCCACCACTCGGCGATCGCCATGAACCCCAAAGAGGCCAATGACGAGGGTTTGACGCGGGAGGTCCTGAGCTTCATCCCCGAGTATCTCGAGCATCCCAAGTGTGTTTGCGTCGGCGAGATCGGATTCGATTCGATGACGAAGTCCGAGGAGTTCTGCATGCAGGAGCACCTGGAGCTGGGCAAGAAGCATGACCTGCCCGTCCTGGTCCACCTCCCTCATGTGGACAAGCTCGGCGGAACCGAGCGCACGCTGGCCATCATCCGCGAGTCCGGCATCGCCGAGGAGCGCGTCCTGGTGGATCACAACACCGAGGAGACGATCAGCCTCGTCAAGGACGGAAGCGGTTGCTGGGCCGGGCACTCCATCTATACGCGCACCAAGCTGACCCCCGCGCGAGCCGCGGACATCCTGGAGCGTTTCGGGAGCGATCGAATGTTGATCAACTCGGCTGCCGACTGGGGTGTCTCAGACCCCCTTCTGATCCCCAAGACCGTCGTTGAACTCGAACACAGAGGCTGGGAACAAGAACGCATCATGAGCGTAGTGTGGGACAATCCGATCCAGTTCTTCGGCCAGTCTGGCAAGCTACAGATTCCCTGAACAACCGATCACCACATCACAGGGCACTCAAGCCTGTTCTCCCGGCGATTCCGTGGGAACAGGGCCCTCCCCAGGGCCCTGAGGGTCCGGACAAGCAACGCATGAAGCTCCTGAATCACATCGTCTGGGTCCCTGTCCTCCTGGCCTCGGTGGGACTCATCGTCGAATCCCCTGAGGATGAGACGCCGCTCACCCCCATTGCCGGAACACGAGCCAGCTGCAAGGACTGCCACAAGGTCTATTTCGACGAATGGAAACAGAGCCTGCACGCTCGATCCTGGACCGATCCTATCTACCAGGCTGCGATCAAGCGCCGCAAGCGCAAGGAGAGCTGCTACTCCTGCCACGTTCCGGACTCGGTCGTGGCGCGGGCGCCCAAGAAGCCCAAGGCGCGCAGTGGCGACTTCCATTCGGGCATCACCTGCGAGAGCTGCCACCGGGTCGGGGACAAGATTGGAGGTCCCTTCGGTGCCAAGACGACAGCCCACGAGAGCGTCCAGCACGAGTACTACGGCGGCAAGAGCTCGACGCTCTGTCTCAGCTGCCACAACACCAACGTCGGACCTGTGCGGGCGCTCGGCAAGAGCTTCGCGGCCACCAAGAAGGCCAAATCCGGCAGGACCTGCCAGCACTGCCACATGCCCGATCTCGAGCGCCCGATAGCCAACGACCCCCAGACCGGGAAGCCCGAGGGCAAGGAGCGCAAAGCCCGGTCCCACCTGATTCTCGGCCCCTCCGATCCCAAGTTCGTGGCCAAGGCCTTTGCCCTCAGGGTAGAAGGTCCCAAGGATGGCAAGGCCACTCTGTTCCTCGAGAACAAGGCGGGCCACAGGATCCCCTCCCTCAAAATCAGGCAGTTTCAGGTGCGGTTTACGGTCACAGCTGAAGACGGCAGGGAACTCTGGTCGAAAAGTCGGCTATTGGAAGGTGGGCGGCGGAACTTCCTTGAGGCCGAGAGCAGTTTGGACCAGGAGGTGTCCCTGCCTGAGGGGTGGAAGACGATGCGGGTCACCGTAAATCATCTCCTGGATGGGAAGGACCTGGGACCAGTCTTCCAGGCCAAGAAAGAACGAGAGTAGCAGCCCCAAGGGTGAGAGGCCGATGCACGAGGAGCCAATCCAGACCACCGACCTGATCGGTCAGGCACGGGAAGTGCTCGAGGAACTGGGCATCGAGGAGAGCTCCATGCAACCTCCACGCCCGATCCATGAGCACCACAGCTCCCTGCTCCTGCCCTGCAAGGGCACCGACGGACGCGAGTTCCTGCTCAAGTTCTTCCACCCACCGCAGGAAGGTTGCTTCTATCCGCCCGAAGTGAAGATCGAGAACTACGCGCGCCGCGAAATCGCCTTCTACTCCTTCCTGGATTCCTTCGATGTGGATCGCCGCAGGCTGCCCGCACCCAAGACCATCGCGATGGATCACCAGGATCCGCCCAGTTGGCTCCTGCTCGAACATATCCGGCAGGCCAAGGGGCCACGCTCCGAGCATCTGGCTGCGGAGAACGTCTTCGATCTCCTGACCTCCATGAAGGGGCTGGCCATGGAACGGCTGACCGGGCGGCGCAACTTTCCGCTCAACCGTTGGGACATCGCCTCGCTGAGGGACCGCGTCGTGCGGCTGATGTACGACCCCCTGATCTTCATCGTTGGTGAAGAGACCTGGGCCTCGCTCAGGCGATTCTTCACCGATGCGATGAGCTGGCTCGAGTCCCGGCCTCAGGTGCCTGTGCACGGGGACTTCACGGAGGAGAACATCCTCGTGGATCCCGATGGCCGCCCCTACCTCGTGGACTTCGAACGTATCGGCACCGGTTCTCCCGAGCACGACTTCACGTGGTTCTGGATCCACAGCCGCCGCTCCTCGGAGTGGAAGCGAGACCTCTTCTTCCGTTTCCTGCAGGGCCAGATGGGTTCGGACCGGATCCGCTGTGAGTGGTCCATGCGCGCCTCGGCCATCTATCTGGCCTGCCGCCGTCTGCGCTTCGGATACCTCGCCCAGGGCGAGCAGGACCTGAATCGGGGCCAGAACCTCGCGCTCCTGCGAGCGGCGCTGGCGGGCGGAGCCGACTTCTTCCCCTTCGCGCAGTAGCCCGCAGGATTGCGCGTGGCTAGTCTCCTGGCATGAGTGCTGCCAGGAAAAGTATCGATCCCCCAGAACCGTCCACCCTCGAACTCCAACTGGGGACCCGCAAGGTCCGATTCGAGACCGGCAAGATGGCCAAGCAGGCAAGTGCCTCGGTACTCGTGCGCGAGGAGGACAGCGTCGTCCTCGTCACCGTGGTGGGCGCCAAGGAGCCCAAGCTGGGCATGGACTTCTTTCCCCTCACGGTCGAGTACCGGGAGAAGACAGCTGCCACCGGCCGCATCCCAGGGGGCTTCCTGCGACGTGAGGGGCGCATCAGGGATCACGAGATCCTCGCCTGCCGCATCCTCGACCGCTCGCTGCGCCCCCTCTTACCCAAGGGCTATCGGGCTGAGGTGCAGATCCAGGCCACGGTGCTCTCGGCAGGCCCAGGCGCCGACACGATCAGCCTCGCCCTCCTGGGCGCCGGCGTCGCGGTAGCCCTCTCGGACATCCCTTCGGCAGGTCCCATGCTGGGCTGTCGTTCGGTGCTCTACCGCGATCGCACCACACTGCTGCCCGTGCCCTCCGAGCGCGAGGAAGCCCAAGCCGATCTCGTGGTCTCCGTAGGGCCCCATGGCCTCGTCATGGTCGAAGGCGAGGCCCTCGAAGTGCCCGGTGAGATCCTCTTGGATCACCTGCTGCAGACCCTGCAGGTCTTGGAAAAGGCCTGCGAGCAAGTCCGGGACTGGGTGACGAAGGTGGGCCAGCCCAAGCGGGACTTCGTCCCGCCGAGCCAGGAGCGAGGCTCCCGGATGGCTGCGTGGGAGCAGAAAGTCGAGGAGGACTGCGGGCAGAGCATCCAGCACTGCCTGGGGATCTTCAAGAAGCAGAAGCGGGCCGAGGCATTCGCCAGCGTGTTCGAGACATGGAAGGAGACGCTTCCGATGGAGGGCCAGGAGGAGGAGCTGACGCAGGGAGACGCGTCGGAGCTTTTCTACGGGCTACAGAAAAAGCGCATGCGGCAGCGCGTCGTCTCCGAGGGCATTCGCCTGGATGGCCGAGGAAACGAGGACATCCGGCCGATCTGGGGTGAGTGCGGCTGGCTACCGGCCGTGCATGGCTCGGCAGTGTTCACAAGAGGTGAAACACAGGCCATGGTGAGCTGCACGCTGGGATCAGGATCCGATGCGCAGTTGGTCGACACGCTCTTCGGGAGAGAAGAACGGCGCTTCCTGCTCCACTACAACTTCCCACCCTACTCGGTAGGCGAGACCCGCCCGCTCCGTGGGCCGGGTCGGCGAGAGATCGGGCACGGCAACCTGGCCTTGCGTGCACTCAAGCAATGCCTGCCAGCCTTCGAGGACTTCCCCTACACCATCCGCCTGGAGTCCGACATCACGGAGAGCAACGGCTCCTCGTCGATGGCCACGGTCTGCGGTGGCTGTCTCGCACTCATGGACAGCGGCGTGCCCCTCACCGCAGCCGTGTCGGGCATTGCCATGGGACTCATCGAGGAAGCGGGCGAGGTGGCCATCCTCTCCGACATCCTCGGCGACGAGGATCACCTGGGAGACATGGACTTCAAGGTCACGGGCACACGCAAGGGCATCACCGCCTTGCAGATGGACAACAAGATCGGCGGGCTCACGCGCAAGGTCCTCGAACGGGCCATGCACCAGGCGAGACAAGGGATAGACCACATCCTCGACTGCATGGCAGAAGTCCTGCCCGCGGCAAGGGACGAACTCCCATCCCAGGCCCCCCAGGTGCGCGGCATCCGCATCCTCCCCCACCTCATCGGCGCCCTGATTGGCCCCAAAGGCGCCACGATCAAGGCGCTGCAGGCAGAGAGCGGGGCGCGGGTCAACGTCGACGACACCGGTCTCGTGACGATCTACGCCAACGATGGAGGTGCGATGAAGAAGGCTCTCGCCCTCGTCAACCATGCCGTGGGCGCCGTCCAGACAGGCAGCGTCTACAAGGCCACCGTCGTCAGCGTCAAGGACTTCGGCGCCTTCGTGAAGATCTACGAGAACGCAGAAGGCCTCCTCCCCAAGGAAAAACTCGGAGCCCAGAACCCCGAGCCCGGCCAGGAGCTGCAGATCCGCGTCACCGGTGTCGACCAGCGCGGCCGCCTACAGCTCGAACTGGCGTAGCGGCAAACGTGAATGCCTGGATCGATGGCTTCAGCATGTGAGAATCTTCCAGAGGTTGGAGAGGGCCAAGCCTGGGAGCATAGCAGCCTTCCTTGCTCCAGAAACCGCCGGCACCGGGTGAGCCCGACTTATCCATGACCTCGATGCGTCTGACGGTGCCTTTCGGTCCAGCACCGCGAACAGGACTCAGGTCGGTGATATGCTCTTGAGCCGGGAGTATATCACCCCTTCCGCTCGACCTGGCCCACACGAAGCCCTCTCCACATGGACGAAATCACCGGCCCACACCCAGACAAAGAATCGTCCGAGTTCCACGCACCTTCCCAAGCACGCTTGCAGAGGAACACAGAAGACGAGTATCTGAAGATCGACTTCTCCAAAGTTCGACCTCGCTTCACACCAGAAGAGAAGCAACGCATCTACGAATCCAATCGACTCGATCTCGAGGCCGACCTCCTGTCCAAGGGCTTCGTATTCAAGTCCAAGCCCTACATCGTGGATCTTCAGCTGAGCAACTTCTGCAACATGAGTTGCACGATGTGCTACGACGGAGTCAATCCGCCACTCAAGAAGATGCCCGAGTCCCTCGTGGAAAAGGCGGCTGAACAGATTCTACCCACGGCCTCAGTCATTGTGCCTTTCTCGGGCAGTGAGCCGTTGATCCTGACCTGGGAGCTGACACGAAAGCTCGCCATCGAGTACTGCATCGAACTGGACATCGTGACGAATCTTCAATTCCTGGACGAGAAGACATTCGAAGAGCTCGAACCCCACGTCGCATCGATTTCCTTCTCGATCGACAGCCACATGCCCGACGTGTACGAAGCCATCCGCTTGCGGTCCAAACCCGACCTGGTTTTCCGAAATCTGCCGGTGGCCTCCAGGCTCTGCAACGAAGCCGGGATCGACGTGATGGTCAACGCGGTCTTCATGGTCGAGAACGCTCCCTGG